>CP128433.1:827500-1139500 GCA_032615215.1 Microbulbifer sp. MKSA007 | reverse complement strand
AAGCCCATGCGCAGCATTTCATCCGCCTCATCCAGCACCAGGGTGCGCAGATTGGACAGATCCAGGGAACCGCGACGCATATGGTCCATCACCCGCCCGGGAGTACCTACCACCAGCTGAACGCCACGCTTCAACTGCTGTATCTGGCCGCGGTAGTCAGCGCCACCGTAGATAGGCGCAACGTGGAAACCTTTCAACTTGGATGCGTAAGACTGGCAGGCTTCAGCCACCTGAATAGCCAGTTCGCGGGTCGGTGCCAGCACCAGTGCCTGAGGGCGACGATCCTTCAGGTCCAGCTGGGAGAGTAGCGGCAGCGCAAAGGCTGCGGTCTTGCCAGTGCCGGTCTGGGCCTGGCCTAGCACATCCCGCCCCTCCAGCAGGGACGGAATAGTTTGTGCCTGAATCGGGGAGGGAGTCTCATAGCCGAGCTTTTCGATGGCGCTGAGAATTTCAGACGGCAGACCCAACTGGTCGAAGCCGGCCGCTTTAGGGGTATCGGTCATTTCGGAATTCACTTGAAGCCAAAGTCCCTATCGCGGGACCGGAGCGGTGGGTAAAAGGCCGCGCAGTCTAACAGGTTAGACGATCCAGATCAGCCTGTTTTTTAGGCAAGTTGATTAGCATGTATCTCCGCCGACAGATAGGATATCAATATTGGGTAGATAAAAAGAAAAGCGTCATTGATCTAGAGGGAAAAAGAGTACAGCGCTCCTTAGACCATATCCACCTCAGTTTCAGGCTGCCGCCTTAGCTCCGTTGCACGGGACTCCGTCAAGCGCCTGCAAACTCCATCGATTGTAGCGGCAATATGGCGGGAGAAGCTGCCATCCACTTGGGTCTTATCATAAAGATAGGCCCGAAATCGCTGGAAGAACTCCGTGTCTACCGGGTCGGGTTGACTCCAAAAGCTGGAGAGCCCCCTTGATGAGTCAGCCCCGGTAAGTCATACAGTGATCTTCCAAGTACTTGAGTTGGCACCTCGTGGAAGAGTGCAGATATGCCCACTGTACTGTTGATTGTTACAACCCCTAGGGTGTGATCGAGCAAAGTCGGCAGGTGCAGGTCATGACAGTAGATAACCCTGCCGGTAATCTGGTAGCGAGTTTCCAGTTCCTGTATCAGCTTTTGATAGTGACAAAACCCACGATCCATAGGGTGGTGCTTTATTACCATCATCGAACCCTGTGGCGCATTTTGTGCAAACGACTGCAACACTACCTCTATCGCATTTTCGATAGAAACCAGATCAGAGTGCTTTCGCAGTTGAAAATCATCGCGGGTTTGAAGTGGAAAAAGAAAGTACCGGCCGCTGAGCTCACCCGTCAAACGGGCCGTAAGTCCGCGCTCCATCAGTTTATACAGGCCTTTTCGATAGAAACTCTTGATCCAGCAAACGCCTTCACCTAGCCAACTGAGACTTCGGTGGTGCCGATAGTGGGGAAATTCCAATTGAGAAACCCGCATCGCAAGATAATAGGCCATTGCAAAACGCGCTCGCCTAAAAAAAGTTTGCCCAACAGATTTTACCGGCTTTCGCTCCCTGGCTCGATAACTATTAATTGCTTCTCGAGACCAGTCCGTACGCGAATGAGCGTTAACCCCGCCAAATTCAAGAGTGATAAAATCCGGGCGCAAATATCCCTCTTCAAATACACCAAAAGCGATACCCTTGGACTCGCAGATGGATTTTGCAATGGTATGCAGGCGGCGGCAGTCCCCATAGCAAAAAACAGTATCTACATTATTTTTAGATAGATAATCTGAGAAGAAGGCACTCCAATCACTTTCCTCCCCGGTGAAATCCACCTGAAAATCAGCCCAAGCGAAGTAGCGATCCCCGCCATTAAAGTTGATCTTATGAGTAATGACTCCGCTCTGTGACAAGCGCCTTGCCACTTGGGCAAAGAATGGGCCATGAGGTCCTTGTAAAAATACTGCCACAGACATGTATTGGCTTTTCCTTGAGCTAAGGTCACTGGATACGTTGAAACGAGGCGATGAATAAAAAAGAAATGACTGTGAAATTAAGCAAACTTCACAGTTATTATATTGAACTGCTTTTTACATCTATGCGAACCATCTAACAACATAGAACTTGGATATTAGAGCTGCTACGAGAAGGGCAGAAACTTTTGTAAATTTGGCATCAAAAATTGCCCTCTGTGGTTTCTTACTTCAAGGGTCTTCCCATCAATCAAAATGTATAGTCTAAAAATGCCAACACACAATTTGTATTTGGTACAAACCATAAAGTCAATTTATATAGAAGCACAACCACTCCGCCCACCAGGACGCTTGGCATATAGCGACACGCAACTAGAGGCCAATCCTGTAACAATCCGAATAAATTCCAACTCCATTTAATACCACATCTTATACCAGGAAAAAAAGATGTCAGTACAACTGGTACTATAATCACCAAAGTGTAATCGGGCGTAATAGACTAAGATTGGCTTGCGGTCAGAAAACCTTGACAACCAGTTCCCGAACAATTAGCGCAGAAGGGGGAAATATAAAAGTTAGCAAAATAGAAGTTTGAAACTATATTCCCTGAGGTCTAAAAATTTAAACTAATGCATCAAAAGAAATTGAATAGATAGCCATATACTGAATTACGGGTACAATTTTCAATATCTCATAAATATTCTTCGGTACAAGGAGAAGAGTTTAAAAACTACTCCTTTTTTAATTCCCAAAGAGCGCGCCTTCCCAAGTAGTTCAATGGTAGTTTCTGCGTTGACAAATTCAGCCGTTTTGGGATCTACATAGACTGGGTATAACAGCAAAGTAGCGGCAATCATCTGGTTTAAAGTTAAATTGCGCTGCCTTCTCGATAAAAAATTCCTTAACTCACCTGTGGGGATTTCTCTATTTTCAACAAGCGTATCCCTTGTGAGCCCCCAGCCAGCATAAAAGGGTAACCCATAAGTTACCACTTGCTTGCCTCTCAGTAGTGCCTCAAAACCACTCAGGGAGCTCATAGTGTGAATTTCATCAGCGACTTTAATAGCAGAAACTATATCACCCTGTTCAAGCAATGTGTCATAAAGGGAATCAGAACTCCCCTGCAAAGTACCTAGGCGAGCACCACAAACTACGTCAGGGTGAGGTTTATAAATAATATGAGCATCGGGGTTATTGAGCCTGACGCGTTCAAGAAGCGCCAAGTTACTTTTTATTACTGGGGAGCCATTAGCTATCGAGGCATCGCTTTCTACCTGCCCGGGAACTAAAATAATTTTTTTACCAGAGGAGAAATCAAAATCAACTGTAGGTTGATCTTCTACAACGTTGTATTTGCTAATCCCTTTATCGATCAATTTATCTCGTAACTTTCTAGCTCTATCTAGAAGAGGACCAGGAAAACTACAGGTATTTAACAGCACCTCTAAATCGCTGGGCTGCCTGGCGTCGAAGTAAATACCACATCTATCTAGAACCAGTGAATTCGGAACGACTAGATCAGCCCCCAAACCAACAGAACGCAAGAAACCGTCTTCAACCCTCCAGACATTTAAATCAGATTTCTTAGCCTCATCAAGCAAACCATCTGTAATCCGACTTGCCCATACCAGAATATTGGTTCCTGCCCTTGCATCTGGTACCTTTGCAGAAGAAAATTTAATCCTTCCCTTTCCACCGATAAAACCTGGAAGAAAACTCCTTTTCCAGTGAGAAAATCCTACTCCAACCCAGTCGCCATCGAAGCGTCTCCATTGCCTGCGTTGCTCAGCAATTAATGCCACAGTGTCCTCAAAGTTACACCGATTGCCAGTATACGGATTAATATATCGGGAGTATTTTAGGTACGCAGCACAAAAAACCTGAAGCAACGTTCGCTTCACACCACGGCGATTACACTTTTGCCTATCTCGAGATAAACCCCACCCCGCATAAAAAGGCATTCCAAAGCAGTGGACCTCCTTACCGGCGACCAGCGCCTCAAAACCCAGCTGGCTGCTGACCACATAAACCTTTTCAACTCGATCCAGGATTGACCATGGGGAGATATCCTCAGAGATAATCCTACAACCCCTCAGTTCAGCCAGTTCCTTTAGATAGCCACGCTTTTTCCCTGCGATAACATCAGGGTGAATCTTTACAAGAATTTCAGCATCAGGATTTTCATTAATTGCGGACTCAAGCATTTGAGAGAAATGCTGCTTAGAAGCCAACCCACCTTTAACGGAGATATCTCCAAGTGTTTGATCGACCACTAAAATGGTCTTTTGCTCAGGCAAAATTTCCAGTGATATATCAGTCGATTGGTTATATTTCGACAGTCGACTCTCTCGTATAAGTTTTAAGCCTTTTTCTGCACGAACAAGTTCATCCGGCGAGAAATCAGCCTCACTGATTAATATTTCCAGGTCACTTGGCCGGGAGGCGTCGTAATAAATACCTGTCGAGTCAACAACCAAACTATGCGGTTCAGCGCCATTTACGCCAAGGCCGAGTGAACGTAAAAACCCATCTTCTATAGCGATATAAGGCAAACTCAAATGAGTGGCAAGGCGCTGTGCTTTAAGGGCGCTTTTTTTAACCCCCAGCCCGCCATCATGGAAATTGATCTACCCGGCTTGAGAGCTACATAGCGACACTCAGCTTCCAGGAAGTTATCAAGGTTAGATAAACGCCGAAGCCCGAGTGAGCAGTGTCCAATTACAGGCATTTCCTTGCCTCAAGTGAAAGTGCATCCCGAAGGCTATGATCGTTGGCAAGATCCAAGATTCCCTCGACCCAAGCTGAAGGTTCCATTGGTAACAACAGACCATTTTCCCCATGCCGCACTACGGAACCGTATATGTCCCCTTGAGCAAAGATACCTGCGGCACCAGCCTGGGTAATGTCAAAAAACTTTGTATGCGACCTGGCGCGATTAAACGGCAAATCGAGCAAAGGTGCCAAACCAATTGATCGCCCTCGCCCTCGAAGCATCGACACGTAGGTAGGCCACTTCATCGGGTGCAGTATCTGCACCCGTGGCATTCCTCGAAAGAGCCGATTGACACGCTGATCTCCAATTATCTCAAAATTGAGAATTGGACTGCGGCTGAGGACTTCCTCGATCACCGGCCGCAGCCACTGAACATCCTCAAGGTGAGACGCAGAGCCATGGTAAAACACAGTCAAAGGCTGCTCCTGCTCACAACTCAAGGGAGCAGGCTGCAGTAACTCTGGAGACCAACTTTGATACTTTTCCGCAAGGTAGGGGGTCGATACCAATAGTTGCGCGCCGACAGATTTCAGCCAACTCTGCTTAGACCAGCTAAGCCGTAATATTTTTGCTTGATATCGAAGTGGCATACTGGAAAACGCATACCAATCAAATAAATCATCATCGATAAATAGGTAGATCCTCTGAAACTGACCTCTGTTTTTATCTATAAATAACTTCCATTCTCGAGGAATATAACGAACAAAGACTAAGGATTTTTCATTAATATCCTGTTCAAATGGAGAGCTGGACCAAGTTATACACCGGAAATTGATTCCCCTGTCATACAAATATGGCCGGATAAAATAGTCTGTTGACGGGTTCGCACCTTCTTCAATGACTATACAGCTTTCTGTGGGACTCGAGTCAAGTGCCAAACTACTACCCTTCTAGCGGAAACACGATTGGAATCAAAATCAAAACTGTTATCGAGTAAGCAATAGTCAGGGGTAACCCAGCTCTGAGGAAGTCGCGTAAATGATATCCTCCCAAGTTTTGCACAATCAGGTTGGTCTGATAGCCAAATGGGGTGAGAAAGCTGGCACTCGCTCCATAGGCTACGGCCATTACAAAGGGCATCCAGCTAACCCCAAAGCTCTCAGCCAAACTCCATGCGAGGGGGAAAGCCAATGCAGCTGCGGCGTTGTTGGTCATCAATTCTGTCAGCGCCAATGTCAACAAGAAGACGCCTACCAACCCAGCTAATGGCCCCCAGTCCGCTAGTAAACTACGCAGCCCTAGCGCCAGTGAATCTGCCAAACCACTACCCGCGAAAGCCTCAGCCAAAATCAGGGCACTAGTGATAATCAACCATATCTGAAATGGGAAGCGCCGCTGTAACTCAGTAGTAGATATAATTCCCAGGCCAATCATTCCACCAAGGAGAACGATAAGCCCTTTTAGCAGCGAGAAGATACCCAGTGCCGCACCAGCTACAACGGCAGCAAAACCCAACGCCAAAAGCCAGTTATTACGTCGAGAGAGGTCGCGCCGAACCTCTGTGCCGCTGATCACATAGAAATTCTTATCAATATTCAGATGATGACGAAAATCCGGACCCACCGCCAACAGCAGGGCATCCCCAGCACGAAGCTCAATCTCCCCGAGCTTGCCAGACAATCGCTCACCGCCACGGCGCATAGCAACCACTGCCGCATCGAAGCGAGTACGAAAATTACACCCTTTTAAGGTCTGGCCAAGAATACTGGAACTGGGCGTAATCACTACTTCTGTAAGATTCAGGTCCAGATCCTCATCTTCCAGCGCAAATAAGCGCAGCCCTTCAATATCCTGCAAGCGACCAAGATCACGTACATCGCCACTAAAAATTAACTTGTCCCCGCAACGGATAACTTCAGAGGGGCCGACAGGGCTAATAACCTGATTTCTGCGAACAATTTCAATTAAGTAAAAGGTCTCAAGTTGGCGTAGACGGTTTTGCTCAACACTCTTCCCATCCAATGGAGAGTTAGCCACCACTTCAGCCTCCAGCAGATACTCAGTGACAGGCTCCTCCGTTACTCCCCCTTCAGGGAGAAGACGATTGCACAAAAGCAATACCACCAAGCCCACTAAAGCTGCGGCCAAGCCCACCGGCACAAAGGCGAAAAAGTCCAAACTGGGAAGGCCGCGATCGAGTACAAAGCTGTTAACGATCAAGTTCGTAGAAGTACCAATAAGCGTCAGAGTACCACCGAGAATTGCCGCATAGGATAACGGGATCAGCAACTTGGCCGCAGGCAAGCGCCGCTGCCCTTTCACACTTGAAGATAGGGCCGCCACCACTGCCGTATTGTTAAGAAATGCGGAGCTTAAGGCGGTAGCCGTTGTAAGTCTCAATAAACTGGCTTTTAAAGACCCCTTGATCAGGCCCTCTGAGATAGAACGCAACCAGCGCGCCTTCTCCAGTCCCACCGACACGAGCATCAATACAACTAAGGTGGCTAAACCGGGGTTGGCTCCTTTCTGTAACGCCGATTCCGCCGGAACCAAACCAGTAAGAAAACAGGCACCAGCCGCCGCGGCAAACACCAGGGACGGTCGGAAGTGAGTGAAAATTAAACATCCGATAACCAGGGCGAAGATACCGGAAACAAATATTTGGGGGAAAGTCATAAGGTCGAAAGGTCGCTCTGGTTACCAATACTATTGTTCGTCTTTATATACACACCTGTGGTGAAATCAAATTATGCCAAATCTTGGGTGAGTATACCCCTAGTGTAAACACCCCCCATCACGCCCTGAGTTGGAGATTTTTACCCCCCTTACACGATACTCACTGTTTGAACGAAACTCGATCCGGAAACTCGCCATAACATAGGCTCTTAACAACATTGAGATACCTCACACTCGACTAAGCCAAGGAAAAATCTTCATGAGCCAGAGTCAGATTCGGGTTATAAGCTGGGTCAGTGTCTAGTAAATCCCCCCAGCGAGTGCGCATATACTCCGCCTCACGCTGTGCCCGTTGGCGTTTACTGAAGGTATTATCAGCACCCCGTGATACCGACTCATGGTGATACAGCTCTGCGTATGGGGTCCATAAGTTGCGATAACCTGCTTCACGTACTTTTAAACACAGATCAACATCATTAAACGCAACAGCCAGGTTCTCCGCATCCAGGCCAGCTACTTCCTCAAATACTAATTTGCGTATCAATAAGCATGCCGCAGTTACAGCGGAAAGATTCTGTACCAGATGCAGGCGCGAAAAGTATCCATATTCATGGCGGCTGAAGTACTTATGGGAGTGACCAGCAACACCACCAATCCCCAAAATCACCCCACCGTGCTGGATGGTATCATTTGGGTAGTAGAGCTTCGCCCCTACACAACCGATTTCAGGCCTCCGAACCTGGCCGACCATCTCCGTTAGCCATTCATCACTAATTGGCTCAATATCATTATTAATCAGTCCGATGATCTCGCCCTTGGCAAGACTGACTCCAAAATTATTAATTGCAGAGTAGTTAAAGGGGTGATCCCAGCGATGTACTGAGACTCGAGAATCAGTAGCCTTCATTTCATTCAGAAAGCGCAATGTTCCTTCACAACGACTCTGATTGTCTAAAATCAGTAATTCAAAATTGGGATAACATGTTCGGGCAAGGATAGCCTCCACGCAGGGCTTCAGTATATCCAAGCCATCGCGGGTTGGAATGAGCAAGCTTACCAAAGGGGGGGTCAGAAATATCCCATCGCACCCGATAGCTATTAGGGGCTATGCCAGGCAGAGCTCTGGCTTTCAGGCCCTCACTTTCCAGGTAGTCACTCACAGCCCTAAGACCCGCAGAAGCCGCATAACCTTTTGCACAACTCTCTTGTGCTGTCGAGCCACTAATAGCCCGCCAGTGATAGAGCACTTCAGGAATATGGGCTACGTTTTCCTGATTCAAATAGGGCATACAGCGCAGTAACAAATCGTGGTCCTGACTTCCCTCAAGGCCAGCACGAAATCTTCCTATACGCTCAACCAGCGCACGGTGCAATACCGTTAAATGGCAAATATAATTTTGTGATAGCAGAAGATCTGGATTCCAGCCTGGCTTGAAGTGAGGATCAAAGCGCACGCCCTGTTCATCAATTTTATCTTCATCGCTATACAATAATAGTAACTGCGGATTATCTACAATTGACTGAGCAACCCGCTGTAGCGCAAAGGGAGCCAAGGTGTCATCATGATCTAATAGCGCAACATATTCACCACCAGCCAACGACAAGGCACTATTACTTGCAGCCGAAATATGTCCATTTTCTGTTCGAAATACTACTTTGATACGCTGGTCCAGCTTTTGATATTTCTCTAAGCAAGACTTAACCTGAGCCTGGCGAGAAGAATCATCAGCAATACACAACTCCCAATGACTATAACTTTGTGCCAAAACTGAATCGATACATGAGCTTAACAGTTCAATATCAGTGTTATAGGTTGGAAGAATAATAGAAATTAAAGGTCTACCAGAGCCTTTAGCTAAATCCGGTGAGTCCGGATAAGAAGCAACTCTTTTTGCCTCTACAGTTCTAATCCATTCAGAATAATCACTGGTTTGCTTCCGTTTAACAAAAGTTCTTGCATAGTGCTGTAAAGCCAAATTTCGCCAGTTACAACCTGAATCACGGGCCTCTTCACGAATAACTTGTAAAACCTTTGCCTTTCCCTGACTACGAAATTTAAAGTGCATATTGGCCAAGCGCTGCGCCAGCCGATCATAGGCAAACCGGGGGAGAAGCTTCACAAACTGGAAGTGTTGTACACTAAATAGGCCTTCGGATTCCATAGGGTCGAAGCGCAAAGCTCTAGGGCGCTGCTGAAGATAAATTAGACGCTTACTAACACGACCCGATTTAATTGGAAGAAATATGCTGTCCGACTCACTGAAGCCATTCCCGTAGTCAAAATAAAGTTTAGAATCTGCAGACGACTGATTGTGCCGCAAATCAAGTTCCACCATATACCAGCCAGGTCCAGGAGATCGTCCCGGTACTTGGAATTGGGGATCCGCTCCAGATGCATGCCATACAAAATCTGTTTCGGTGCAATCAGAGGGCTCAATCGCAAGTCCAGGCTTAAGCCTGGGAGCCAAATTTACATAGAAAAAGGACTTAAAAATATTTAACACTGTAACAAATCCAATTATTACTCAGCACTCTTAGGCGCACCGCATGCATTCATCAATAAAATAATAGCTATTTCAAATTACGCTGAAACTAGCAAGTATGAACTACCTGGTACACACCTTAACCTAAAGGTTAGCATCCAGTCTGGAGTTCACTTTGGCAGCAATGTTCGTACCATAAATATAGGCCTCAATCTCATCTCGACTGGATAAACTCTTTTTAGGCTTAAAAGCAAACCCACATTTCAAGTTCTGTGAAAGTCCCTTTCGCACAACGTCGGGGCGGTCTCTATTTAACTCAACTAAGTACTCTTCCCCGTTAATTAGCAAGCGAATTTTTATCGGTCCCGCAAATTCCGCTGTCGCCCAACCAGTAATCAAGTCCGGGCCTACATCGATAAAAATTTTTCCATAACACAGATAAGGAGTCTCGGCAGCTATGCGCTCCTTCAATTGTGCAACACCGTTCTTCACATTCTCTACATAACAGAGAAGTGCATCATCATGCTCATCATTTAAATCATGGGCTTTAAAATAAGCTTCACCCTTTTTTCTAGTTGAACTGCCAGCACCAGAACCTTTATGCTCCTTTTTCATTGCATGTTCATATCTGGACTTGACAACATAATGATTAATTCTTAACCCATCATAGGAAACTTGAGCTGTTTTGGGTTCATTAGGCCCGCCATTTTCAAATTCAGTAGGTTGGAAGTTAGCAGAATAATAACACCCGGCCTTAAGCACACACTCATGGACATGCATTTTCTCAACCATAGGCGGCTTCAAGATTGTTTTAATGTGGCGATTAAATTCATGCCCTTGCTTGGAAGCTTGAGTAAATCGCTCAATCACTAGGCCATCACTTTTAAATCTATGACCAGATGAGCCAAAATTCCTCCAGTTGAGCGCTAGTGCACCGGCATCCTCAATTTGATTGAAGCCAGACAACAGGTCTTTTAGATTAACGTCTTGAGTATTAACGATAAACTCATCAGCATCAATAAATCCTAGCAAATCAACTTCATCGCCAAAGCGATTTAATATCAGGTTATACGCCGGCATCTGCGGACCGCGATCCTCCACCCTAGGAAAATAAATTCTATTTATCACGCCCAGGCTATCCAGGGCCTCCAACAACTGAGAGGTGCCATCATCACTGATGTTATCTGCAACATAAAATGCATCAACACCGATCAACTGGTGATACACAATCCATTCAAGGATATACTCATATTCGTTCTTAAAAATTGCAGCGATTCCAAACTTCATTCGCACTCAAAAGACCTTTTTAGGTGATAGTACTATTTCCAATACTCTCACAACAAAATATATAAAGTTCACGATTGGCGAGTACCTAATATATCTATCAAATAGGTAAACGCCCAACTTCTCCAGCAAGTGGTCATGTGTATAAAAAGAAGTATGCAATCTTGAACAACCAATAAACTCTTTTAGCTTCCGCCCATCAACGGGAGAACGGTTTTCTCCAACACACTTGATCTGACAGACTTGAACCCGCCAACTTCTTAGGAAATAGCCTAGATCCAATATCATGGGCAATGCACACTAAGAAAATCTCGGCAGAGATGGTAAAATCAGCAGAGGCTGGCCAGTTCCGGCCACAACAACCTCTAAAGAAGCTAAATCAGTGATATGAGCTAAATCAAAAGTAAAGCCAACAAACCCCCCCGACCCAGCCCTCGCGCCTTGTAGATAGGACTATATTCACTAGCTCTAGTCTCTGCCACAACTTTGCCATTTAACCTAGCGTTAAGCAGAGTCGCTTCAGCTTCTCCCTCTGATATCGCCCATCCCTTCAAATACCCATTTTCTAAAGCTGTGACAGCACCTAGCGTAAAGCATGCTTGATCTAGAGCCAGATGAAGGCGCCAGTCAAATTGATTCCGGGCAAGGGTATAAAACTCATACTCCTTTGCATTCAACTCATGCAATTCAGATATTTGTTCACTTGTGAGCTTTCTCGAGTGAACAGCCTCATTGACAGCAACGTTTTGACGTAAAACTGGAAGCTTAATATCAAATTTTTGGTTAAGCAGGAAAAGAGAATCCTCATATGAATCAACAAACCCTATAAAACCAAACTGAGACCAGTCTTCCTGGCCGACAAGACGAAGCTGTCTATTAATATTTTCACGAGACCGGTAAAAATCCTCAAAACTACCTTTATAATTTTGCTTCCAAATTTTATGATTATACTCAGAAATAATTCTATCGACTGGATCACGTAAAAACGTTACCATCCGTCCAACACCAAATATATCAATGTATTTTGATGCATGAAAATGACCCGTCAAAAATTTATAGCCTCGCCTGTCAAAGTCCTGATAAAAGCCCCAGCTATCCACCCCTCCAGAAGTCCATTTTTCAACGAGAGGGCTTGTCAAAGCTGAACCCCTTCCATAATCCCGGCAAATTTTATTTTTACCAAAATAAGTATCGGCACCTTTTCGGAAGCTGGTACCTGCAGTTTTTGGGATATGCACAAATATTATGGATTTCACTAGAACATCCCAACCAATATTAACAGGACTAAAAATAGCTCTCTATTCATAAATTCATCAGATGCAACTGACTAAAACAACTGAAGGCCTGCGTACAACAATAGAGGGGAAACCTTAAATACAAGAACTCACCTATTTCCTACAACCCAGAAGGGCGAATCAAGACATAAATCGCGTTCACAAAAAACCTTCGACCAACAATATGCAGCTCCTAATGTCATCACGACAGAAGCATAATAGCTTATCACTAATGTAAAGCTAACTGAGAGTATTACATAGGCTCTCGATAACCACAGCCATAAATCCAGTCTCTTGCAATACCACCAGTGTGCGAGAGCTAATATACCCAATAACTACCTATTCATATTTTCTGATCCCCTTCAACGCAAACTGCCTGTGCGCATCCGGTAAAGCACATGCTCAATCTTAATCTTTCATAAACTCAAAAGAGAAATATTTTCATCGATATAAAACTCACAATAATGTATACATGCCAATAATTTTAATCGATACCTTTCAAGTATAGCTCACTGTACTTAGGATCGAAATGTGCCATATTTTTTAACACATCGGCTAGGCTTTTATTAAGCTTGTTAATAGTATCAGGCGATAATTCTTTCAAATACCTTCCTGGCATGACATCTGATCCTGACCACTTATTGCCCACCCATTTTTTATTTAATGAAATATTTTCAGGCCGCTCCACTTCAAGCTTATCCAGCAAGTCAATGCTCAGCGTGGTTCCAATAAACTCACTGGAACGCCTAATAAATGAATCAAAATCCATACATAGTTCGGCATAACTTAAAACTATAGAATTTTCCAGAGAACCTTCTAATACCCTCCAAAAATTTTCATAATAACTAGCTTCTGATAAAGATTGCTGTAATACCCAAGAATCTATACCTTGCTCAGCTATCCTCTCCCTCCTCTTCTGAAGCTCATCCTTACATACCCCTGGAGCGGGATGAGACTGTGTCCAATGAAACATATTACACAGACGATCCCTCGGATCTCTAAAATTAACTAAAAATTGATATTTAGAGAAATCCATCAGCGTATTAAAATCTATAGGTCTATTGAATACATGGAATCCTCCATCCATTGGCACTATGGATTTCTTTAGCTCCGAAAGCTTGCCCTCCAGAATAAATTTATCTACATACTTACTATCTGCTACATTGAATCCTGCCATCTCACTAAAAATTCTAATCATAGATCCAGTGCCAGATGTTGCAGAAGCCAGAAAAATGAAAGTATTCACAATTTCAACCTAGTTAAAAGCACATTTTAGTGATTATTTTTCAACATAGAAAAAAATAACTCTGAAAAACCTTGAGTTTCATTTTCCATATCAACACCTGAACTCCCATATCGATATGAAAAAAAAGGCGGAGCACCCTTATCCGAGCGAACCCTAGATAAATATCGTTCCACGTTCCCTGTTATCACATAATCAGGATTAAACATTTTCAACATTTCACAATGTAAAAACGGTGACCTTAGGAAAAGTATCTCCGTAAAATAACAGCTAAGAACAGGCAACATTCCCCTCAAAAATGAGTCGCCAAAAATCAAAAGCTTTGCTGAATATTTTGCAGATTTATTTATATAAATATCAACAATTCCATTATTCCCCCCTTGACCCCATTACTGAGAACCCTAGTTCCTTTGGGAGGCGTAAATACCTCAATTTCTCTAGAACCCGCTCCAATTTTTGAAGACAAATCTCCAACACAGGATTTCAATTTAACTACGGGATTCAAGCAATTCCAAACTTCTTTTTCGGTCAGATCAGGCAAAATAGATCTGACAATTTCTAGCAGAACTATTTTTACACCCTGGATATTCATATGAGTATCATCTCGATGAAACACCCTCTCATCTGATTCCCTTAAACTGGAAGCGGGATATATCACCTTACTACTTCGACGCTTTTCTTTGTAGCATTCAAACAATCCAGAAACTCTACCTAATGGAAAGTTATCACTCTCTATAACATGCTTATCAGGAAATACTACATGTGAAAAAATAGCACCTAGATCCGAGCAAAACTTTGACCTAAAATCAAAATTATCCCAAAAAGAGTCTATTGAATCTCTGGCGACCGTAACGTTCCCAAGAAAATAATCAACAGGGCTATGATTACCTTGCGCCAGATAAAGCTCGTCGTGAGCGCCAATTAGAACACCGTTTCGTATATTCAAATTCTCACGCATAAAATACCTGAACATCCATACAAATTTGATATTTATGATTTTGCATCATGCAAATATTATTGCCTAGCGCACAAAAAAGAAATGAGATCTTCAACGCCGGATAATGGGTTCCAGCGAACCTCATCACCCAAACTATCCTTTTCACAGAATTCAGTAAAAGTGAGGCTAGCTGCCAAATTTTCATCGCCAAACTCTTCTGCAAGTTTTGTATTTGGCAATTCATAGGCAGACATAATAGTTTTTGCGAACACCGGAGGTAACTCAAATACAGAATCACTCTCCTCTATTTTTTGCGAAAAGAGGCGAAGTAATTCACTATTTTGCAACCCCAATCGATTCATTGCTAACTTAAGAAATAACGCCTGTTTTGAAAGAGATGAGTTTGACGCTTTTTTTGATGGTAAATCAAGATTTGATGAATTAATCCTATCATCACCAAAAAGAATTTTTGAAATAGCCCTGTCAAGCCCTTGATCTTCAGAAATAACTAAATCATAAGGTATTAATGAAACCTCACAACCCAACTCAGTCCATTCTTTGCAGTTATCATAATAGTTTAAGGTCTTGTCTTTTTTACTCCAAACGAGATCAGCTGTTCTATTAAGTGCTTTGACATCTTGATTAAAACCTGAAGCAAGAAGGCGGTCCTGTCTTCGCACAGTATAAATTACCTCTATTTCAGAAAAAAACTCTTTAAAAAAGTTATATATCAAATCCTTTTCTGGGAGAATAAAATATTCTGAAGAACAAAAAACTGCACTATTTCTCTTGGCGAGATTGTGCACATCTTCCTTTACCCGTTCTAAATCAATCTCTTCTTTTAAATTTTTTATATCAGCCCTTACATTCAAATGTTCATCGTTAATAAATGAGCATGCCAACTGATGAGGGAACCTATTAGAAAGAACACCAAGATTATGATTTAAATGAAAAAAATTAACGTTCAAATTAAATAGAGACTGTATATAGCTTGTGCCAGTTTTAGGCATTCCCACATGTAAATATAATTTAGCCACAATAAACTCCCATATGTTTATCTGCGCATTCACTAACAGTTAGAGGTTTCGGAATATTACTTGTGATCAGGTTCCAGCTACTATCCTCTCCACAGGCCTTCAGTATTGCCTGTTTCAGAGAGTTACTATTCCCGTTACGGAAATGATATCCACTTATATTATCGGAAATTTTTTCAACCATCCCGCCAATATCACTACCTATCAATGGTCGACCATGATTAAAAGCTTCCTGAATTACCATTGGGGAGTTCTCCCACCACACCGAGGGAATAATTACCCAGTCCGCTTGCTCCATTAACTTGCCAATCTCATGGGATTCATATGATCCATGCAAAGTCACTAGATCACCCAGCTCCTCTAATAAATCATGAATTTTTTGCTGAAATTCCTCAGTCTGACCCTCTAAATTTGCGCCATGAATGTCGAGATGTACTTCTTCCCGAACTTCATCCGGCAGTAATTTAAAGGCTTCTAGTAATATATCAACACCTTTAAATGGATTGATTTGGCCAAAAAATGCAAAGCGACCGCGTTTTTCGCCTTCACCCAGCGGCCTGGCAACCGGGCGCTCTACTTCTGGTTGACCATTTTCGATCATGATCAGTTTTTCTTCGGGAATCCCCCAATCTTTATAACGATCAATTAAAAAATGGCTGGGCGAAACAAATTTATCCACAAGATTAAAGATGGACTTGATATATTTTTCCCGTAGGAAAAAATCTGCAGTAGAGCGTTCAGGAAAACAACGTCCACAGTCAGCTGGTGATGACTTATAGCAGAGCTTCATCTGTTTGCCCGGCTTTACCATCTGTCCATTGTTTGCACAAATTGCCAAATATTCATGCAATGTCATCACAATACGCGTATCCGGCAGTGTATTTCTAACTTCACGTACTAATTCAAGTCCCATATGAATATAGTGATGAAAGTGAACTACTGTTGGTCGATATCGTTGGAGAAATGCGCGGAATTCCTGCCATACATGCTTTTTACAACCTGATTGAAACAGGAAGAAGTCAGACATATGCGTATGAAATAGGATCTCTTTCTCAGAGTTAATTGTAGAAAAGGCAGACCCACCATGAGACGCTTGGTTAGTCCGAGCTAAAAATACGGTATCCAAGCCCCGCCGTTCATACTCTTTAAATAAATTGTAAGCAGCAACTTCAGCTCCACCTTTACTGTGATCCGGGTGGCCATGCGAAACGATCAGTATTCTTTGTTCTGTCATCGGTAAGTCCTTAGTGCACCAGCTGCTCAATTAGATTTCCCCAGCGCTCTGTGTGTTGCCAAGCGTTGTATAGGGTAATCTTGAATTTCCAATCGCGATTTTCAAATAAGTTCTGAGACAATCTCTCTAAATGATAGAGCTTCTCATCAGAAAGTACGTAATGGCGATATCCCATATCACGCAACTTCAGACAAAGATCTGAATCCTCAAAATCACCGAGCACATAAGTCTCATCTAGACCACCGACAGACTGGTAGAGCGATTTAGTGATAAACATGCAAGCCCCAGTAACAGCTGGGGACTCAGTGACCGGATCTATATTTAACAGCCACTCAGGATTACCTTTTCCTGGGTGTTCATTAAGCCATAGATTGCCAAACTGCATACTCTTGGAAAAACTCATACCCACATGCTGTATAGTGCCATCATCAAATACCAGCTTTGGTGCAACAACGCCAACATCTTCCAAGCCCGATGATTTTTCTTCAATTCTAGAAAGCCAACCATTACGACTTGGAATAATATCTGAATTAAGCAGTACTAGTTTATCTGCGGTTGCATACTTGACGCCCAGGTTATTGGCACCAGCATAGCCCAGGTTTCTGCCACCATAGATCACCTTGAAGCCAATAGGGAACAACATACTGGTGTCGTAACAGAATGGGATAAACTCATCGTAGAGTCTGGGATCATCCAGGACGTAGATTAATTCAGTTTCATTAAAATCTTCATCATTAATAAACTGTGCAATCTGGTGTAAAAGAAAATCATAGCGGCCATAAAGCGGAACAATGACACTACGTTTAGGATTGCGAACCTCTGTGCCAAACTGCAATACTTCAACTTGAGGTTCATCTAGAAGATCACGCCGATTCGACCAAAGTGCAGATAATGCCGGGCCGATATGTTGACGCATATTTACCTGGTAATCTCTTCCGGTAACATTAAAATTCACTAACACTTGTTGGCTAGCCAAAATAATATCTTCCCGCACATTGGATTGCTGTACTGGAATTGTGCCTAAAGCACCATCTTTAGTAAAAAGAAGTTCTAACTTAGCTTGCTCAATTAAATGTGGCATAGGTATCCAAGCAAAGAATCCAGCCTTATAAGTTGGACTTGCTTTTCCAGGAAAAGCTTCCAGAACATCCTGGCGAGTATAACGAGCAGACTCTTTGAGTAAGTTTTCGCTATAACTACCATCGGTAGTACGCAAAACCAAACTCGCCAAGTCATTTTGTCCATCTAATAGCCAGCCTGATAGGAATAAACCGTGCCCCGGTACTGCTAAAATGTTATCCCAGTGGGAGTTAACTTTAGATTTAAGTTGGTTTTCATCCAGTGTACGCAATCCTGGGATTACAAATACACTGCTACCCATACTTTCGAACATCAGATCAAGTAGTTGTGCCTTTTCATCCGTACGCCAAGTCATACAATGGCCAAATAGGGATTCACCACTTAATTCAACAAAAGCATTTAACTCAACGCTCTTAGCTTTAGAGTCTTTAGCTGAAACAGATAAACATAGGGATTTTTCGTTCACTGGGTGATCATAAGGCCAGTCTACCAATAGGCTATACCCCCAACGGGCACTACCTTCAAAGCCAAAATGTCGATTTACATCTAAGCGAGTTGTGCGCAGCGTTGAGTAATTAAGTTCACCAATATTTGGTCCTTCAAAATCTTCATCGCTATCAATATATTCAAGGCGAAAGTCCAATGTGCTATGGGCGGGGTGAAAGGCCCAACCTTGTATCAATAAATGCTTGCCACCAATAACACCACATATATCAACCCAAACCTGAGCTATTTCCGGGAAATTCTTAGTTGGCTTAGTTGTTGCCGCCTTTAAACGCTCTAGTATCTTAATTCCCATTATCTCATTCCATCCTTATTCAGCGGTACGATATTGTTGTGCAATCCATTTACGGTAACTGCCATCCATTACCGCTCTCCACCAACAATCATTGTTCAAATACCATTGCAAGGTCTTATAAATGCCTGTCTCAAAGCTCTCCAGGGGTTGATAACCAAGTTCGTTGTTGGATTTCTTTGGATCAATGGCATAGCGGCGGTCATGGCCGGCCCTATCCTGGACGAAAGTAATTAACTCTTGCGCATTACCTTTGATAACAGATAGCGCTTGAGGGTACTTAGTGGCTAACGAAGTTTTTTCAGCAAACTCACGATTCATCAAGTCACAGATGAGTGTAACAA
The DNA here is from genome assembly GCA_032615215.1 of Microbulbifer sp. MKSA007. Lineage (NCBI taxonomy): Bacteria > Pseudomonadati > Pseudomonadota > Gammaproteobacteria > Cellvibrionales > Microbulbiferaceae > Microbulbifer > Microbulbifer sp. MKSA007. The sequence continues at coordinate 1,120,458 of CP128433.1, read as the reverse complement.
TATCGATGTTTGCCCATTCATTAATGCCACCGATGTTATAGCACTCTCCAAGTTGCCCTTTTTGTATCACCTGCTCAATGCCCCTAGCGTGATCTTCGACATAAAGCCAATCACGAATCTGTTTTCCATCTCCATATATAGGTAATGGTTGATTGAGCAAAATATTTGTGATCACCAGCGGAATTAGTTTCTCTGGAAAATGGTAAGGGCCATAATTATTGGAGCAATTACTGGTTGTTACTTTCAGTCCATAAGTATGGTGATAGGCTCGAACTAGATGATCAGAGGCAGCCTTGCTGGCAGAGTATGGGCTATTTGGAGCGTATTGGCTCGTTTCACTAAACGCAGGATCTTCTGCTTCAAGAGTGCCATACACTTCATCGGTTGATACATGGTGAAAACGGTGAGTTTCTCGATGGAGCCCTTCATCCAGCCATACTTTTTTTACCGCCTTTAACAAGCTGTGAGTACCGATAATATTTGTCTGGATAAAGGCATCTGGCCCACTTATCGAACGGTCTACATGGCTCTCAGCTGCAAAATGTACCAAAGTATCAATCCGATGCTCTCTAAGTATATTTTCGACTAAATGTGTATCTGAAATATCGCCTTGATAGAACTTAAAGGTTGGCAGATCACTAACTGAATCTAAATTTGCAAAATTACCAGCATAGGTGAGCGCATCCAGAACTACTACTACGTCTTGTGGATAGGTTTTCATCCAGTAGTGAACAAAATTGGCTCCTATAAAGCCTGCGCCACCGGTTACCAGCAAGTGTTTCATCTTCATACCAAAAAATTAGCTACGATTTATTTAAAGTCGATTTGTACTATTGAGATTTTAGGGATAGTGCTTGTCTCAGAGACTCCCGCCAATGTGGCAGTTCAACTTCCAGTTCATTTATCAATCGGCTCTTATCTAGCACACTGTATGCTGGCCTTTCAGCCGGTGTTGGATAGTCTTCAGTTCTAATTGCATCAATGGAAAGCTCTTTATCGGAAGGAATAAGGCCAAATTTCTTACTTTCTTCGAATATTGCTACTGCAAAATCATACCAACTTGCCACTCCCAGATCGGTGCAATGAAAGATACCTTTTACACTATTTTGCTCGGCTAATATGAATAGAACCTTAGCAAGAGTTCCAGTCCATGTTGGTGTGCCTATCTGATCTGCAACTACACCTAATATCTTCCTGTCAGACATTAGTCTAAGCATCGTACTAACAAAATTATTACCATGGGCAGAATAAACCCAAGCAGTACGTACTATTACCGCTTCTGGTAGTACATTCTGAACGGCAACTTCAGCTTCCGCTTTACTAGCGCCATATACCCCCAATGGATTCAACTTATTTGTTACCAAATAAGGGGATGACTTTTTCCCATCAAAAACGAAATCAGTAGATATGTGAATAAGTCTAATACTAAGTCTCTTACATACCTCAGCTAGGTTTGATGCACCAATTGCATTAACAGAAAAAGCTAGGTCTTGCTCTTTTTCAGCTTTATCTACAGCCGTATAAGCTGCTGCATTAATAATTAAATTTGGGCGATACTTCTCTACTACCGATTCAACGGTGGACCGATCAGTAATATCAAGCTCCTCACGAGATAAGCCTATCAGCTCATACTCCACAGGACATAGACGCTGAAGTTCACGTCCAAGCTGACCGTTTTTGCCAGTTACTAGAATTTTCATAGATACGCCAACCGATTGCCTATAGTAACGATACACATGGCTTATATGCGCAGCATTGCATAGCAATTAATTTATAAATTACGAGGAGACCCTGTATAAGGATTTAACTACAACTTCAGAAATATACTGTTATCGTTTGTTATGCAAAGTAGTCGGCATCCCGAAAGTGCCTACCTTCAGCATCTTTCCTTGAGAGTATGGGGGGACGCCCATCTTCGATCGGCCAGCTTATATTTAGGTCCAGATCATTCCACAATATCGACTGCTCTGAGCTTGGAGCGTAATAATCTGTACATTTATATACAAATTCAGCCGATTCACTTGTAACATAAAACCCGTGCGCGAATCCCTCTGGTATCCATAGTTGCCGTTTGTTCTCAGCTGACAAATAGACACCGACCCAGCTGCCGAAAGTTGGTGAGCTTTTGCGTAGGTCTACGGCAACATCAAAGACCTCTCCTTGTACCACTCGCACAAGTTTTCCTTGAGTTTGCTCTGTTTGATAGTGCAGACCGCGTAAAATACCCCTGGAAGATTTACTATGATTATCTTGTACAAATACACTATTTGCACATTTATCCAAAAATACATCATCACGAAATGACTCAAAGAAAAATCCTCTTTCATCACCAAAGATCTTTGGTTCGATGATTTTTACATCGGGTATATCTGTTTCAATAATATTCATAAGGTCTAAATGTCTACAACTGCCAAGACCAAGCTCTATCAAGCTCAAGCTAAAAACTGTAAGAAGTGGAGCCGTCCATCCTTAGACGATACCCTGGTTAAACTTCAAATAACCAATATATGTTATCGCTTACTTAAAGATTTGAAGCATACCTGCGCTCACTTAAAGATGATATTTCGCCATTTTCAATTAGCAATTGCATTAAGTACTTACCATATCCACTTTTCATAAGTGGCTGTATTTGAGCTTCCAGTTCTTGAGCACTAATAAAGCCTTTGCGATAAGCGACCTCTTCAGGGCAAGCTATTTTCTGCCCTTGTCGGCGCTCAATCGTCTGAACAAATTGCGCTGCATCCAAAAGGTTGTCATGGGTACCTGTATCCAGCCAGGCGCTACCTCGACCAAGGTGCTCTACATCTAGCTGCCCCTGCTCTAAATACACCTTATTGATATCAGTGATTTCCAGCTCTCCACGAGTACTAGGTTTGACTTCTTTAGCAATGTCACAGACTTGGCTGTCATAGAAGTACAACCCCGTTACAGCATAGTTTGACTTGGGTGCTTCGGGCTTTTCCTCTAGGCTGACTGCTTTTCCTTCAGTATCGAACTCCACAACACCATATGCTTTAGGGTCTGCAACACGATAACCAAAGACAGTAGCACCATTGTCTCTTTTATCAGCCTGCTGAAGAATTTGGCTAAAGTTATGTGCGTAAAAAATATTATCGCCCAGAACCAGTGCACTATTACTATCGCCTACATGATCACGACCAATTAAAAATGCTTGGGCCAAGCCGTCTGGAGACGGCTGCACCGCATAAGAAATGTTTAATCCCCACTGTGCACCATCTTCAAGCAGACGCCGGTACAAACATTGCTCATCTGGTGTTGTAATAATCAGAATATCCTTGATTCCTGCCAACATAAGGGTAGTTAGGGGGTAATAGATCATCGGTTTGTCATAAACAGCCATTAACTGCTTCCCGACACCCTTTGTTAAGGGATATAAGCGTGTACCAGAACCTCCAGCCAAGATAATTCCCTTCCGATCAGAAGACCCCTTCACAGTTTTTCCCCCAACGTTGAATCAATATTCATTTATTAATCACATCAAACAAAAAGATGTCGATGCAAAAATACAGGATTTATAGACTTAAGAGTCCAGGAAAGTTATCAAACTTTATAATGACAAATTCGAAGTGAATAATTACATACAACACTTTAAATCGGTATGGTGTAAGACTTACAGCTTATAACAGCCAGTAAGGAAACTAACCATACCGATTTATATCGTGCAATATGGGAGCCAATCTTAAAAAAGTTTACAACCTATCAGTACCAAATTAGAAAGATAGAACTGCGGCGGTTCCAACAGCTATACGGTAGAGTATTTCTGTTACATCTTTGGTTACTTGTAATTCACTGGAATGAATTTTTGGCATAATCATAATTTCATCTCCAGGGCGTAATCTATCCCCCAGACGATTATCAAAATCACTATCTTCTATACGATTAATCGTTCCATCGAGATGTAGAATCACCAACTCTTTACGGTTTGCATTATTGGCGAATCCACCGGCCAATTCTATATAGTCCTCCAAAGTCCGCTTCTTGCTGAAGACCAGGGAAGTTGGGAAAATTACCTCTCCCACGATTGACACAGTTGATGATTTCAAAGGCACAATCAACTCATCACCATCTTCAAGCAGCATTTCTGCTGCGTTTGGGTTGTTCGCAATAACAACCTGGCCTCTGGGTTCGGCCTTTCGCGCCTGCTCGATAAAGTTCTGAATCATCATGGCGTTGTCTTTTTGCGCAGACTTTTCCAGGTCAGTATTGGGCTGGCGAGTTAGAACTTCCATCTGAAGCGCATCTAAAGAACGATCAAGAGCAGCCCGCTGGCGATCAGCGACACTCTTTCTATACAGCTGTATAGAGTTTCTATCTGCATTATCGCGAAAACTCAATTGACTAAGTAATTCGTCAAGAGTTGCACCATAGGGCAGTACATAAGTTGCAGGCCCATCCAACTCACCGGATACCCGGATTGAAATAGACTCAATATCGTTATCGCGTACCAATTCTATATGCGCTCCCGGATAGAGGCGTGTGGTCATGGCACTTGCAAGTGGCATATAGTCGGCTTGCTGAAGACCATCAATTACCTGAGTAATTCGTGCAAAGTTCGCCTGAGGGTCAGGTTTTGTTACGAGAAGCATCTCACCCAGTTGGGTGTAGGGTCCTATAAACTCCATCTGTGCAGCTTGCTGCACCGCTCCTTCAACTGTTACCGAACCATTACGAGCACCAACGACTACAACATCGCCATTGCGAAGTTGTAAAGCAGGCATAATTCCATCCACCAGGAAGCTATACAAGTTTACCTTTTGTATTTCCTCTCCCTGACGCATTACTTTGATATCAACAAAGCTGCCACTTTGCTCATCGATACCTCCAGCACTATCCAAATAGTAAAGGATCGAGTCTGAGCTAAAGCCGTTATAGAGACCAGGGTTCTCCACAAAGCCTGTTACAAAGACTTTAACCGGCTGGCTCGCCTCCAAGTTGGCATACGCTTGCACATTATTCTTGAATACTCGCTTTACATGACGCAGAACGAAGTCATTCAATGCGCCATTCTTTACTCCAGCAACATGAACTGGGCCAACCTCGGGGACAAAAATATTGCCTTTCGGGTCTACCGGTAACGTCGCACTAAAGCTATAGGCACCCCAGAGCTGTAGATTAACCTGGTCGCCAATCGATATTCTATAGTCGGGATTAAATCCACTAAATGGCTGATCTTTAAACGCGCCCTGAAACAGTGACTCCCCAAAAACGGGTATACCTGTCTCAGGCATTTCTGTTGAGGCAACCTCATCAATTAATTGAGTTTCCAATGCTCCGGCCTGAATACTGGACAGTGATAACAACAACCCTATACCAAAACTAAAGCGCTTTATTTTTTCAGTAATCATTTGCTTGTTCTTTGTAAATTGATATTTACTCTGTCAGCGACATCAAAAATTCACCGACACTATTCTGTCTTGCAGCCTTTTGTCTGTCGCTACATCCTATGATCCCGAATAGTCACAACTAGCATCTTTCCTATTCCATAAAGCATTAGCAGAATAATTCCCAAGCTGGCTAGGTTATAGAGCTTGTGCGGATACTCTGCTTTCTCTGCTAACGATGGCTGGGTTACCACCATCAAGTGCTTAAGTTTACCTGACGCTTCCATACGAGCAGTTTCCAATGCTTTTAAAGAAGCTGCATAGGCATCGGTTGCAAATTGCAAATCGAGTTCAAGATTCTGGAAATGAGCACCAAGAAAATTAAGCCGTTGCTCTCCTTCTTCTTCCCCTATCCCCACTAGGCGTACCTTTTCTATCTCAATTTGGTTTTCTAACGCATCGATGTCTGCCTGCATGGAGACCACTTGTGATGAATCAGCATTTAGATAGGATTTTGCTGCAGTCAGGTTTGCTCGTTGCTCAGCCAATCGCGCCTCTAGCCCTTGAATAATGGTACTGATACCTTTTGTAAGTTCTTCGGGACTTACAACTTTATGACTATTCTGGAAGTCAAGAATTTCTTGCTTAGTACTGCGTAACTTAGCTTGTGCCAAATCAACTTCACTCTTTACAAAAGCCACTTGCTTATCTGCAAGCTGATTGCTGATCTCGTTAACAAAATCTTCTGACTTTTGAATAACTGTCTCAACCAATCTTTTAGCAAAAGCCGGGTCGAATGCCTGCATTTCTATAGTAATAATTCCGGTAGCTTCATTATGGATAACACCAATATGATCACGATAGTATTTCAGGTAGTCCTCCTGAGTAGCATCTGAAGCCAAGCGCGAAAAGATATCGTGGCTAGTACTTCTGTAATAATCAGCCAAATGTAACGTGTCATCCAAATACAGGGCCATATCCAATGACTGGATATAGTTCACCACTAAAAACGCATCCTGATTATCTGCTGACATCCCTGGAATTAAAAAACCTAATGCGGGTGATGCAGCCTGTGAGGAAACACTATCTTTTACGATTAATTGGGTATTGCTTACATAACGCTCAGAAACCCAAAATAGGTAATATCCTGCCATTAGAATAAGGGGAAATATGACTAACAGGCCGAGACCTCTGGAATGATAGATTTTTTTGAATAGTTTCCCTTTCCCTTCATTCTCATTGTTGCCGGTTAATTTGATAAATAGTTTTTTTGTTTTATATAGAAAACTATTCGATCCTCCCCCTGCTAGCTCAAGGTCTTTTTTTTGCTCTTCAATGACTGGTTCTTTGGCTTCCATAATCGACTCTTATGCACTCACTGCCGGCTTAGCTGCGCCACTTTCGGATTGCGGTTTTTTCACTGGTTTTTCGCCCTTGTATAGATCAATAGCCTCATCTACGGTATCAAAAATTCTGAGGCCATTTGAATCAAGGTAAATTCCTACATCACAGTTTTTCTTAAGCATCCCCATTGCATGGGCAACGATAATAAAAGAAGAGTTCTTACGCTTTTCGGCAATAACTTCTTCACATTTCTTTTTAAAGTGAGCATCACCAACAGACATCACTTCATCGACTAAATAAATATCAAAATCTACGCCGATACTTAAACCAAAGGCCAAACGCGAACGCATACCAGATGAATAGCTCTTTACGGGTGCATCAAAGTAATTGCCAATCTCGGCAAAATCCTGAACCCTATCCATCAACTTCCGCTGGGTAGCTCCCCAGATACCGTGGATACCGCAAATAAAGGCCACATTTTCGCGGCCAGTCATGCTTCCTTGAAATCCTCCAGATAATCCCATGGGCCAGGAAATTCTCTGATCCGTGACTACCCGCCCATAATCTGGATAATCAATACCACCCATAATCCGCAGTAAAGTTGTTTTCCCAGCTCCATTACGCCCTAGGATGCCAATATTTTTTCCCTCAGGGAAATTTGCACTTACATCCCTAAAGAGAACCTTTCTTCCATGGGGAGTTCGAAAAGATTTGGTTAGTTTTTCTAGTCTAATCATTGGCTTCTTACCAAATCCCGCCAATTGGCCCGGTAACACAACAGACCGAAAGCCAACATCGAAATTGAAGCACCCATTAAGTACTGCAGGCTTCCAAATATTCCATGGTAGTTTTTGAATAGCCCCTCACGTGTCAACTCAATCACATGCAGTATTGGATTCCACGCTAGGTAGACATGGTATTCTTGAGGAACTTGCTCCAGAGAAAAAAATACTCCAGACATAAAATACAAAGGTCGTATTAGCATTGGTGACAGCTTTGCAAGCTCAGGGAATTTTACCCCAACAACACAGAGAGCCAGGCTCAGGCCTAAGCAAAAGCAGAAGAAAAATATATTTACTATTACTAGGAGCAAAAAATTATTGAATGGGCTTGTGACGCCAAACCAAGCAAACACAATTATTAAGGTAATAATTGTTGCTAGATAAATAGCAAATTCAAGGAGCACCCGTGTAAGCACAGCATCGAAGGGCCTTAGCTGACGATAATTAAAGAGCCCTCGATTCGATTCCACTGCTGCCAGCCCCTTTTGAAAACAGTGAGTGAAAAATAGGAATGGGGCAATTCCTCCTAGCATGAATAGCGGAGTTGGAACACCGGGATAGAATGCATCCTTCAGGAAACTAAAGACTGCAACCAAGACCATAATATGCAGTACTGGTTCGAGAAGCATCCAGGCATATCCCAGTCGCCACTTGCCAAAGCGAGTTTTCATCTCGCGCACTAGCAATGCGTAAATGACGTCACGCTGAATTTGCCAGACGGAGCGTTGAACTGATGGATGCATAGCGATTACTTTCTTGGCAATCTGTGAACCAGTCGTTACCCAATCTTGGGTTAGAACTGAGACAATTAATTCAAATAATATCGAGGCATTCTTGAAGCCAAAATGCCTTCGCTTGTTGGGTCGGCTCTATCGAGATATGACGCCACCACTCTGGGCCGCCAAGCTTAGTTCGAGCTCAAGGCACCGCAAAATGGACGCGGAATCCTATCGCAGCGTCTCTTCTTCGTCATTTTTTAATTAATTACGTGCCATTACGTTCGTCCCAACAGTCTAGCTCAAAGCTATCTATCGTGGACGATACGCCCTTCTAGATGATCGCCAATGATGATTATCAATTTCTCTATGAATAAGCAGGCGACATCTCCAAAATGCATATTAGCCGCGGACAACAATGCTATCACTCACGCATTTTGCGAATGTGAATACACAAGCATTAACTGGGAGAAACAGACGCAAACAGACATCAATAGAGCACTTAATGCCATATCCGGCCTAATTGCTGAGATCCTGTACTGATTAAGATATAACCAGCTCCGAGTCTCTGATACATAACCCTTTCAAGATTTACCCAATATTTCTGAGCAAAATCCACGCCAAGATAACTTTTAAAAGGGAACTTAAGGTGTTAAGGAAGAGGCTATTCTATCTAAGTAGAAACTCCCAACACTTTGCCCCAGATTTGATAGTCAAATTTGGCACATCTGTACAACATGATCTTACTGCTCTCCATCTAACTCGCTGTAGGTTAATGAGAAGAAGTAATTGGGAGTGGCCAGAAAGTTTAACCGCCCAGTATCAAGACCATTTTGGTACTTAAGTATCACTTTGCTTTTGGCACAGTAAGATTAACCTCAAGGGGCGAGCAAGACCTTTTTAAGTATCCCTCTGCTTGTATCCCAAACCCTACTCTCACAGAGATCAACAAAATGTGTGATGTTATGGCTAGTATTCATCCATTCTCCATAGGGTTCATGATTAGCTCGAAAAACCTACTGAACAGTGGCGATTAAGGGCATAGGGGTAAAATACAGAGAGGTCCTCACCTCCCAAATTCCATACGTTATCAGTGCTCCTAGGCTGAAAGCTTCCTATTGAGTATGGGTCTTGCAGTGCTTCTAAATAGTGATTAACGAGTGGCTTATCTCTGTTGGTCCTTCGATTAACTGAGAATAAACCCTACTCTCTGTATTCACCTTTCTTCATACCTGACAAATCACAAGCATAGGTAGAATCATTTTCAGCTTTACCGTTAATACCAAAGCAAAAGAACAAGGGCATACTGTAGAATATAACCCCCAAAAATAACAGCGTACCTAAGACTGCCCATAGTAGTTTTACTTTCAGGTGATTTATAGTTCTCTCCTCAATTACATATTTTCTGCTGCCTCATTTTGTCTATTTGTTCAATTATGCTCAATCTAGGCCAATATGCTCCAAAGAGTTGTGCAATCGAAAAACTATCATCCTTCTTAATTTTTTGTTTAAGTATCAATCAGAAACTCTAACTCTGGTGAGGATTTTGTCGGTACAACTTGCGTCACTTCATAAGCAGCCAATTCCTCACGATAGAATGGATCTTGTTTTAGTACCTGATCTAACGCAGACCGACTATCTATGGTCACCAGGATTACCCCACCTGTGCGAGGCTCCTTACGGCCGGAAAGCTGGAAATATCCTAGCTCGTAGTACTTATTCAAAAAATCAATGTGCTCTGAAATAAACTTTTCCACCTCCTCAAGGGGTTTTATATAGGTAAGGGATACTATGAACATGTTGATCAACCTCTACTTGCAATTCAAAATATCAAAAGTAGAGATCGTAGATTTATCTTCCATCCAATCTCTTATTAACGTAGATTGCCAATCTACAACTCTCGACTTCATTAGAGGAGCATTATACCTACAGGCAATCTGCAAATAAGGACAAAGAGCTCGGTATTGATGCCTAATAAGTAAGGACCTTTCCAGATAGCATTACCTCAAGTGCAAAATCCAAATAAGGATTCAATAAGGCCCCAAATTAATGAAGAATAGATTAACAGTTGTCTATTTGCTTTTTGGTTAAAAGCCAGTTTTCACGATAGTAAATACTTGCATCATAGTGGAACGTTAAAGTCTTCGGATCCAAATAATAGGGAAAACCACTATTGCTGAATATAATAAAGTCATATCTTGCTAAGGCATGTTCTTGAAAAGAATAATACTGACCATACTCAAATTTATTGCAGGTATTGCTGTAAATTTTTAATAGCCTATCAATAAATATGGCTTCTCTATTATATTTACTCATATCCTCCAGCAATTGAGCTCTGGCATCTAAAAAACTGGAAATAACAAAACCAAGAGCTAATGCACAAAAAATCACTATATATTTTTTGATAGATAACTTTACTCGCTGGTATCCTTCTGACATCTGATAATCCTTAACAGTAAAATTATCCATATAAACCAGCATGATTGTAACTTCATGATACAGATATGGACTTTATCTCATCTACTCTATGAGGCAGTTAATCGTCAGCATACGTTGTGCATGCTGACACAAATCAGCCGAAGCATTCACCCATTAATAAACTTAGAGTTATACGAATGAGTATTATCGGCAAAGAATCATAAGAGCTTCACCTCTTGCTCCACCAATACCTCCCCCTACAACTTTCCACCCCTCGGGTACTTTTACAGTTTTCTCTGGAACTTCCCCTTTGTTTAATGACCTTCCAGATACTTGCCATAAAGTAGCAGCAAAGCATTCACTTAGCTGCTCATCTGATTGCTCTTTACTCTCCTCAGGATCAGCTTCAGCAAAAGCGTTTAAAGCCCCAAGAGAAACTACTAATCCAAGTAATCCAGAGAATAAGATACTATGCTTTTTCATTGACTTCCTTTTAGAACTAACTCTTAAACTTCTTATCTATCCATCCTTTACGATAGGAACATATGGCCGACTAAGAAGTCAATAAATACACCTTCTTTTATTTTAGATTGAGCCACTTTTCTCTATCTGACCAGCCGAAAGATTTCTAAAGTGGGGAATAGATGTTGAGAGCTAATTTTTATCTTTGTAATGACTCTACAAATAACCATCGAAATAGCGACCGAAGAAAGTTTCCAAGTAGCTCATACGTAGCAAAGGCTACACGTAAAGTACCGTTTCATAATACCCGAAGCGTAATGTCAGGAATTTGGTCTAATAGATAAAAGTGCATAATATCTCTTGTAGGCCCCCTAAAATCACAAGTAAGCATGCCCTAATAATTATTCACCCCAATATCAAAAAATCTAGGCGATCTGAAAACCGTATAATTTAGCTGGTAATAGAGGACTGTCATATTTAGCTTTTTTGAGTTCGCGAATCATAGATGTCGCGATAAGCTAAATAAGAGATTCGCTTAAAGAACTTCTTGTAAGTTTCCCACCTTAATTGGTAAAAAATACAGTCCTATAAAGCATTTGAGCATTTTTCAAACAGTAAGCAAAGTCTGGTTGTGGCATCATATTCAACTACGTAAATTAATTCTCAGCCTATGGAAACGATGTAATGTATAAAAAGTTATCCATTAAAACTGGCCTTACCATCCTAGCATCCGCAATTACTTTGATGGGATGTACAAGTGCCCAGGAAAAAGAAGCGATGCAGAAGATAGTATTTTCTAACGCTGAAGCTATAGAAGGATGCGTACTAGTAGAAGATGTAACATGCAAAACAATCAGGGTTAACCAGGGAGATGTTTGTACTCCTTGGTTACAAAAAAGGGCTGTGCGAAGAGGCGGAACCCATGTGGTTAAGGCTTCTTCAAAGGCGCAATTTGGCGATATCTATATGCCTAACGGAGTATCGGCAGGTAAGGCTGTAACAGGCACGCATATCCCAGCGAAAATCTATAACTGTAGTGCTGCTAGCGAATAAGCGCTAACATCCCCAGGGAGCAAGTCACATTATCACTTGCTCCCCGGCAGTATTCTTTAACATTCCGCTCAACTCAAACTATAACTTCTTGCTTACCCCAATTTTAAGCTACTCCTTGAAAAAAGCCCTAAAGAAGAGAAAATTTCTAGAATTTGTCTTTTTCTTCGCCACTAGATAATTGCAGCAATCTTAATGAAATATAGATAGTATGACTTATCATACAACGGTTATCGACTCACTAAGACACCGCGATCCAGGTCTCTGCTTCCCCATCGATTACAGCGATCAACTGATTGTTACTGAATGGAGCTAATTCCAGCTCATCTGAATATTTAGAAATAACAAGTTCAGCAGCATCCTTAAACGGTTGGTTTCCATAGTGAGGTAAGGGATAGAAGTGCACAAGATTTAACCCTTCATAAGACTCTAGATTCTTCGCTGCATCGGGGTTATCCATCTCCCGAATATACGCGATATTCGGCGAGAGGATTACAGTACCTGCCGACTCACCTATATAGGGCTTACCCAGCCTAATCTGCTCCAACAAGATTTTGTCTGCCCCACTTCGCCTAAGCTCTTGAAGTAGGAAATAGGTGTTACCACCAGTTACATAGATATACTCATTGTTTTGCAGTTTATCTTTAATCTCATCCACTGAAGCCTTAGACACTTCCAATTCATCTACAATAAGACCTAACTGCTCCAGCTCCTTCTTGGCATCTTCCACATAAAAAGTGATCTCTTCGGGAATGCTTGCAGTAGGGATGAATGTAACCTTCTTACCTTCAAGCCGCTTATCAAAACTCGCGATTGCGCTCGCGACCTCAGCAAAATACGAAGTCAAGAATAGCTTGGCCATATATTTTAATCCTTTAAAGTACTTAATTAATCAATTACTTGATATCGATATAGTTTACTCGAGATGTGAACAGGTCAATAAAGATGTATCACATTATCCGATTATGTATGGAGGGCCCAATATTATTTTTTTATTATCTCGCAACAAAATCATCAATTACCGATTCCACCTTGAAAGTGGCCAACTTTGTCACTAAATCCAATAATAAATGGCGAAGCTTCTCCCCCTGATTTTTACAGGAATGTTTATATCAGGCTGGTTTGACTATGAATTTCAACAATATTTATAAGCAGCTAAAGCCAAGTTTAAAGTATGATCTAAGTGGAACTAACAGGTAACCAAAATCACTTCTTTATCATTCACTATCTTGGCATCTCTCATAGAACCAGAAGCATAAGCAAGCAAAATCTGTAAGAACCATATTACATAAAGATTCGGCAGCTTAACTTTTGTACCATTTACCTAATAGTAGGAGCCAATTAGCATACGCAAAATGGAGGGGAGATAAGTCGCTCCAGAGGCTGCGGCTTTTGCTGCCCTTGTTTATGATGCATTTTTCGTACACGATCTTTCGGAGTGAGCACTCTTGCTCCCGAATCTACCTGAATCCCACCAGTGATATCTAACCATTTAGCAAAAAACGAATATATTTTGGTATAGCCTTCCCAGCCTTTAAAGTAGCCGAAAATCGCAGCCACGATATAAACCACAAACAAAGTACAAAAGAATATGGCTTCACGGTCAGGAAAAAACAGCTCTTCCATACCCTCTTTGGGGTTTACCCCCGGGCGAACCCCATAATTAAAATCACATTAGAAAAAGCAGAAGAGTTACCGGGATACAGCCTAGCATTATCCCTCGAGCAATTTTCTCCGGTTTTGTTGGCTGATACATGTATTGCACCGATGATTAAAATCGATTGACTGGAAGGCAAGGCGTGATAGGAATTTTAGGCAAAAAAAAGGGCCTAAAAGACCCTTTTTATTTTTGCGAGTTCTGGATAAGAGATTTTCCATCTCTTCTCGCACCCCTTGATAGATAAGGGAAATTTGGTGGAGCTAAGCGGGATCGAACCGCTGACCTCAACACTGCCAGTGTTGCGCTCTCCCAGCTGAGCTATAGCCCCAAATTTTGTTGCTTGACGTTTCCGTCGAAAGCGGGGCGCATTTTAGCAAGGTTTAGGCGCCTGTCAACAGAAAAAATAACTCTTTAATCAATTAGTTAGCTGCTGACACCATAGGCCCCCGGAGGCTGCCGCTTCCAGGGGCTCACCAACGCGAATCAGCCTTACTTGAGTCCAGCGTACTCTTTTTCCCAGCGCTTCAGCACCTTCTTCCCGGCACCGCCCAATACGTCGATCGCCTGACGCAGGCGGGCGCGGCTGAGATCGGGGCCCAGGAGCACCATGGCTTCCATCACGGAGAAGGACGCAGTGGTGCCGCTGATGGCGACAAACAGTGGAGCGTTAAAGTCTTTTAGCTTGATTTCCATGGCCGTGGACAGCGCCTTCACCGCCTGGAAGATACTGTCCTTGTCCCAAGCGCGAAGGGCTTCCAAACGCCACAGGGCAAACTGGAGTAGCTTCTTCTGGTCATCCAGGGGCAGCTTGTTACCGCTGAAGCTGTCTTCGGTCAGGGGCAGTTTGCCAGAGGCGAGGAAGCTAACCAGCGGAGCAAAGTCACCGAAGGTTTCCATGCGCTCTTTCGCCTGGGGCAGAACCTTAAGCAGGTTGTCGCGGTTAAACATCCACTCGGTCAGGCGATCGGCGAGTTGCTCGTTTTCCAGTTCACGAATCCACAGACCGTTCAACCAGGACAGTTTCTCTACATCGAATACCGGGCCACCCAGGGAAACACGCTTAATATCGAAGTGCTCCAGCATCTCTTCGAGAGAAAACTTCTCGCGCTCATCCGGCATGGACCAACCCATACGGCCCAGGTAGTTAAGCAGTGCTTCGGGCATAAAGCCGGCGCGCTGGTAATACAGGATAGAGGTGGGGTTCTTGCGCTTGGAAAGCTTGGTCTTGTCCGGGTTGCGCAACAGCGGCAGGTGGCAGAGCACCGGCATTTCCCAACCGAAGTATTCGTACAGCAGTTTGTGCTTGGGTGCGGAGTTGATCCACTCCTCACCGCGAAGAACATGAGTGATCTCCATCAGGTGATCATCCACCACGTTCGCCAGGTGGTAAGTGGGCATACCATCGGACTTGAGCAGAATTTGTGCGTCTACTTGGGCCCAGTCGATTTCAATAGTACCGCGCAGCAGGTCTTCAATTACACATGAGCCCTCTTCGGGCACGTTCATACGCACCACATAAGGTGCTCCGGCAGCGCGTCGCTTTTCCACTTCCTCTTCAGGGAGCGCCAAGTCGCTGGGCTTCAGTGCGATGCGACCTGCTTCACGCAGTTCTTCGCGGAGCTGCTCCAGCTCTTCCGCAGTGCGATAGCAGTGGAAGGCGTGCCCTTTTTGTACCAGCTCATCGCAGTAAGTTTTGTAGATATCGCCGCGCTCACTTTGGCGATAGGGGCCATGAGGGCCGCCGACATCCGGTCCTTCCTGCCAATCCAGCCCGAGCCAACGCAGGCTGTCGAGAATGGCTTTCTCCGATTCCGGGGTACTGCGCTGCTGGTCGGTGTCTTCAATACGCAATACAAACTGGCCGCCTTGAGCGCGGGCAAAGCACTGGTTGAAGAGGGCAATATAGGCTGTACCAACGTGGGGATCACCGGTTGGAGACGGTGCGATTCGGGTTCTTACGGTCATGATAAACCTGATTGATAAATGGAGGACTCGTTAAACCGCAGGATTATAGCGCTGGCCAGCCTCTTGGCACAGGCGGGGTTTTCTCCTCAATAAGAATATTTACGCGCCATAACTTCATTATTGTGAGCTAATGACGTGACATACATCACGAAAAAAGTATTATTGCGGCCATAAAGAAGGAATGGCTTGACTAACGTATTACCCCAAATTTTGCAGGGGTTTCCGCGAGCAGCTTCTCCCTAAGAACGATAAATTAATCGCTCAGGATGGCATACCATGCAAAAAAATGTAGTTCGCACACTGTTTTCTGCTATTGCAGCAGGTACCCTTTTCAGCATTTCTGCCGCTTCAATGGCCGCTACTGATAGTGCAAGCAGTGATATCACCCTCTCTTTCACTCCCACCATTGAGATCACTCGTGTAGACAACCTCACGATTACCGATCCCACTTTGGGTACCGATGCCGTAGGCACCGAAGATTTCTGTGTGGGCGGCCTCGGGTTCTCCACCTACAGCATCACTTTCGACAGTAATGATTCAGTAAATGATACTGAGTTCACCCTCACTGACGGCACCAACAATGTCCCTTACAGTGTTGGTTTTGATAACAGCACTTCCGGTACTTTTACAACTGTTACCGAAGGCGATGCGTTGACAGGCCAAACCCGGAATATCGCTTCCTGTGGCTCCAGCGATAATGCGCGCTTCCAAATCACTGTGGCCAACAGCGATTGGGAAACTGCAACTGTGCTAAATGGCACCACCTATACCGATACCCTGCTGATCACTGTCGCCTCCGAGTAACAGTAAAGAGTGGCTGGCCCTGCCAGCCATAGCTCAATATGGCAGGACGTCATCTGGGGCGCCTTGCGCTGGCTTTGTGTCTGGTGCAAGCCTCCTGCCCCGATACCCTTGCAGCGACCGCAGCGACTTTCCTATTGGAAACCTCTGCTCCTGAAGGGTTTGATGATCTCACCGAACCCCAGCAACTCGTGGTGGATCTCTACTACGGCGGCCGGGAAATTGGTGCTGCGCAAGTCACAATAGATCCGCGCTTTGTTCGCTTTGACTCCCCGTCTGAGGTACTCGAACTGTTGCCCGAGGTTCGCGATACCGAGCGGATTCTCTCCATCCTCGAACGACCGCAAACAAGAAACAGTCACCATGTATGCCGCTCAAACCGGCAGATTGGCTGCGGCTACTTAATGCCCTCGGAGTTTGCCGTTATTTACGATGAGCAGCTCTACCGGTTGGATCTTTTTTTCTCACAAGAGCTGTTGCCGCAACAAGCGGCAATCAATGATCCTTATCTGCCGGAAGCGAGTTCTGACTTCTCTATCGTGCAAAACCTGAGCGGTTCCTGGAGTGGGGTTGAAAGTGATTGGGGCCCGGACAGCTATAGCGCTGCATTAAATGGCAACACCATAGTAAGCTTTGGTGAGAGCGCTCTGCATTCACAATGGTCTGCAGCCTCAGAGCAGGACAGCCGGATCCATAGCCTGTATTGGAGTCGGGATTTTCGGGGGCAAGCCTATTCGGCCGGCCTTTTACAACCCCAGGGTGGCTTTGGCTATTTCCGGCCCCAGGAAGCGATCTATGGCGTAGAGCTACGCACTTCCCAGCGCACCCGAACCGATATCAGTTATCAACAGGGAGCGCCGGTTGAAATTAATATGCCGGTGCGCGGTAGAGTCGAGGTATATCAGGATGAGCGACTTATCCACACTGAACTACTGGAGGCCGGCAACCGCCTGTTAAACACCTCTACCCTACCCCACGGCGCCTACGACATTGAGGTGCGCACCTACGATGAAGCGGGGCGGGTATTAAGCCGGCATATCGAATTCTTTGCCAAGGATTCGCTATTGCCAGCCCCAGGCGAGTGGTTTTGGAGCTTGCAGGCAGGTTTGCCCACCCGCAGTTTTTGGGACGATACTCTGCCGGACCACTACGACGATGGAATTATTACGGCCTCTATCGCACGCCGTTTAACGACCGGATTGGGTCTTTTTGTTTCTGGTGCCGCAACCGAGGAGCAGCAATTGTTGGAAGTCGGCGGTCGCTGGATTGGCGAAGGCGTTGAAGTCTCCCCAAGCTTGGTGACATCCGGTGATGGACGCAGTGGATACCGATTGCAGGCATTACTTAAAATGCCCTACGGGACTTTTAGTGCAGTAAAAACCGAGCTGGATGCCAATAAAACGCCGTTCAATAACGATAAATATACATTGCTGCCGGGCAGCTATTCCCAAACAAGTCTGAGTTTGCGCACAGCAATATTGGGCGGACAGCTATCCCTAAGATTCAGCGAGCGGGACCAAAACCAACTCCCCGGCAGTATCGACAACGGCGATTCACTGAGCAGTGCCCAGAAGTTAAAAACCCTGGAGTTCCGCCACCCCATTTTTAAGAGCACCCGCTGGCTCGGCAACGCCACTCTGTCCCACAGTGATGCAGACGGCGATCAATACACCAGTCTGGAATTCCAGTTCCGAATGCGCTCCAAACACTGGCAACACACCGCTAATCTCTATAGCGACAACAGCGAACAAAGCACTAGCAGCGAGCGATTTGCACTACAAAGCCGCTGGTACGACCGGGATTTATGGGCGGCTGAATTTGAACAGCAGCTTTCTATGGAAGCATCCCCTGAAGCCAATTACCTGGAGGCCCGTACGCATTTAGCGGGACATCACGGATATTTGAATACTGCAGTTGGGCTTTACGATGATGATGAAGGCCGTGCGATCAACTACCTCGGAGGGTTCAGCACCAACCTAATTGCCACAAAAAATTCCCTCAATTGGGGCGGTGAGCAAAATCTCCAGAGCGCAGTTATCGTAAATATCGAAGGCAGTGAAGATAAAGATTTTGAAGTTTTGGTTAATGGCAGCCGCCGTGGATACGCCAAAGGCGGCACAACGTCAGTGATTAATTTACCGGCTTATCGCAGTTACGACCTTTCCCTCCGGCCTCTGGAAGAGGGCTTTTTCGATTACCGGGAAACCTCCGAAACCATTACCCTGTATCCGGGCAATGTGGGCGCCAGCAGCTACCAAATACTGCCACAAATCCTGGTACTGGGCCGATTAACCAGCCTTGGCCAGGGGCTGGCAAATACAGAAGTAATCATTGGCGAACACTCAGCGAAAACTGACCAATACGGCGTTTTCCAAATGGAATTCCACGGTGAACATAACACCATCCTAAATACAGAAGTTCGCTGGGGAAATTGTAAAGCCTCAATCGAGGCCACTTCATCAGGTGATAGCTGGCTCAACCTGGGAACCATAGAAGAGTCAGAGGCCAAATGCCAGACTGGGCAAATAGCAGAGGTAAGCCGTGTCCATAACTAAGAAGCTGCAAAAACTTGGCCTAGTCTCTGCGCTGTTGATTCCGCTATTTAATATACCAGTACAAGCCCAGGTAAATTGCTCCAGCAATGACGATTTGCGAGTTTGTGGCTTGGAAGATTCACACACTATTGATTACGAATCAGAACCTAAAGAAATTCAGTTCACTACCCGAAGCCTGCTGGGAAGCTGGACCCTACGCTACGATGTAGAAGTGAGTCCGCTCAGTGGATCTACTTTCGCACTATTTGCGGACAGTGGTGAACAGCTGGATATTGATATTTCATTTCGAGCCAATAACGGCACCACGGAAACACTCAGTCCAGGAACTCAGTCCGCTACTTTTGCTGGCACCAGCGACGATGCAGATACTTATTTAGTGATCGAGCTGGACAGCAGCCAAATACCCTCTTCCAGCCGCTACTCCGCCAGCTTTGAGATGACACTGAATAATTATTTTATTATTTGGACTGCCGGCACCGAAACAGTTCAGTTTGACATTGTGCTGGACGTAGAGCCAAACATCGCCATTCGCAATCTGGGTGATATTGACCTCAGCAACAGTGGCACCCTGTTTGGACAGGCCATTGAGGGCAGTGAGGACTTTTGTGTTGGCGGTATAGGATTTAGCGGTTACACAGTAAACCTGTCCAGCGCCAATGGCAGCACCGGGGGATCAGGCAGTAGTGCCTATCAATTGGGGGGAAACAGTGAACAAATCCCCTACAGCGTTGCCTTCTCAGACAACCTGGCTGCAACTTCAGGCATTTCCCCGGATAGCCTTGGCGATATCTCCGGCAGTTTTAGCCGAACTTCGGATGAAAACTGCCTTTCTGATAATGCGCGAATTTATATTTCCATTGCGCCCTCAGACTGGGAAAACGCGGGCGAACCTCTCTACACCGATGTACTCACAGTAACGGTGAGCAGCCAGTGAGCTAAATACAAAATAATCCTTTAATCCGCCCAGCCTGCTATAGGCAAGCAACCAATTCTAATTAGCCACTAAGAGGAAAACGAACCCGCTCACTCTGCTGCCCTCGCAGTAAAACTTCCAGCTCGCCGCCAACGGGTTTACCCGTTACTTCGATACTGGTGCCAGCATATAACCGACCGGTGGCCTCAAGTTTTTCACACTTCTCTTCAGTCACACAATGACGAACTTCCACGACTTCTACATTAATATTGCCACTATTCGTGAGTCGGTAATTATCCCCTTCAGCCACTAAATCAATTTTATAAGCTCCGCCTTTTGGCTGCACAAATACCAATGCCTGATAAGCTACAAGGATTTTTAGTGCCGTTCTGTCACTCTTGATATCACCTACAACGGGTTTAAAAGTCACCCGGTAGACTTTTTCCTCTTCAAGATCTTTATCTAAGGCCATTAAGCGAAAGCGCTTTCTCTCTCCGGGAGCCAGGACAGCTCTTGCGGGGCTGACAAGGAGTTTAAATTCATCAGGATTTATCACCCTGACTCGACTCTCATTATCATGGCCGGGATTATCCACACGGAATATTTCAGTTTGGATATATAGCGTCTCATTATCTGGATTGCTGACGAGAACATCATCCCGGGCGCTGGGAGTATCTTCCAGGTAAAGGACAATTTTATCCACAGACATAGCTGCCATTACTGGCTGGACGACAAAGAATAGCAGTGAAAGCAGTACTTTTTTCATAAAGAGCGGGTAGTCTTAGAACTTCTTATAGTAAGCGCAATATCGGGCTGTTTTATCCACAAGTCAAATCGGAACCTAATGAGCCTCCCTTAAATCAATATCACCAGCCCCGCTAGTAAATAAGAGACAATACTGATTTGCCCTACACCGCCTGAAAAGTAAAACACTGCCAACGTAATAGATCATCCTGACGCGACATACCGCTAGCTCACTCAGTGGCGCGCTATCCATATGGGCAGTATGCAATCGATTCAGCATCATCACTATGTAAAAACCCCAGCCCTCCATTGATAGCCCTCTGGTCCCGTATTTCCTCCCCGTGAACCTTGCAACAGCGGTGGCACCGTCTATTTTTCCTGTATGACCCGGCTCCAGCCAGGGTCCGGTTCATCTCTGGGCAAAGGCCAAATCACGCCCAATTCCAGACGACAATAACACCCGCTTTTCGGACCAGATTCACATGTTAATTGCTCATCGCGGCGACAAGACCCGCCAACCAGAGAATACGATTGCCGCTTTCGAGGCGGCCCATAATCTGGGGGCCTGCGCTATTCAGTGCGATATCCGCTTCAGCGCCGACGGCACCCCCTGGTGCTTCCACGAGGATAGCCTGCACATCCCCGGCAATGACCAGTCCCAGGTCTTCCACTCCCTTAGGGATTCACAGTTACACCACCAGTCGATCAATCGCTTTATCGAGCTGGTAGACTGGGCCAGCTGCCATCGCCACCTGGATTGGTTTATCGGTATCTCACCTGCCAATATCGCCGCCACTGGATTTGTCACCGCCGTTAAAAAGTTAATGGAGCTGATGCACACTGAGAATGAGTCATTCGCTCTACTCACCGCAGACTGCCGCAGCCTCAGAGCCGCCCGCAATATGGGCTGGCATCGGGTTGCCCTTGAGATCAATAGTGTCTCCCGGTGCCTATCTGCCGACATTGTTACTTTGGCGCCAGAATATCTACTAATTCGCGACAGCCAGGTTGAATGTGACGAATTGCCCCCAGGCCCCTGGCAATGGGTTGTCTATGAAATCAACTCAACAGAAGAGGCAGTACTCTGGCGCAAGCGCGGTGCTCACCATATTCTCACCGGCAACTTGCCGCTGCTGATGCGCTCCCGGGAAGCGAGTGATGTCTACGGATTTTGATGTCCTGGTAGTCGGCGCAGGTATACAGGGAGCGGGAGCCGCTGAGGTTCTGGCCACAAATCACTATTCCGTGGTGATACTCGAACAGCTGGGTATCGCCGCCGCCACTTCCTCTCGCTCCTCCAAACTCATTCACGGCGGCTTGCGTTACCTGGAGAGCGGCCAGTTCCGTTTGGTCTACGAGTGCCTGCGGGAGAGAAAGTGGCTACTGGATAACAAGCCTGAACTCGTGAGAATGGTCCCTTTTTATATCCCTATCTACCAGCACAGCAAGAGACCGGCCTGGCTGGTCCGCTTTGGGTTGAGCCTCTACAGCCTTCTGTCTGGACTGAGTAACACCGATTCATACTTTCGCAGAATACCCAAATCCCAGTGGGACAGCCTTCCAGGCCTGAATAGGGAAGGCCTAAAAGAGGTCTTCCGCTATAACGATGCGCAGACCGATGACGCAGCCCTTACCCGGGACGTAGTTGCCTCAGCGGTTGCCCATGGGGCGCAGATTATCTGTCCCGGTAGCCTAGTAGGTGCAGAAGTCACTGGGGATGGGGTCCGCGTTGACTATGTTGCTAATGGCAAGCTCAGCACGTTGCGCACCCGGGCGCTCATAAATTGCAGTGGCCCCTGGGTAGCCAACACGAATGCACGCTGTTCACCGCCAGTGGAGCTGCCCCCTATCGATCTGGTCGCAGGTACCCATATTTTATTGCCCCTCTCTCTTGGCGATAAAATCTACTATGTGGAGGCCGATGATGGCCGTGCGATTTTCGTGATGCCCTGGCAGGATAAAACTCTGGTTGGAACTACAGAACGCCCCTATTTTGGCGATCCTCGGGATGTCACCCCCACACTAGAAGAAGAGAGTTACCTTCTGCAGACCGTACAGAAATATTTCTCTCAAGCCCGGGAGCTCAATGGAGAAGATATTTGCGAGAGTTATTCCGGACTACGGGTACTTCCGGAAATGGAAAAGAGTCCTTTTGCGCGCTCCCGGGAAACCATTATTTGCTGTGATGATAACAAGAAGCCTAGAATTCTAGCGGTAGCAGGCGGTAAGCTAACCAGCTATCGTGCCACTGCACGTAAATTACTAAATAAACTTGAACCCACTTTATGTGTGGAACCACCCACCCCACCCAATACCCAACATTCCGAAACCGCAAAAAACTCTTCTGAACGCGAGAGAAATATCTAAAATTTCTTTCTCGCAATAGCCCCCATTTACTTGGGAGCCAGAAAATGGGGAGCAAGAAAAACCTCCTACCCCCGAATTTTACTATTAACCTTCATCCACATTGGAATTCATTACTGCTAAACACTGACTTCCCGGACCTGAACAAGGTCCCTGCAATACATAAGTGGCACGCTTATCACATCCTGAAACCCCATAAGTTCTGTATCCCAGTTGCTGGATCGTTATTGAGCCCGCATCACAGTTCAGATCAAAAGGCGCCCTTTTAGATACAGTTTCTTTCATTAATGAAGCGCATCCACCCAAAACCAGTACCACAGCTCCCACACTGATTAATTTTAACTTCATACTAAACTCCTTTTATAAATTTTGTTGAGCTTGGCCAAAAAGTCAGAAGTGCACTGCCACCAAAGAAAAGACTGCACTCAAAATAATCGGCTCAGTATTAAGGACGGAGCAATTCTATCTTTCATCACAGAAATCTGTCAGCAGAAGAACATTGTGTTCACTCACTATTTATTTTGCTAATGTGGATAATTCAAATTACCAGCAAGTACAAACTGAATAAAACCTGATCTCTCTTTACCTTGCATACATCAGCCATCAAGGATCGAATGAGAAGCTCTTGGTATATCAACCCGTTCCAGCTTTTACATCCACCGTAGATCTCTCACACTATTAGTTACACAAGCAACCGCTAGGATAAGAGCACCCCTTATAAAGCCCGCCAACCATTATTCGAGTTCCACCTTATTCGAGTTCCACCTTGCTGTTCCGCAAGCACTCACTCCAGGAAAGGTGCCCGAAGTTTCACAATAAAGCCGCACATCACCATAGGCATCCCATATAATGGCGGCTACTCTGTTTTTATTAGTGTTTTACTCCGCAGTTTATGTCCGAATTTAATACCCACCGTTTCTGCACTGCACCACTTCTCGATTGGAGCGACCGCCATTGCCGCTATATGTGGCGCCTATTGAGCAAGCATGCACGCCTGTATTCGGAAATGGTGACCACCGGGGCAATACTGCATGGTGACCAACAGCGACATTTGCAATTTGATGCAGCTGAACAACCTGTCGCCCTGCAGTTGGGGGGCAGTGACCCTCAAGAACTGGCTGAATGCGCCCGTATCGCCGAGGAATGGGGCTATAGCGAAATCAACCTAAACTGTGGCTGCCCCAGTGACCGAGTCCAGTCCGGGCGTTTTGGTGCCTGCCTTATGGCGGAACCGGATGTGGTAGCCGCAGGACTCACTGCCATGCGGGAAGCGGTATCTATTCCGGTTACCGTCAAGCACCGTATCGGCATCGACGATATGGAAGACTACCCAGGCCTGACCCGCTTCGTGGAGGCCCAGGCCAATGCCGGTGTGGATACCTTTATCGTCCATGCGCGCAAAGCGTGGCTAAAGGGGCTAAGCCCCAAGGAAAACCGTGAAATTCCTCCGCTCAATTACGACATGGTTTACCAGTTAAAGAAGGATTACCCCCAGCTACAAATTGTTATTAATGGGGGGATCAATTCAATTGAGGAATGCCAGCAACATTTAAGCCACGTGGATGGTGTTATGCTGGGGCGCGCGGCTTACCAAACCCCGACAATCCTGGCCCAGGTGGACAGCCAATTATTTGGCGGTGAGACCGGCCCGGATGCCATCCAGGTGGTAGAGCAGATGCTGCCCTATATCGAGCAGGAAATGCAGCGCGGACAGCGCTTGAATCATATCACCCGGCATATGCTCGGGTTATTCCAGGGGCTTCCTGGTGCTCGACGCTTCCGCCGCCATTTGAGCGAAAATGCCCACAAGCCGGGGGCGGGTCCCGAGGTGCTTGAACAGGCATTGGCCCAGGTCACCCAAGCCGCTTAGACCGCTTTCAATATGTAGACCAGTGAATAATTAAGGGAGGAACCATGAACAAGTTGGAGCAACTCAAACAGCGCAGCCAGGTTGTAGCAGATACAGGAGATATTGAAGCAATTCGCCGATATTGTCCTCAAGATGCCACAACCAACCCCTCCCTACTGTTTAAGGCCGCCCAGCTCCCTCAGTACGACAACCATATCGCCGAGGCACTTCAGTGGGCCGAAAGCCACCAGGGTGGCTCGAACGCGGAAAATATTGCACGCCTGGCCGCCATCAAACTGGCTGTCAGCATCGGCACGGAAATCTTGCAGTTGGTGCCCGGGGTGGTATCCACCGAGGTCGATGCTCGCCTCTCCTTTGATACCCGCGCTACTATTGATTACGCACGCCACCTGATCGCCCTCTATGAACGCGCAGGTATTGCCAAAGAGCGGGTATTGATCAAGATCGCGTCGACATGGGAAGGCATTGCTGCCGCATCAGTACTGGAGCGCGAGGGAATCCACTGCAACCTGACCTTGTTGTTCAGTCAATCCCAGGCGATTGCCTGTGCCGAAGCCGGGGTAACTCTGATCTCCCCCTTCGTCGGTCGAATCCTCGATTGGCATATCGCCAACAGCGGCCGCGAGTCATTCCCTGCGGAAGAGGACCCGGGCGTAATCTCGGTGCGCAATATCTATGAGTACTACAAGTCCCGGGATTACAAAACCATTGTGATGGGCGCCAGCTTCCGCAATACCGGGGAGATTGAGGCTCTGGCTGGTTGCGATCGACTGACAATCAGCCCTCAGCTATTACAGGCCCTGGAGGACAGTGAGGCACCTCTCGCTGCTGGCCTGCCACCGGTATCCGCAACCAAATCCCGGCCGACACAGGATCTGCCTGAAGCCGAATTCCGCTTTCAATTGAATAGCGATGCCATGGCCACTGAAAAGCTTGCCGATGGCATCCGGAACTTCGTGAAGGATCAGGAACGTTTAGAGCTATTGTTACAGAACCGAGTAAAGGGACAGCAGGAAATTCATGCTGCAACAAATCCGTAAACTGTTTGAGCAGATAGGAAATAGCGTTGATGTTGAAGCACGTGACGAAAAAGACGTGCGGATGATCAGCGCTGCGCTGTTAGTCGAGGTCGCCACTGTCGATCAAAAGCTCGATGAGTGTGAGCGTGAAACGCTCACACAGCTCTTATGCCAGCACTACTCTCTCGACCAGACTAGTGCCACAGAAATAGTCAGTGAAGCTATTGGCCAACGGGACAGAGCCACATCCCTGTTCGAGTTCACCCAGGCGGTGAATGAACAGTTCAGCGAGAGAGATAAATACCTGCTGATTTTGCAGATGTGGCAGGTAGCTTTTTCAGATGATGTTATCGAGGCTTTCGAGGAGCACCTGATTCGCAGGGTGGCAGAGCTAATTTATCTGCCACACGGACTCTTCACCAAGGCACGCGCCGAAGCGAGGGATATGAAGCGTTGCTAAGAAAGGGAGATTTCCAGGACTGGGGATTAGGAGAGAATAAGAGCTAGTGATAATGCGCCGAAGATTTGGCAACCGGGGAACATTCTCGCTCAAGGGTATGTACCAAGTCGCGAAAAGTCTCGGCGTTTTGCTCGTTCATGCTCATCAATACCCGGTGAGCTTCCAACACCTTTTCCCGCGCAGCACATTCGTCAGGGCTATTACATACCAAAGGCGTGGTGGGTACGCTCAAATCGTGGACCGTATCGCTGATTTCAACCAACGAATCAAAGCCCATAGCGTCCAACAGGTGGCGGATACCTTTACCCGCAGAGAATACCAACGGCTTATCACAGCCCCGCTCCAGAGCGCGAATAGCAATCTTCGCCATCAGGCCGAGAGTCGTACTATCGACACCTTCTGCACCACCGAGATCAAATGCCACTCCGGCAAAATCACCCCGTGCAAACATGTTGTCGATAAAGCTATCAAATGAGGTACAAAGGTTGAGACGAACATCACCTACTAACTTGATGACGTAGATGCCCTGGTGGGCCCCAACCATAATTTGCCCGGACTGCATAACAACCCCTGGCTCACCCGAATACACCTTTTGATAGAAGTGCAGGCGGATGGCAAAAGTTCACTGGTAGAGAACACAATAGCATTTGACGTTTTTGGCGCCTAGTGCAATTTTGTGCATAAAGTGGGCGGAGCTTACTCCTGACTATGCAGACTGACAAGTGCGATAAAGCACAAAATTCGACTTCATAGTCGAAGACTATCGATAGAAGTTTTAGGCATTACTGGCGGCCTAAAGTGAGAATCGTAATATCGTCCGGAAGGGCACCAAAAGTATCCATTTTTAGAGACTGACAGAGCCTGTCGAGTTCTCCCCCACTCTCTGAAATAGCCTGCAAAAGCTGGGCCTCTTTATCGAGCAAATCGCCCTGTAATAATTCAAGTACACCGTCGGAACAAGCGACCAGGCGCCAAGCGGGCGGCAGCTCAGCACGCATCACTTGCCAATCACCCCGTTCAAAAATACCCAGGGGACGCCCTTTTCCCGGCAACCAGTCTGCACCCGCCTCACTAACCAGGGCCGGCATAGGTATTTGCCCGGCGACGGCATAGTGCAATTGCCGGGCACTACTATCCACAACCCCGACAAACATACTGGCGTGCTTGCCCAATTTTGTGGATAACAACTCGCCATTGACCAGATTAAGGACATCCAGCAAGTCATCACTGAGGGAGTCCAGCTGGGCAAATAAGGGGCGCTCCCGCAAACGATGCATAATGCTGTGCTTAATCAGGGCAGTAACCAGCGCAGAAGAGACACCATGGCCCGACACATCGACCAGGTAAAAGGCTACAAAGCGCTCACCGAACAAGCCGTAATCAACAAAATCACCGCTCAGGTACAGGGAGGGAACCAGCCGGTAGGATGCTTCCACACCGCTGGGGTAGTGATAGGGGGTACGGGGAAGTAAATGCTGTTGCAGTAAACGGCCAGCTTCCTGGTCTCTGCGCAGCAGCTCCACATGATCCCGCAGTTCACTGTTGCGACGCTCCAAGGTCACTTTATATTCGCGATTCTGCTTCGCCAGGTTTTCTTCACCGCTGATACGGCAGATCATACGATCAATAGCCGCTGCTTCTTCCAGGGGTTTAACCAGGTAGTCTTTGGCTCCAAGGCGCATCGCTTGGAGTACATCATCGGCAGCGCTATCTGAGGCAATAATTACCGCAGCCACCTCTGGGGCTATGCGCTTTATCCGCCGCAACACCTCCAGCCCACTCATATCCGGCAAATAGCGATCAATCAATACGATATGGAAAGCGCCGGGGCTGAACTGGCCGATGCCATCTTCCCCGTTGTTGGCAACACTTACCTGGAAGCCAAAACGCGAAAGCGCCCCTCGCAAAAAATTGCGGGAGCGCTCATCGTCGGTAAGCACCAGGCTACTGGGGCCGGCCATATAAAGGCTCTAAAAAGTTATCTGCCCTAGGTGACAAATCAGTAGTCGGAAGCCTCTTCCACTTCACCCTGATCAATTGCCTCTGCGGCCTCTTCTTCGGTTTGAACATCCATTTCACCATCGACAATCAAATAGTCGCGGCGCTGCAGGTAAGCATCCCGCAAGAGTACATAGCGATCACCATGCAACAGGGACTCCGCTTGCAGCAGGCTGGCACGGCTCTGAATGATATCTGTACCCTTCAATGCATATTTGGTCGCGTCGTCATTTACATAGGTCAAGGGGTTGGTGTAGTAATCCACGACCCTAGCTGGGGTATCCCGTACAGTGGATGGCCCCAGTAGCGGCAAAACCAGGTAGGGGCCAGAAGGCACACCCCAAACAGCCAAAGTCTGGCCAAAGTCCTCGCCATCACCCTGCTCGAGACCCATGTGCTGGGCAACATCCAGAATACCGACAATACCTACCGTGGAATTCACCAGGAAACGACCCGCGTCATTGCCCGCTTGGCCCCATTTACCCTGCAGAACATCATTAAAAGTATTGGTAACTTCGCGCAGATTGTCGAAAAAGTTGCTGACACCGTGCTGCACGAAAATCGGGGTAATTTGGCGATAGCTGACAGCGGCGGGCTTCAACACATAGCGATCTGCACCATCGTTGAAGGAGAATATGGCCCGATTAAAACCTTCCCAGGGGTCGCGAAGTGATAAATCTTCGCCCTCGGCACCACCAAATTCATCGGCAGGATCAAAGCCGTACTCATCCTCGAGAGACAGGCCCCCGTCATCGGCACTGGCATCCTCTGCTCCGCTGGTATCTACCGCAGCCGGGTTTTGAGCTGCACCACCAAACGGATCTTGTTGCGCTAGCGCCCCTACTGGAGTAACAGCTATCAGAGTTGCCATTAACCAGGGCGATAAAGTTTTGCTTCCAAGCACAACCCTGCTCCTCTTATATCAAACTAGTGAGACCAAGGATTCTAACGCCCTAGTAATTCGTAAGCTACCCTCGGCAGCATAGCAGCTGGGATTTGCCAAAGATAAAGGAGTTTCAGGCAATCACAGGCTAAGCCTTTAAACCGGCAATAACCCCTTTATTCAGTAGTTTTTCTAATAAATCGGCACCAAAATCAAATAAGGAGTCACGACTAATATTGGGTAATTCCTGAGCCATCTGTTCCAATATTTGTAAGCCGGTGTAATCGCCCGCAGAGACCAACTGCAACAATCTGGCGGTGACGGCATTGATCTCCATAAAATTCACTTTGTCGGAACGATCCCGGTATACGAAAAGGAACGTCGGTACCTCCGGCGGCTCTTGGGGCTGAAAATCCGGCCCCAACCGATGCACTGGGTAGCGGTAGCTGAGGCTCCAGACAAGAGGGGAAACTACAGGAACTTGCTGTAAAACATCCCCCTCTATCGCCAGCCCTTCCGGTAATTCCACAGCACTGACATCTAAAGCCAACTCTACCCACTCGTAGTGGGCAAGCTCCAACAGGAACGGAGGATCTTGTGGTTGTTCTCCCCGTTCGTTCTGTAAATATGAGAGAAACTCTTCACTGATCTGCAAAAAATACGGGCTAACGGATGTGTGTTTGTGGACAAAATCACGTACCATTTGATGCCAGTTTTCGTCGCTATAAAGACTGCGCAATACCGGGAATCCACTGGCAACAAAGGATTCAATATTGTTGTAAATCAAATCTCGATAAATAGCGACACGCCGGTCCTCAATTTCTGCCGGCGGCGCAACTTGATCCGGTGCGCGCAAATGGGCAGCAAAGTCCCGCTGCACACTTTTGAATGTCTCGGGCTTATCGACGACTGAGGACATAACTCTCTTCCACCTGGTGACTGGCCTGAATGGTTTTAATATGTCCTACTTCTTCGAGTAATTTGGGAATCGGCGGAATATTAAAATCCCGCTCAAGTAGCGTCGGCATCACACCGTGAATATCGTAGGCGCGATCGAGTAGTTCCCACACAGGATCAATAACCGGTGCACCATGGGTGTCCACCTTTAAATCCTCTGCCTCATCATAGTGCCCGGCAATATGTACGTAGCGAATTCTTTCAGTAGGTAGTGCAGATAGA
The DNA here is from genome assembly GCA_032615215.1 of Microbulbifer sp. MKSA007. Lineage (NCBI taxonomy): Bacteria > Pseudomonadati > Pseudomonadota > Gammaproteobacteria > Cellvibrionales > Microbulbiferaceae > Microbulbifer > Microbulbifer sp. MKSA007. The sequence continues at coordinate 1,089,933 of CP128433.1, read as the reverse complement.
AAGTCCAGCGCATCGTAGCGGTGGTTAATCGAGTTTACATAAATATTGTTCACGTCCAGAAGCAAATCACAATCGGCCTCTTCCAGCACCGCATTTAAAAAAGCCAGTTCAGTCATCTCCTGGCCCGGCGCCGCATAGTAGGAGACATTCTCCATTGCAATCCGTTCTTCCAGTGCGTCCTGGACCATACGGATTCGCTCGGCAACATACATCACCGCTTCTTGCGTAAAGGGAATGGGCAATAAATCGTACAGATGGCCGTGATCTGAGCAATAACTCAAGTGCTCACTGTAACCGCGAATATTGTGTTGCTTGATAAATTTTTTAATGGCTGCAACCAAGTCCATATCCAATGGTTCTGGTGCACCAATCGAGAGAGATAAACCGTGAAGTAAAAAAGGAAAACGCTCTGTATATTCCTTAAACCAGCGCCCATAGCGACCGCCAACACCAATCCAATTCTCAGGTGCTACCTCCAGAAAATCTACGGCATCTGTATCAAGGTTTTCACCCATCATTGACCGGCGCAATCCAAACCCAGCACCTTCTATGGAAAACTCGCGCAACACTTTCAGGTCTCACTTTTTTCAGCGATCAATAAAAAACAGGGTGGATCGCTAAAGCGTATCCACCCTCTTTGAGTACAGCGAAAAATTACCCGCCACACTTACCTTCGCCGCACTTACCTTCTTTTTTCTTGCCTTCGCCGCACTTACCTTCGCCGCACTTGCCTTCTTTTTTCTTACCTTCGCCACACTTGCCTTCGCCGCACTTACCCTCTTTCTTTTTATCATCACCGTCGTGATCAGCCAGCGCCACGTTGTAGCCTGAGCTCAGGTCTGCTGCGGCAAAGGGGTTAGCATTACTGTTGGCAGCAGATACATTCATAGCGGCAGTGGCGATAAACGCTGCGCCAACTGCGGCGGCTACAGGGGAAAGGTGCTTCTTGTTCATAGTGAATCTCCTAACTAGGTGTCCTTAGCAATAAAAAGTACAAGAGACTTTTTTCCACTCCGCAGAAGTATAATGCTGCGAAACAAAAATCAGTCATTGAATAGAACCCGCCACAAAATAACCGGTATCAAGGGGTCATTCTGGGCTCCAGGCCTGCTTTCAGTACTTCTGTCGGGCTCTCCATCAAATTCTTACACTTGATCAAAATTTTTTTTGTGATCTCTTTTCCATAGAGAAAATCAACCAAGCAAACCTTTCCCATCAATTTCTGCCCATGACTTGCTTAAGCGCTTGGATGACACCGGCATCAGGGTTTTTAGAGTCTGCGCGAATAAGGAAACACGAAATTCCTCCAACATCCAGCGAAACTCACGCAATTCTGCCTCTGCAGAGAGTTCTCTGGGTGAATATTTCTCCACTTGCGCCAAGTAAGGCTCCGCCGCCTTCTGGTATTCAACTTGCAGTTTTCGGTCACGGTTAGGGTCGAGAGCGGCCTTTTCCAAGCGCATTGCGATCGCCTTCAGATAGCGGCCGTACTGGCGCAGCCATGACAGCGGAGTATCAAACAAGCAGCCTCGGTAGAAGAGCCCAGCCAGTTGCTGCTGGATATCCCCCACCGCCATTGCGACCGCCAGGTTTTTCTGCTGTTTGATTTGTTTGCGCAGTGGCACCAGCTGAGCCAGGGCCTTGACCAACAGATCACCAATCTCCTGGGCCACCCCCACCAAGTCACCGTCATTTTCCAAAGCGGCCAGGAATTCAGCTTCGGTGCGCGGCAACTCCTCTTTGGGCCAGAAAACTTCGCGCACGGCTGCCATCAGGATGTCGTCAGCTACCTCCTCACGGCGCCCCAGATCCGCTGCAGAAAGCCCCAGCTCCTTGCCTCGCAACAGCTCTTTGCGCAGATACTTCACCTTCTCCGGCAAGTGCAACAGAGCCAAACGGCAAATACCGGCGCGAGTAAGCCTGCGAGCCTCACTGGGGTTATCCAGTAGCTTCAGGGAAACACTGTCTTTTCCTTCAACCAGCGCGGGGTAAGCCCGCACCTTGAGCCCGCCCTGGTTGAGGGTGTGGGTCTCTGGAAGATTACCGAAGTCCCATCGGGAAATACCCTCCCGCTCAAAACTGTCGCCAGCTGTTGCCAGCCCCTGCTGTACCCGATCCCGGTAGCGCGCCTGCAATAGGGCCAAATCCCGATCTTGATCCAGCAATTTACCGGCTTCATCCATCACCTGGATATTGAAACGGTAATAATCTTCCAGGGCCTGTTCCGCAGACTCCCATACCTCATCTGGCAGCTGCTGCGCTGTCTGGCGCTTCAGCTCCAGAGCCAACGACTGCCACAACGGGGTATTGTCTGCACGCAGTCGGGGCAAAGCCTTATCTATCGCAGCCGGCACTGGCACAAAATACTTGCGCCACTGCTTGGGCAGGGCTTTTACCAGAGCGATGCACTTGTCCCGCAAGATTCCCGGCACCAACCAGGAGAGGCGAGCTGCCGGCACCTGGTGCAGCGCTGCAACCGGCACCTGGATACTGACGCCATCATCCACACTGCCAGGCTCAAAGTGATAGCTGAGCGGATAGACAATACCGCCCGCCTGCAACTCATTGGGGAATTGGGCCTCTCCCACATGATCGGCACTCTGCTGCATCAATAAGTCGCGGGGAATAAACAGCAGCTGTGTATCGCTGGATTCCGCTTTCTTGCGCCAGTGCTCAAATCCAGCCAGGTTGACGATATCCGCTGGGATACGCTCATCGAAGAAACGGTACACCACTTCATCATCCACCAGAATATCCCGGCGACGGGATTTGGCTTCCAGCTCTTCCAGGGACTTCAACAGGTCGAGATAGTGCTTATAAAATCGGCCCTTACCGCGATAGCGTTGCTCCACCAGCGCCTGGCGAATAAACACTTCCCGAGAAGTTTGCGGGTCCAGTTTGCCGTAGGGGATTCGGCGTTTTTCCACCAGCACCAAACCGTAAAGGGAGACCTTCTCAAAGGCCATTACCTGCCCGGAGCGAGCGTCAAAATGGGGTTCAAAATAATTGCGCTTAACCAGGTGCTGCGCGGCGGCCAATATCCACTCGGGCTCGACCTTGGCTACGGTATGGGCGAACAGGCGGCTGGTCTCCAGTAACTGGGCAGACACCACCCAGCGGGGAGGTTTTTTAAATTGACCGGAGCCTGGGAAAATATGGAAACGACGATTGCGGCAGCCGTTAAACTCCTTGTTTTCATCCCGCGCGCCAATATTGCCCAGCAATCCCACCACGATGGCTCGGTGTATCGCTTCGTATTCCGCCGGCTCTTTGTTTTCTTTAACTTCGAGATCGCGACAGGCCACACGCAGCTGGTGGTGGATATCTCTCCACTCGCGCATACGCAGCCAGGACAGGAAGTTTTTCTGGCACCACTTGCGCAACTGATTTTGACTCAGTTCCTGACGCTGGACTTCAAAGGCATCCCACAGCTGAACGAAGGATAAAAAATCCGATTGTTCATGTTGCCACTGGCGATGCTTTTCATCCGCAGCCTGGCGCTTTTCTGCCGGGCGCTCGCGCGGGTCCTGCACGGCCAGAGCGGCGACAATAATCAAGAGCTCCCGCGCACTGCCATTCTCTGCCCCCGCCAATAACATACGGCTCAGGCGCGGGTCTAAAGGCAACCTAGATAGGGATCGCCCCAATTTAGTGACCCGGCCCTGCTCATCTACCGCCTGTAATTCCTGCAGCAATTTATAGCCGTCATTAATCAGTCGTGGGTCCGGCGGATCGACAAATGGAAACTCGCGGATATCACCGATACGCAACTGCAACATTTGCAGAATGACTGCGGCCAGATTCGTACGCAGGATTTCCGCATCGGTAAATTCCGGGCGCTGCTCAAAATCCCGCTCTTCATACAAGCGCACACAAACACCGGCGCTGACACGGCCACAGCGACCGGCACGCTGGTTGGCGCTGGCCTGGGAAACCGGCTCTATAGGCAGCCGCTGAATTTTACTGCGGTAGCTGTAGCGGCTCACTCGTGCAGTACCCGGGTCGATCACATAGCGGATACCGGGCACCGTAATAGAGGTCTCTGCCACATTGGTAGCGAGTACAATGCGACGGCCTTTATGGCCGTGGAAAACTTTGGCTTGCTCCGCAAGGCTCAAGCGGGCATACAAGGGCAGCACTTCCAATTGCGCTATCTGTGCATCGCGCAAAGCCTTGGCGCACTCGCGGATTTCCCGCTCGCCGCTCATAAATACCAGGATATCCCCACCGCGCCGACTGCTGGACTTTTCCTCGTGCAGCAACTCCTCCACAGCAGTGACCACCTGCTCGTTGAGATCTGCATCCGTATCCGCTGCGGGGCGATAGTGAACTTCCACCGGGTAGGTACGACCGGAAACCTCGATAATCGGCGCATCGCCAAAGTGCCGGGAAAATTTTTCTAGGTCGATGGTGGCCGAGGTAATTATCAGTTTCAGGTCAGGGCGCTTGGGCAGTATGGTTTTCAAATAGCCCAACAGAAAATCAATATTAAGGCTGCGCTCATGGGCCTCATCGATGATCAACGTATCGTATTTATTTAACAGGGGATCGCGCTGAATTTCAGCCAGCAGGATACCGTCTGTCATCAGTTTGACGTGGGTATGCTCGGTGCTGTGGTCGGTAAAGCGCACCTGGTAACCGACGGACTCTCCCAGGGGCTGCCCCAGTTCCTCAGCAATTCGATTGGCTACAGTGCGCGCGGCAATCCTGCGCGGCTGAGTGTGGCCGATCTGGCCGAAAATTCCCCGGCCCAGTGACAGGCAAATTTTTGGTAACTGAGTGGTTTTACCAGAACCGGTTTCACCGGCAATCACTACAACCTGATTTCTCTCGATCTGCTCGGCGATTTCCTCCCGCCGCGCTACCACTGGCAAAGACTCCGGCCACTGCACTTCCGGCAACTTGCGCCGGCGCTCCTCCACCAGGGTCTCAGACGCTTGGAGCTGTTGCTCCAATTGGGCCAACATGCGATCTACCGGCTTGCCCTCTTTCTGGCGCCGGCGCACATTTTTGACAGTCCTGCGCAACCCATAGCGGTCACGCCCCATGGTCGCGGAGATTCGGGCCTGCAGCGCCCCCAGTACTTTTTCTGCTTCGGTGTGACTCATAATTCGTACAGCAATGGCAAACGCGGGATTATACCCCTTGAGCACCGCAGGGCTATCAAACCTTATTGTGGCGCTCATCTATACTGGTGCGAATAGCACTTCTTCTGAGGGGCACGGCCTATACTGCTGGTGCAATTCCTCAGGGTCATACCTTGCGAGCAGTACTATGCAAGAGATCAAGCCCAAGCCCCCCGCCAGCGCAGGCCAGCTGTTTGGCCACCCCAAAGGACTCTTCCTGTTGTTTGGTACTGAGATGTGGGAACGTCTCAGCTACTACGGCATGCGTGGTATTTTTGTCTTCTACCTGACCTCTACAGCGACTGCCGCAGTCTTCGGCTGGGAACAACTGACCGATACCGAATTGCAATCCAAAGCCCTCAGCTACCTGGGCTGGTATGCAATGCTGGTCTACCTAACCCCCATTATTGGCGGTTGGATGGCAGATAATCGCTGGGGCCAGCGCCGCTGTATTATGTTCGGCGGCACCTTGATGATGCTGGGGCAGTTCGCCCTGGGATTCCCCCACGATTGGCTGCCAAATGGCAGCCAAATTTATATGCTATGGATCGGGTTAGCCTTACTGATTATCGGCAACGGTTTCTTCAAGCCAAATATCTCTACCATGGTCGGGGACCTTTACGAGGAAGGTGACCACCGCCGGGATACCGCCTTTACCATTTTTTATATGGGCATCAACCTGGGCTCTATCCTCGGTTACCTACTGGTGGGCTGGATTGGGGAAAAGGTGGATTACCAGCTGGCCTTTATCGTCGCTGGCCTTGGCATGTTAGCCGGCCTAATCCTGCAGTTGACCCAAGCCAAACGCTACCTGGGAGAAATCGGTGTAGAACCTTCTGCGCACCTGGAACTGAAAGACAAGAAAGATGAGGACGTCGATAAGCGCCGCCCGTTGACTCAAGAGGAGCGCGACCGCATCAAAGTTATTTTGGTGCTGGGTGTGTTTATCGTGATTTTTTGGGCTGGCTTTGAGCAAGCTGCCGGCTCAATGAACTTATTCGCCAAATATCGAACCGACCTGAATGTGCTGGGGTGGGAGATTCCCGCCAGTTGGCTGCAGATGGTTAACCCTCTGTTTATTATTATCCTCGCGCCGATTATGGCCAGTATCTGGGTAGGCATGGGAGACCGGGAACCCAGCTCACCGGCCAAATTCAGTTTGGGACTAGTTTTTCTCGGCGTGGGATTCTTATCCATGTGCGGTGCCGCCCTGCAAATTGGCGATTCAGAGACCATTAAAGCGAGTATTTGGTGGCTGGTATTTGCCTATATTTTCCACACCATTGGCGAACTTTGCCTATCGCCAATTGGGCTCTCTGTCGTAACTAAATTATCTCCGCTGCGCTATTTATCCCTGATGATGGGGCTTTGGTTTGCCTTTATTGGTATTGCCAACAAAGGAGCCGCAGAGATCGGTAAACTCGTTGGTGTATCCGGCCCACTCGCAACCTTTGGCGGAGTAGCCCTGGCCGCAATTATTGCCGGAATTATCCTGTACTTTATTCGCGAGAAACTGGTGGACTGGATGCACGGTGCAGAAGAGGTTCACGTAAAGGTGGGCGAAACCACCAAGGAGGAACTGAGCATCACCGCCGATCACGACGGTGTACCGCCGAAGCATTTTAGCGGTAATGACAAATAAGGGAGCCAACCCATAAAAGGCGTATTTTGCGAGCACGGACCACGCTCTTTAACGTTATCAGATTCCGGACCACTAACAGGCGTACGTTTAGCGGTCAAAGACCTCTTTCAATTGAAAGGGGAGAAAAATACGGCAGGCAGCCCCGAGTGGTTTAATACCCACCCTCCTGCCAATAAAACCGCACTTAGCTTGCAGCAATTACTGGAGGCCGGCTCAACCTTTACTGGGTTTACTCACCTTGATGAACTCGCCTACAGCATGCAGGGGAGTAATTTACACTACGGTTCTGCCGACAACCCTAAACTGCCCGGCTATTTTTGTGGGGGTTCCTCTATGGGATCGGCCGCCGCCGTGGCCTCAGGAACAGCCGATATTGGCTTAGGCACCGACACCGGCGGATCGGTGAGGGTACCTGCAAGCTATTGTGGTTTATTCGGCATTCGAACCAGTCACTCACTTATTCCTACCGAAGGTGTTTTCGGTTTAGCACCCTGCTTTGATACTGTCGGTTGGTTTAGTCAAACTCCTTCATTACTTGTAGACGTCGGCAAAATTCTAATCCCGTCACAGCACTTGTCCGCAAATAAAGTAACCCGCCTGGTTACTTGCCCCGAGATAAGTCAACTGGCAGATACGCCCATTCAATCAGCAATCCAGGAATTTATTCCTACATTAAATAATCAATTTCCTATCTGCGAGATTAAACACCTGTCTGACATTGAATTACTGGGCGAACTGGCGGATGTATTCAGAATTTTGCAGGGCCGCGCCATCGCCAATACTCACGGAGACTGGTTGCGAAAATACCGGCCGGTATTTTCAGAGGACATCGCCACGAGAATTACTATGGCCCTATCAATTACCGACGATGAGATATCCTGGGCCAACGAAAAACGACAACAGTGGTGCAAGTTGATGGAAACATTACTACCGGACAACAGTAGCGTTTTACTAGTACCAACCACCCCCACAACCGCAATTAAGAAAGGGACCGATAGTGAACCCAGCAAAGTACAAACAAATCGCCAGCGACTATTGGGTTTAACCGCTATTGCAGGGCTTTGGGGCACCCCCCAGTGTCATCTGCCGTTGTTTTCTATCGTAGAAAATGGGATTAATACTGGGGGAAAAGAGATAGAGAAACCCAGTGGCTTCTCATTAATAATGACTCCACGAAGCGATTTTTCGCTTCTCTCTCTAGTTGAGCAACTAACGAAACCCCACGAATAGCAGGTAGCACCTAAGGTGCTACCTGAAAAAGCGATCAGCTTTTTAACGCCCTTTAACCAAATAAGCGATGGCTCGATCCAACCCCTCCAGGGTCATCGGATACATATGCCCGTCCACCAGTCTCTGGGTCATACCGATACTGGGAGTATATTGCCAGTACTCCTCTCCTACAGGATTCAACCAGATCAGGTTACTGTAGGTATCGGTAACACGCTCCATCCAGGCCGCACCGGGCTCTTCATTCATATGTTCGACACTGCCGAAACGACTGGTAATTTCGTAGGGCGCCATAGACGCATCGCCGACAAAAATTACTTTGTAGTCCTTGCCATAGGTGCGCAGTATTTCCAGCAGCGAGGTATTTTCGCTATAGCGCCGCTGGTTGTCTTTCCACACATGCTCGTAAACAAAATTGTGGAAATAAAAATATTCGAGATGCTTGAACTCGGAGCGACAGGCGGAGAACAGTTCTTCACAGACGCGCACATAGGGGTCCATAGAGCCCCCTACATCGAAGAAGATCAGCACCTTAATCGCATTATGTCGCTCCGGCACCATTTGAATATCCAGTAACCCTGCGTTGCGTGCAGTAGAGGAAATGGTGTTATCCAGATCCAGTTCCTCCGCGGCACCGGTGCGGGCAAATTTGCGCAACTTGCGCAGAGCCACCTGGATATTGCGGGTGCCCAGACTGATACTGTCATCCAGATTTTTAAACTGGCGCTTCTCCCAAACCTTTGACGCCGAGCGATTGCGCCCCTTGCCGCCCACACGGATACCGCCGGGATGATAACCACTATTGCCAAACGGGCTGGTGCCGCCAGTACCAATCCAGCGATTACCACCGCTGTGACGCTTCTTCTGCTCCTCTAGACGCTTTTTAAATTCCTCCAGTAGTTTTTCCAAGCCACCGAGGCTTTGCACCTGGGCCTTTTCCTCTTCGGTCAGCTGTTTCATAAATTCTGCACGCAGCCAGTCCTCGGGAATCATTTGCTCGACAATGTCGTCGAGGGTCTCAAGGTCCTTAAAATAGGCGTCGAAAGCGCGATCAAATTTATCGAAGTGCTTCTCGTCCTTGACGAGGCAAACGCGGGCAAGGAAGTAAAATCCCTCAAGGTCGGCAAACACCAGGCGCTGCTGTAATGCCTCAAGCAGGGCCAGCAGTTCGGTGATGGTTACCGGTAATTTATAGCGGCGTAAATTCTGGAAAAAGCCAATCAGCATAATAATTCGCAGTCAGCACAGGGAAAAAATAACACCCGGTTAAACCGGGCCGAAATCACCGAGGACAACCTAAGCCCTCGGTGACATTAACCAACACAGTTTAGCGATTATCGCGACGGGCCATAAACGCCAGGCGCTCCAGCATATGGACATCCTGCTCGTTTTTCAGCAGGGCACCGTAGAGCGGCGGAATGGCATTGCTGCTATCGCTGTTTTTCAGGATCTCCCCGGGAATATCATCAGCCATCAACAGCTTGAGCCAATCGATCAGCTCAGAGGTAGAAGGCTTTTTCTTCAGGCCTGGAACCTCGCGCAGCTGGAAAAAAATATCCATTGCCTCGGCCACCAGCTGCCCTTTGATCCCTGGGTAGTGCACATCGACAATTTTGCGCATGGTGTCACGATCGGGGAAGCTGATGTAATGGAAAAAGCAACGGCGTAAAAAGGCGTCCGGCAACTCTTTCTCATTATTGGAAGTGATAATTACGATGGGGCGCTGCTTGGCCTTGATGGTTTCTCCAGTCTCATAGACAAAGAACTCCATGCGATCCAGCTCAACCAGCAGGTCGTTGGGGAATTCGATATCCGCTTTATCGATTTCATCGATCAGCAGCACCACGCGCTCTTCTGCCGCAAAGGCCTCCCAAAGCTTGCCGCGCTTAATGTAGTTGCCAATATCGTGAACCTTATCCACCCCCAGTTGGGAGTCCCGCAGGCGGGATACCGCGTCGTACTCGTACAGGCCCTGCTGGGCTTTGGTGGTGGATTTAATATGCCACTGGATCAGCTTTAGTCCGAGGCTCTCTGCTACCTGCTCGGCGAGCAGTGTTTTGCCGGTGCCGGGCTCACCCTTGATCAATAGTGGGCGCTGCAGGGTAACGGCCGCATTCACCGCCATCTGCAAGTCTTCGGTCGCTACATAGCTTTCGGTACCGGTAAACTTCATAACTGCTCCAATCCTGTCGTCGAGGCTAACTATCTCTTTTAGCGAATGATAATTGAACAACAGGTTGGGGGCGAGGCGGTAACGCTCAATTTGGATGACCAGCTTGCGCTGGGGAAATTTGCCAGTCCCGCAGGGCGAGCCTTGAAAGTACGCGTGGGCTTACCGAAGCAGCCTAGGCCATCTGGGTACTGCGGCGGTGTACAACCTGGCGACCTTTGCCGGTGATATACCAGCGGATGCCCAGGTGACTGTGAATTTTCCCGACCATCTCCAACACCAGCAAGCTATTCAAGGCGCGGGCTATAGAATTGGTTTCCATACCGCTGTCCTGCACCATGCCGGAAAGAGACCGAAATACACACTCCCCGGTATTTAACAAATGCAGCACCTGTAGGGCATTGTCATCCAATTTACGGATCTGATTGAAATCGATGGTCGGCCCCTGCTCGGGATCGCCCTCAATTTCATGCTCCAATAGGGGCATCATTTCCAACTGCATGGTGCGCAGTTCCTGCTCCATATTCTCTACTCGGGCGCGGGCAATACTGGCGTCGCGCAACTGGCGCCGCGCAGCGTTAAACACGAACATACGGGATGCAATTGCAGCGAGCAGGCAGTAACCGGTAAAAATCAATAAACGCGAGGGGTCACCCTGGATTTCTATCAACAAGTCACTCTGGGTGAATTTAAGGAATATCGGCACCATCAAGGCGCCACACAGCCCCATAATCAGGCAACGTGCGAGCCCCGCTGGATCTTCTTCGGTGAACAGCATTTGATAGTAATTGACCAGCCCACCCAAAATGCCCGAAACCAGCATTACTGCAGTCAATATAAGCAGGTGATCGAGCATCAGCATTCCTCAGCCATTCGGCTCTCACTGCCAATCCGGGCAAGTGGGTATTGAACTGAATATTTCACTCTATTCACGACTGCCCTTGCCCTCTTCCCCTATTAGGTGCGAGGTATTTCCCACATGCTGGATACAGCCGCCTCTTGTTGTTACTGGATACCTGGCAGAAAAGTGACGCGGCTTTTACATTGTTTTGCATTGCGCCACAGCGGGAACCAGCTTAATAGATATAGCAGCTGTCATTGACTGGGGTTGTCGGTCTAAAGGGTTTTAGCGCCTTTGATACGAGCAACCGAGTGAAGGCCTGGATATAGGCGTCGAGGAGAGACGATGGCTGCGCAAGTGAATTAAAGTGCAACAAAAAATACTGGGGGAATGGCTACCCTGCCCTCAGGCATGACAGCCATATCTTGGGTTATTGTTCGTTAAAGTAGGGATCTTCATCAAAGCGACGACGCCTATCCCGGCGAAACCTCATCAGCAAGCTGACAATCCCCCAAACAACCATGATCGCCAGGGCTCCACCCGAAGCGAATATCAAATTGGTAGTGACTTCTGGCGCCGCTCCATTTTCTTCAAACAGCGTTTGATAAACAAATAGCGGCAACACCGGCACAGCAACTGACTCCGCTACAGAGGTCTTTGCCGGCGCCAGCAACACCGCCGCAGCCACTAACAGTAGAGTCTGGCGTACCCAACTCCAGCGCCAATTGCGCATAAACCACCAGCCCGCCAACAGCATAACCAGTGTTGAAGCGGCGTATACCATCCAGGCAAATTGGAAATCTTCTGTCATTCTCTCACTCTACTTTCTGGCACACCGATCCAATATCGGGCAAATATGCCAGGGTCCTTTACATCGTCACTCGCTCGGAACCGGCATATTTACGCCGCTTCGCAGACAAGCACTGCCAGCCATAAATCGATCCGAAGAATGATTTGAGGAGCCTCTGAGTAACTCTGTGATGCCTCTGGCATGCAGAGCGGTTCACAATCAAGGCGCGGCTTCGCAGGAATGTCTAGACCTTTCAAGAAGTCGCAACGCGGAGTGTGAATCGCTCCGAATGCCCCGAAGGGCGGGCCTTGAAGGCCGCATCTGCTGTGTTGCAGCTCTTGCAAAGGGCTACGGCCATTCGCGGCGAGCTGCGCCTAACATCTGCAGCCTTCAAGACCCGCAGAGGCATTACGGAGTTATTCAGAGGCTCCTTAATTATGCGCAATATCCAAAGGCGTTCACAGGTCGCAGTTCCCGTTTGCGATCAACCCTGTTCAACCCAAGAGACAATATGATCCTCCATATCGCCTGGATGAACCGACTCTTCACTGACAACGCGCCCACGCACCGATATCCCCGCCCGATGAACGGATTCCGGGTCTCCCGATACCAATGGGTGCCAGTCCGCAAGAGGGCGCCCTTCCGCAAGGCTGCGGTATGCGCAGGTGAGCGGCAACCAATCGAATTCGGCAATATCCTCTATACGCAACTGAATGCATCCGGGAACATGGGCTTTGCGCTGGCTGTACTTGCTGCACTGGCAGGAATGGGTATCCAACAGGCGGCAGGCCACATTAGTGAGGTAGACCTCACCCGTATCCTCATCCTCCAAACTATGCAGACAGCAGCGACCACAACCGTCACAAAGCTGCTCCCACTCGGATCGACTCATTTGCTCCAGCGTTTTCCGCCGCCAAAAAGGCTCCTGTGCCATTTAGCTCGACTCAGCGTTGCAACTTGCTGTTCTTCAGCGCGATTTCACTCATTTCGGAATCGGCTATTGGCGGCATCTGTAAGTAATAGCCGCGAGTGCGCACCTCTTTGAGCAACTTGTCCGCCTCCGCACGGGCCAGTTTTTTGTCCGGCGTCACCAACATCGTAGTGACGTGCTGCGGCTTGCCGAAAAGCTCCAGTAGATTTTTGGGAACCCTCGCAGTGCCCTCGCGCTTATCCACGTACAGATACATCTCGTCTTTATTTGGACTGCGATAAATATCGCATAAAATTTTCACTTCAATTCCTCTTTACGCAATTGTTTCAGAGCTTCGAGCAAAGGGTGGCCAATCACATCGGCCCGCCACCCTCTGAGCCGACCCTCTAACTCGGGTCGACGGGCCTGGACCAAGGCTTCCAGCTCTTTTTTGCGAATTAATATTTCGGCAGGCAACCCGGCCCGCTCGGCAATAGACACCATCTCAAGCCGCAGTTGCTTGAGGATTTCTCCCTGCTGCCGGTTGAGGGGCTGCTGCATTCGCGCAGGTGGATCGCTTCTCCCGCAGGCTTGGGCAACGATTTTTAACAGGGCGTCGCCGTGCTCACGCAGAGCTCGCCCTTCCATACCCAGTTGGCTCAAGGCACCTCTATGCCGCGGCAACTGTTGGGCCAAGCCGAGACAGATATTCTCTTTCAACAAGTGATTGCGCGGCATATTCAGCGCCCTGGCCTGCTTTTCGCGCCAGGCACACACATCCTGTAGCACTGCCAGTTGTTTACTGCGCAGGCGCCAGGCACCTTTCACTTTTTGGTAGTAAATCTCAGGTGGGCTCGGGTTTCGAGCCGTGACCACCAATGATGCACAGTCTTCCTGCAACCACTCCAGGCGCCCCTTCGCATTGAGGTCCTTTACCAGTACGCCGTAGAGTACCGGCAACCAAGCAACATCGAGGGCGGCATAGGTTTTCTGTGCATCGCTGAGAGGTCTCTGCAGCCAGTCCGAGCGGGTTTCACTCTTGGGCAACTCTATATGCAGTAGCTGGTTAACTGTCGCCGCATAACCCAAGCCTGCTCCCATACCACAGATTGCAGCGGCAATTTGGGTATCAAAAATGGGCTCGGGAATCACGCCTAGTAAGCGCTCCAGGGTTTCCAGGTCCTCACTACAACTGTGCATGATTTTAGTGACAGCGGTATCGAGCAAGAGGTCGCGAAGCGGCTGTAACTCCTCAATCGCCAAATTGTCGATCAGGTAGCAGTGTTTTCCATCACCTACCTGGACCAGCGCCGGCTGGGGATAAAAAGTACGGCTGCGCATGAACTCGGTATCCAGGGCTACCGCACTCTGCTTGCGCCATTCTGCACACAACTCTACCAGCTGCTCGTAACTGTCGACCCAGCGTGGAGTGGTATCTATTTCTGTCATCGATATCACTCAACTGCCGGAAAAAAATGCGGTTCGACTATTAAAGGCGTGGGCGAGAGTGCCGCCATCGATATATTCCAGCTCTCCGCCGATGGGCACACCGTGGGCAATCCGGCTCACCGTCACCCCCTGGGCACGAGCTCTCTCCGCGATGTACTGCGCGGTAGCTTCACCTTCTACCGTAGGGTTAGTGGCGACAATAAGTTCGCGCAACTGCTCAGTAGCGAGCCTCTGCTCCAGCAAGTCGATCCCCAGGTCCCCCGGGCCAATACCATCGATGGGCGAGAGATGCCCATGCAGGACAAAGTAGCGACCGTGGTAATTACCGGCCTGCTCAATAGCCAGAACATCAGCGGGCGTCTCAACCACGCACAGTGAGTCCTGCTCGCGCCGGCTATTGCTACACAATGAGCAAACGGGCTCCTCTGTCAGGGTGCGACACTGCCCACAGCGCCCCACTTGTTCCACCGCTCGTGCCAAACTCTGGGCCAGCAGGGAGGCAGCTTCTCGGTCTTTTTCCAACAGGTACATCGCCATGCGCTGCGCGGACTTGGGGCCCACACTGGGCAGACAGCGGAGCGCGCGGATCAGCTCTTCAATCAGGGGACTAAACATACAAACTCAAAACCAGTGGATGGCCACTTCTTAAAAGGGGAACTTAAAGCCTTCAGGCAAATTGATACCTGAAGTCAGGTCTCCCATCCCCTGCTTTTGCAGTTCCTGTGTTTTTTCCTCTACACGGCGCACAGCGTCGTTGACCGCAGCGGCCAGCAGGTCTTCCAGCATTTCCTTCTCCTCAGTCATCAGGGAGGGATCAATTTCCACAGATACCACATCGTGGCGACCATTCATCATCACCTTGACCATACCCGCCCCAGACTCACCGCAAATGCGCAGTTCAGTCAGCTCCTGCTGCATCTTCTGCACTTTTTCCTGCATGTCAGCCTGCATCTTCTGGGCCTGCTGCATCAAATCGCCCAAACCTTTCATAGGTAACCTCTATCTTGTGCATGTGGCCCCGGAATAAACCGGGCCCTAATTGTCATTAATCTTCTACTACTAGTGATTCTACGGAGCCCGGCACCAGTTCCGCACTCAATTCTGTCTGTAATTCTTGAACCAGTGGGTCAGCGACCAGTGCATCCTGGGCAGCTTCAAGCCGCGCTTGGCGGGTAGCTGCGACTAATCGGGCGGGGGTACTCCCATGTACCTGCCCTACTTGTATCTGCGCTACCACAGGCTGTTGGAAGAAGTCAGCCAGAGAGTCCCCCAGACGCCGCTGGTGAACTTCGTCGTAGAGGCTGCTGTAGGATTCATCCAGGGTGAACGAGAGTATATTGTCCTGCCTGCCCACCATCTCCAAGTGCTGGGCAATGGAGTGCAAAATACCGGTAATACCCAGCTGTCCATACATTACCGGCCAACTGCCAGGCGTTAATGCTTCCAAACGCCCTTTTGGCACTTCCTGACTGCGGCTTTCTACCGGAGCCTCCCGCGAGGTATTCACCGTATTTTGTGGTACTGGTTGCTGTGGTGCCGGCGCCGACTCCACTTCCGCAACTCGCTGGCGCAGCTCGGCCAGGACATCTTTACGCTGGGGACGCTCTTCTGCCACTCCCCGAACAGGGGGCGGGCTTATAATTTGCTCCGGCTGAGCCTCCGTCGCTGACTCACTGACCATTTCAGTTGGGGCTGCAGGCTGTGCCGCTTCAGGCTTTTTTGCCGGGCTGACCTCCGGTACTTCTGGCGCTACAGGAGCCTGTGGCTGTAGCGCTTCTGGAGCCGGTGCTGGTGAAACGGGTTCGGAAGCCGATGGCAGTGGCGAACGGGGAATATCCGCAACACCCTGGGGGCGGAAAGCCAACATCCGCAGCAGAGCCATTTCAAAGCCACTGCGCTGATCCGGGGCCAAAGGCAGGTCACGCCGGGCCAGCAGGGCCATCTGGTAATACAACTGCACATTTTCCGGGGCGATACGCCCAGCTAAATTTCTCAGTCGCTCACCATCACCCAGGGAATTATCGATAGATTGAGGCAACACCTGGGCCACTGCAATGCGGTGCAGGTTGTCGGCGAGTTCTGCCAGCGCAGCACTGTAATCAGGGGCCTGCTGGGACAACTCAGCAACTGTGGCAAATAAAGCCTGTGCGTCCTCTTCAGACAAGGCTTGCAGCAGCTTCCACACCAAGCCGGTATCGATACTGCCCAGCATACCGCGCACTTCTGCCTCGATAATTTGCCCCCCACCAAATGCGATGGCCTGGTCGGTAAGACTCATCCCATCTCGCATACTGCCATCTGCGGCGCGACCGAGATGCCACAGGGCTCCTTCTTCAAACGGGACCTGCTCCTGCTCCAACACAAACTTCAAGTGCCCCACAACCCGCTCGGGGCTCATATTCTTCAGCTTGAACTGGAGACAGCGGGACAACACAGTCACCGGCAACTTCTGCGGATCAGTCGTTGCCAGCAGAAACTTCACATGGGGGGGCGGTTCTTCGAGGGTTTTTAACAGCGCGTTAAACGAGCTGTTCGACAACATATGGACTTCATCGATCAGGTAAACCTTGAAGCGACCCCGGGTCGGTGCGTACTGCACGTTCTCAAGCAGTTCACGAGTATCTTCGACCTTGGTACGCGAGGCTGCATCCACTTCGATCAGGTCGACAAAACGGCCATCGGCAATCTCATTGCAAGTGTGGCACTGGCCACAGGGTTCAGAACTGACTCCCTCTTCACAATTCAGACACTTGGCCAGGATTCGTGCGATCGTGGTTTTACCCACACCACGGGTACCGGCAAAGAGGTAGGCGTGGTGCAAGCGACCATTATCCAGGGCGTTGATCAACGCCTGGAGAACATGCTCCTGTCCCACCATCTCGCGAAACAGCTTCGGCCGCCACTTCCGTGCCAGTACTTGATAACTCATTCAATCTCCGGTGCTCGACACACCTCTGCAAGGTCTTATTGTCTGCGCCTGTGGCGCGGCCGCCATTATACCGGCATCCATCTTCAGGCATAGAGAATCGGAGAGTGTGACCATTCAAGTTCGATCGTACCTCTCGTAGCGAAACCAATGCTTGTGATATAACTGTGCGCCAGCTCGCACTAAGAACAATCAGTCCATAACTACAGCGAGCAGGGTACGGGGATCACGATCAGTAATGAATAAGGCCAGGAAGACGCTTCTTGAAAGGCTGTTTACCGAGCACGGACAGGCCCTGGTGCGCTTTGTCTCTCGCATTGTAAAAAGCCCTGACGATGCCGAGGATATCGCCCAACACGCCTATCTACGCCTGCAAAAACTCAGCGATGAAAAGGAACTCGAGAATCCACGGGCCTACCTCTATCAGATTGCCAATAACCTGGCCGTAGACCAGCTGCGCCGAGGCAAGCTGCACGTAGAGTATGTAAGCCAGCAAGCTCCCATGGAAGGAGAGCCCTACACCGACGACCACGCGGACCATCAGTCACCAGAAAGGGTACTGGCAGCCCGCCAGCAGCTGCAGTCCATCTACGAAACCATGGATAAGCTGCCCCTCAAGTGCCGCCAAGCATTTCTCCTGCACAGGACACGTGGCCTCTCCTACAGCGAGATTGCCCAAGAAATGAATATCTCGGTGAGCAGTGTAGAAAAGTATATTTTGCAAGCCTTGAGAGCCTGCCGCAAAAAGGTGAACCCTAATGGGTAAGCAGTCTTCCGGCCAGGCATACTCCAAGCGCGACGTTAATATTAACGATAACTAAAAATGCAGTCATAAACTGCTGATTCGCCAAGTCAAAAAATTAGTTGAGGGGGAAACCTGTTCAGCCGTCTCAGCTTGCAAGGACCAATTAAGAAATTGAGCCGCACTAAGATCCCTGCTATTAGCAGCATCTTTCACTGCTAACTAAGAGAAATTTCCGGAATTGTTTTGTATTGACCTACGCACCACAAGGTAAAGGCCACACAAATCGGAGAATTTTGAGTAAGATGCTCTTTTTAGCATCACAGTGCTAATTAAAGTTTAAAGATACAAGGTATTTGAGCAGCCATGAGAACCAACCCGAAGCAAGCAGTAAGCGAAGACAGCCTGGATCAGGCTTGCGCTTGGGTGGCTCGCCTGCGCTCTGATTCGATTACTCTAGCCGATCGCTCTCAATTTAAAGAGTGGTGCTCCGTCGAGGAGAACCAGCGGGCCTTTGCAGAAATCACTGAGCTGTGGGGCGACCTGGGAGCTCTATCCAAAATGCCTTTGGAAACTCTTTTCCCTGAAAGCATTCCATCCCAAAAGAAAAGAAACCTCAATAGAACAGAATCCACCAAAGCTACCAAACCCAAGAGTTGGACCCTACCCCAGTGGCTCATTGGCGGGGGGCTCGCAACCTGCGGAGCGATTGTAACCCTGTGGGTAAGTTTCCAAGGTATGGGGGGCGAAACCCAGGCTCAGATGTATGCAACAGAACTCGGCCAAATACAAACCATCAGCCTACCTGATGGCTCCGAAGTAAAACTGAACTCCAACAGTAAGCTGAGAGTAATCTATAACCGGAACGAGCGCCGAACCGAGCTAGTTCGCGGCGAGGCATTCTTTGAAGTAGCCAGGCAAACATCACGTCCATTCACCGTCTCTGCGGGTAGCGCCAATATCCGGGTTTTGGGAACCGAGTTCAATGTAGAGCTAAACCCTGAAAACACACGGGTATCTGTAACCGAAGGTACAGTTTCAGTCACCGAGGCTGAAAGCGCTCCTGGCTTGAAACCTGAGTCAGTGCAGTTGGTTAAGAACCAAAAAGTCAGCGTATCTGACCGCGGACTCAGCCCAATCGGTCGGACCTCCCCGGAAGAGGCCACGGACTGGACAAAAGGCTTACTAGTCTTTGAAAAGACCCCGCTTAAGGATGCTCTCACAGAGCTAAACCGCTACCTCAATGTACCCGTTGCTGCTTCGCCCCAAGTGGAAAACCGACTTGTATCTGGAACTTTTGAGGTTTCTGATCCGGACAGCACCCTAAAAGCCATCGCAACTGCACTGGATTTACAGCAAGACCGCAGTAACACCAACCTGACTATCTTGTCTCCCGCGAATAACTAAGTTATAACCGTCCCTCAGGGCGGTTGTTTCTTGTCCAATTAGGTTAGTCCGCCCATAAAACCAAAATAGCGACACCGTTGCCGCCTACAATGGCTGGCACCTAAATAATGGGCATCCTTTTGACTTTTAAGCACTGGATAAAAATATCCCTTGCGACAGCACTCATCCTTCCCAGTGCTGCCCTCGCCCAGTGCCCAGAGTCTGGGATCCAGATATCCTCAGGAAGCCTATCACAGGCCCTTATATCACTGGGAAAACAATGCAAAATATCACTACTTGTTAGAACTTCTTTTGCTGCAAACTATCGAGTAAATAAGCAATTACTACAGAGTCCACAAGGCCGGTTTGAACCCGCCCTGACCGAACTACTCAAAGAAGCCCCCCTTTCCTTTAAAAAAGTCGGCCCCTCCTCTGTCGCAATTATCGAGTCATCAACAGCAGACCCAACATCCACGCCCCTTCCCACCCCTACACAAACGGAAGAGGTAACCGTCACCGGGCAAAGCTTAACCGGCAGCCATTTACGCCATTTTCAATCCGACGGATACCTGCCAGTCGATAGACTGTCTCGCGATCAACTTGAAATGACTGGCGCCCAAACTATTGCGGATCTACTTCAATTCCTACCTGCAATATCGGGCAACTCAACCAGCACATCTGTTAGCCAGGAAAGTGACGGGACAGCCACAGTCTCTCTACGCAACCTTCCAGCAAGTAGTACATTAGTGTTAATTAATGGGCGAAGGATTATCAGTGATGGATTTAACGGTGAAGCAACGGATTTAAATACCATCCCTTTGTCGATTGTCGAGAGAGTAGAAATCTTAAAAGATGGAGCCTCAGCTGTTTATGGTTCTGATGCCATTGCCGGGGTGGTTAATATTATCCTGCAAAAGAACTTTGAAGGCCTTGCTGTAAAAAGCTACTACGGACAAGCCCAACAGGGTGATCGCCGCAGCGAATCTCATCAACTAACCTGGGGCTGGAAAAATGATCGCGCTCAAGTGATGCTCAACCTCTCGCAGACCCGCCAAGCAGAGGTTATGAGTCGCAACAGAGGGGTTTCGGAGTCGGCCGACAGCCGCAATGAAGGTGGCTCTGATCAGCGATCGTCAGCAATCCCTGAAGGGTTTATTGCTATAAGCAAGGATGAAATATTAACCAACCTCTCATCTGGTACATATCAGGACTGGTCGCCGGAGGATAAGTTCGACTATAGCGACTACTCTTCAGCTATTCCAGCAACGCAGAGTGACTCCTTCTATATAGCTGGCAATCTGGATATTGGAGAGAGCACCCTTGCCTTCTCTGAGTTTATGGGAGTGCGCTCAACAGGAGAAGCAGCATCGTCCCCCACCCCCGTCTTTACCCGATTCGACAATGGCGATCTGACGATATCTGCAGACAATATTTATAACAGCTTCGGTCAGGACATTTACGATGTACGTCGACGTATCGTCGAGCTAGGTGCCCGAACTCAAGAAAACCGGGCGAACACCTGGAGGATAAACACAGGGCTAAAGGGTTTCTGGGATGACTGGCAGTGGGAACTAAATGCCTCAACTCACCAAACCCACAAGAAGGAGAGCTTGAGTAATGTTATAGACCCATACGCCCTATCGATTGGACTTAAAGGGCCCGATACCTGCAATGAAACCACCTCCTGCATCCCAATTAACCTTCTAGGCCCTAGCGGCAGCATCAGCCAAGAGCAACTGAACTTCATTCGGGGCAAGAGCGTTACGACCAGCAATTCCCGCATGACCTCGCTAACTTTTATCACTGACGGCATCATCAAAAGGATAGCGGCAGGAAACATTCTCGCCGCAGCCGGACTTGAGTTCAGACGCGAGAGTGTAAACCTATACTCCAATGACAGTTCGGGACTTTCGTTTATTGGGGGGCACGCCCCCGGCTCGACGAAAGGCAGCCGCATAATCAAGGAGGCATTTGCCGAGATCTCAATTCCGCTTTCGCCGGACAGTTTATGGCTGGACGGAGCTATCCGAACCTCGCATTACGATGACTTTGGGGATACTAGCAACCCAAAACTTGCTGTGAGATGGAAGCCAATAGAATCAGTACTCATTCGCGGCAGTTATACGACCGGCTTCAGGGCCCCCACCCTGACGGATATGAACCAGGAAGGTTATCAGACCCAAGAGTTTTTATTTGACCCCTGCACAAGCTCTAACGCAATCAGTCTTCCAGGATGCCAAGGTCAAGCAGACAGCTCTCGGGTACAGTACCTGACTGAGTTCAGTGGCAATCCGGACCTGAAACCAGAAACTTCCCGCACACTATCACTGGGAGTCACCTGGCAACCAGCTGCAATTGAAGGATTCAGTGGGACATTCGATCTTTACGACATCAAAGAAGATAAGGTCATCGCTACCAACCCCCAGTTTCTTCTAGAGCAAAATGCTTACTTCAACCGCTATACGGATCTCGTTATTCGCGATGGCTATGGTGATGTCACCCAAATTTACGCATCACGTATAAACCAGGGCAACCGAGAAATTCGCGGCTACGACACAGCCTTCCGCTATGAATTCCACCCTGGCGTTAATAGCCACATCCAACTCGCCTTGAATATCAGCCGCACACTACATTACCTCAACCAAAGTTCTCCCGAATCAACCAAACAGGATCTCACGGGTACCTTTACTGACATATTGACCGGCGGTGCAGGCTCACTTCCCAAGTGGAAAGCAAATGCAGGGATTTACTGGAAGAAAGGCCCATGGGGAGCAGGGTACACCGTTCATTACGTAGGCGGCCTTGAAGAGTCCTATACAAATATTGAAGGTATTGAAGACAACCGCACGATCAGTGACTGGTCCGCGCACGACTTACAACTCACCTTTACTGCCAATCAGCGACTTAAATTGACAGCTGGTGTTAACAATCTGCTAGACCGCTCGCCACCATTTGCCTCAACTGCCGTAAGCAATAATTACGACTATCAAACTTACGACCTCACCGGCCGCTTTTTCTACGGCAGCCTCTCCTTCAAGCTTTGATTCCACTGCCTAGAAGCGCAGTAGAAACAGTAATAAGCTCAGAAAACACCCCAACTGCTTAAATAGCAACCACCCCTATACATAACAAACCTGACAATACGTAGTATTAGAAAAAAAATACGATTCTTATGAGGGGTTCTGCCCGCCAATCGTCTTGTTCTTTGTTGGGAGGAAAGTGACCACTTGGGGGTAGTCACTTTTAACGATCGCCACTTATGGCAAAAGACTATAAATCCAACGATCAAGAGAGGATTGACAATGAAAAAGAATCTCCTGTCCGCAGCTGTAAAAGGGGCCTTAGGTCTGACTGCAGCAGCGATCATGGTTCCGGCAATGCCTGCCTTTGCACAAGATGACGCTACCCTCGTTGAGGAAGTTGTTGTTACTGGCTCCCGCATTAAGCGCACCAATTTCGATGAAGCAGCTCAAGTAGTGAGCATGGACCGTGCCGACATTGAGGCCGGTGGCAGCCTGATGATTGCTGACACCCTGCGCAATACTCCCCTGAACTCTCTGGGTTCTTTCAGTGAGCGCTCCGGTAGCTCCGCTCAGTCCAACGCCACTGTTGACCTTCGCGGCCTGGGCGATCAGCGTACTATGGTTATGCTGAATGGTCGCCGTCTGCCTGGCTCCCCTAACCTGGGTGCAGCAACTGTCAACCTGAATATGATTCCGATGGCCGCTGTTGAGCGCATCGATATCCTTGCCGATGGTGCTTCCGCCGTTTACGGTTCTGACGCTGTAGCAGGTGTTGTGAACATGGTAATGCGCGAGAATTTCGACGGTCTCGAGTTCTCCGTTCGCCGTGGTGACCGTTCTGAGGATGATGGCTCTGAAGAGTCCTTCAGCTTTATCACCGGTATCAGCGGTGACCGTGGCAATATCACGTTTGCTGCCGAGTTTGACCGTCGTGACCCAATCTTCGATGGTGATCGCGATTACACAGCGCCTTGGATTCAGGATCAAAATGGCGATGGCGCGATAGATACATATATTGATACAGATGGTTATTCCTACTACGGAAGAACCATGCTGCTTTCAGACAGCACAACAGGCTACGAATCATACCGAGCTACTAATAGCTGTGATTCTGACTCAGTGTTCCAGGAGCAGGGTTCTAGCGTTTTCGGTGATACCGACGGAACTCTTTGTGCTTACCCTTACGGCAATATCTCAGCGAACAAAGCAGAACTGAAGCGCGTCAACACCTACATGACCGCCAACTACGAGATTTCTGACAAAGTAGAGTTCTTCTCCAACGTTCTCTTCTCGAAAGTAGAGTCTTTTGGCCGTTATGCTCCGCCAGCAGCTACCTGGTCTGACGTACCTGTAGACTATGCAGATAATCCGTTTACTACTGATGAAATCGACGCATTGATAGCCGACGGTACAATCACTGACGATTACACTCTGACTGGCTATTACCGCTGGACCAACATTGGCCCCCGTGACAACGTTGTTACTGACTACCAGTACGATGTTACCCTGGGGCTTCGTGGCGATCTGTCTGACAACGTGAGCTATGAAACCTACGTTCAAACCGGTCGTTACGAGTCTAAAGAGTTCGGTAGCTACTACCTGTCTTACACTGGCCTCGATTACGTACTTGCAAATGACATCGATCCCCTCTCCGAAGCGGGTGCCGATGCAATGAAGGCAAGTACCTCTCAGGACAACTTCACAGCCATGTCCAAAGCCTACGGTCATGTGCAGTTTGGTGTTGGCGACTGGTTCGGTGCAGGTGAGACCCTTGTCCTGACCGGTGCCGAAGCTTACAACATGGAATACGGTAACCAATACGACGCAGCCTCCGAAGCTGGTTACGTAGGTGGCAGTTCTGGTAACTCTTCCAGCGGTGATCGCGATGTAGTCGCCTTGTTCGCTGAAGCCATTATGCCAGTAACTGACGCAATCGAAGTTAGTGCCGCTCTTCGCTACGATGACTACAGTGACTTTGGCTCTAATGTTGCTCCGACCCTGTCTGCCAGCTACCGCGTTACTGACACCCTCAGCCTGCGCGCTCGAGTGGGTAAAGGCTTCCGTGCTCCGGCTCTTGACGAGCTGTACGGCCCATCGTCCTTCTCTGCTGAGAGTGCTACCAACCCAGTCACTGAAACCTACAGGCAGTGGGATATCTACTATTCCACTAGCGAGGACCTTGAAGCGGAAACCTCCACTTCTATGTCCATCGGCGGTAACTGGGAGTTCATCGACGACTGGACTCTGGACCTGAGCCTCTGGAACGTAGAAGTTGATGACGTAATCTATCAGCCAACTGTTCAGAGCATGTTCTATGCTTGGGCCTCTGGTGTCGAGCTGACAGAAGAAAGTGGCATTTACTTTACCGGTGATGGCTCCAGTGCTTCGACTGTTTTCTACTCTCAGACCACCAACGCTGGTGTTCTTGACGTAACTGGCCTCGATATTTCTGTTGATGGTAGCTTTGAACTTCCTTACGGACTTCTCTCACTTAGCACTTTGGTGAGCCACCAGTTGTCCTATGATACTGATGCCTACTACCAAGGCCCTGTTCAGGATGTTTCTGGCTTTAACCTGTACCCAGACTTCCGTGGTCAATTTGGTATTGGCTGGAGCATGGACCAACACTCTGTAGACCTGACTGTTGACTACGTTGCTAGTCACGATGAGTTCACCAATGTTACTGATAGTGGTGAGCTAGTTAAGAGTGGAGAAGACCTGGAGTCCTGGACCACAGTGAATCTGTCCTACAGCATCGATACAGAATCTTACGGCATGATTAAGATTGGTGCTCGCAACCTGACCAACGAAGATCCAGTTCTGGATAAAGATGGCAAGTTTGCTCGTGACCACTACAACCTATACGACAATACTGGTCGTGTATTGTACGCTGAGTACAGCATGAGCTTCTAAGAGTTAAACCTCTAAGAAGATCGAAAGGGTCGGCTTTGCCGGCCCTTTTTTTAGGCGAGTCCACCACTCTATAACCCCCCCTAAAACCCATTAGCGACCGCAAACAAAGCACTCCCCCCACAAAGCCCCTCAACTTTACCCCTCATCCAAGCCACTTTTTCCAAGAGAAGAAGCGGTGAATTAGAAAAAAATATCGACTAACAAGTAGTAGCTCAATGCTTCAGCCAGCTTCACAAGCCTTAAATTTATAAGTTTCAGAAGAAAGACAAATTTCCTAACAAGCGAATTCCCTGAGTGACAGTTTTACCAGTACAGGAGGCTTGAGGCAGATGAGCCCCCGTAAAAAGTATAAGAATTAGCCAAATTAGCTAATAAACATACTCTCAAACCGGGCGTCGAGAGACTCCAAAAGTCCAAGAGTAGTTCCATATCCAAAAATAATGCATTAAAGTCAGGTCTGACAGCTTTTAATTAATATCATAAAAAGCACTATAAGTACCTTAAGTATAAGAAGGTTATATTATGATCAAGACCAAACTGAGCATTGCCATCGCTGCTCTTGGCACCCTCGCCAGCACTGGCATTTTTGCCCAGGAGTCCACTGATGTTGGCGCAGAAGTAGAAGAAGTAATTGTTACTGGTTCACGTATTGCTCGTGACCCTTTGTCCACTACTGGCCCAATCACTCTGGTTGACTCAGAAACCATTGCGCGTTCTGGCGTTGGCACCATTGACGAGCTGCTAAACCAGCTGCCATCCATGGGTACCACAGGCATCAACTCCAACGACAACAACGGCGGTGCCGGTTTGTCTTTCGTTGAATTGCGCAACCTGGGCTCTGCCCGTACCTTGGTTTTGGTCAATGGTCGCCGCTTTGTATCCTCCAGTTCTGGCGTTAGCTCGGCTGTGGATATGAACAACATCCCTGTGGATATGATTGACCGCATTGAAGTTCTGACTGACGGTGCCTCAGCGGTATACGGCTCTGATGCGGTTGCTGGCGTTATTAATATCGTAATGAAGGACTCTTTTGAGGGAGTTCGCATCAATGCCCGCGCAGGCGCAACCGAAGCTGGCGGCGGTGAAAATGGTGAAATTTCGATCACCTTTGGCGGTGAAAGCGATCGCGGCAAATTTATCGCCAACCTCAGCCACAGTAAACGTGATGAGATTACCTACAACGATCGCGATTGGGCAGAGCTCTACAGCTCTATGTCGCCCACCGGCAATATCTTCACCAACTACGGCTCTTTTAGTGTTGCTGATGATGGTGAAACCCTAACCGACTATTCCTCATACGATATCGGTCAATTTATGTGGCTCTCCGGTTCCATGGAACGTACCAGCCTGACCGCTAACGGCAGCTACTCAATCACCGATGCCGTAGAACTATACGGTGAAGGCTCCTATACCGTAAAAACCACCAACCAACAGTTGGCAGCCCAACCCATGTACAGTGGGAACGGCTTAAACCTGACCTCAGATAACGTATCAGATGAAATTGCCGCTCAGTTGGAAGAAGCCTGGCAGGAAGCGGAAGACCAGTATCAGATTGAACTAGCTGCTTATGAAGCCGCCTATGACGAGTGGGAATCGCAGGGCAGCCCTGACGGGTTGGAGCCCTCCGCCCCTGAGGCAACCCACGGTGACAGCTGGCAAGATGGCATCTCTGATATTCGTCTCCGCCCCGTTTCAGGCGGCACTCGAGACTATGAACAAAAAACGGAAACCTTCCGCCTTCTGGGCGGTGCCCGCGGTGATCTGGCGAATGGCTGGGGCTGGGATACTTTCCTGAGCTATGGCCGCAACGAGGGCGAAAACACCATCGGCAACTCTTACAACAAAACCCTACTGCAAGAAGTTATCGACGGAAATAGTGGCATCGCTGATGAGGATATATCCTTCCTCGGCGGAATGAGCGATGATGTTACCAACTACATCAGCTACACAGATCGCGAAGATAATGAGTACGATCTGATTAATTTTGGTGCAAGTTTAACCGGTGATATTGATGCTGTTCAGCTTCCTGGCGGCCCTCTCGGATTCGCAGCCGGTATTGAATACCGCAAAGAATCCGGTGAGTTTAACCCTAGTGAGGAAACCCAAAACGGCGATACTTTTGGTAACCAGCAAGACGCTACTGCTGGCGACTACTCAGTAACCGAGTTGTTCACCGAGTTCAACCTGCCGATTCTCGCCGGTGAAAAATACGCTGACGAATTGTCTATGGATATCGCCCTGCGCTATTCCGATTTTGACACCTTCGGTGGCCAGAGCACAGGGAAACTGGGTATTGTCTACGCCCCAACTGAAAACTTCCGTTTCCGTACCAGCTATTCAACCTCTTTCCGTGCACCGGGTATTTACGAGCTCTACAGCGGTACTTCTCAGAGCTACGAGTACCTGCTCGACCCCTGTGATACCAGCAGTTCAAATACTTCCGGGCAAGGCGCTAATTGTAGTGAAGTCGGGTCAAGCTTTACCCAGGCAGGATCTCAAATTGCTACCAATGTTGGGGGTAACGAGGACCTAGAAGCTGAGGAAGCACGTACCTTTACTGCTGGTATCGTCTGGACACCCTCTTTTGCTGAAGATCTCTCCATCACAGTGGACTACTACGACGTTGAAATCACCAACGCAATCGATAGTGCCGATCTTCAGCAAATTCTGGACGACTGCTACCGCGATGGTATTGCCGATGCTTGCGCCCTGATCGAACGCGGAGACAGTGGCCAGATCACATATCTGGAAGGCTCTCTGCTCAATATCGGTGAAATTAGAACCAAGGGTATTGACCTCGACGTAGTTCAAAACCTTTACTTTGACACAGGTAAACTCGCTCTGCGTGCCCAGGCTACTCGTCTCCTTGAGTATGAAATTTACAATACCGAGACTGAAGCCACTTCTGACTACCTGGATTACGTCGGTACCAGTAGCGGCGTCTACGTGAAATGGCGCGGCCTTGCTAGTGCAACTTGGTATGCTGATAACTGGGACTTTGGTATTGACGCGCAGTATTTGAGTGATGGCCAGAGTCCATATGTTGATGTTCCTTCACACACCTATCTGAACTTAAAGGCAGGCTGGGATGTGAACGACAACATGCGTCTCACTGCAGGAATCGATAACATCGCTGATCGCGAACCGTCGTACACTTCTAGCTGGTATGACGTGAACAGCAGCTATGACTACCAAGGTCGTTACGCTTGGGCTGGTATTAGCTACCAGTTCTAAAGTCAGGCCGAGAACCAATGTAAAAAGGGTGCCATAGGTACCCTTTTTACTAACGACTTAAATTAATCATCACTATTCAACAAACGATCCAGCTTTTGCTGATATACACTTTTCACCTCTGAGCTACTCACCAGCGAAAATGCTTTCTCAAAACTATTCCTGGAAGCCAATAAATCACCAAGGTTATATTGCGTTAGCCCAAGTAAAAAATGAAATCGGTGATCATCATCATTAGTCTTTATAGCTCGCCTTAGACGTTTTTCTGCATCCTGGTATTTTTTGTTTTCATAAGATTCGCGAGCTTGGTAATACAGGTAGTAAGGATTACGTTCCCTGTGAAATTTCACCCTATCAGCATAGACCCCAGCTAACTCATCACGTCCCGTGCCGCGATATAACCACTCTAGGTTACTGCTGGCAACCAGGTTATCCTCCTGTAAAACAAGGGATTGGAGATAGCTTTGCTCAGCCTCATAAAGATGGTCAAAACGACTATAGAAAGCCCCCATGTTAGACCAGAAATCACTTCTTTCAGGACGTAATTGCAAGGCTTTACGTAAATATAGAAATGCTTGCTCCTCATCTCCTTCACGAAGGAACTCCACACCTTTATTACTGTAATAAAGAGCGAATGCCGTAATATCGTCCAAAGTTCTCTGCTGATAAATAGGATCGTAAACTTCGAGATTGAGATCGATAATTCGTTGACCGCTTGGGTGCTCAGATACCATATTCACGTGACGATAAATAACAAAAGTCTCCGCCTCTTCCTGACTCCAGACAGGGGGGACATCGACTTCATTAAAGAAGGCCTCAACCCCTAACTCCCTAGCCATAGCAACCATCATCAGTGTAAAAGTTAAGCAGTTTCCCCGCTGCTGATAAAAGGCTTCCCTAGCAGAGAGGGTACTATTCGCATCATACTCAAAGAACAGCTCCCTTTTACTCACCGCGTTCGTCAATGCCTGAAGACGGTTATCAGGTATCGAACCAGGAGAAAGAGTATTTAGATATGAGCGAATTTCCGTATCAAGTTCTAAAAGCTGCTCGTCTGGCAGCTCATTTGTTCGAACAGATCGATTAAAAACAGCCTGTCCACTCAAAACAGAGTCGGTATCTACTTGTTTTGTGTGGATAATTGGATACTGGGAACAACCAACAATAGCCAGTATCAAAGCGACTATGAATAGCACCCTCACAGCGTTTCTCCCCCTAAATTTTGAACTGTAACAGGATTTATCACCAATTTAGGGGCAAATAGAGTGCCCTGGTACCATTTGCTTAAAATGCCCCACAACAGTTCGCCTGTTAAATAGACAGCTGGTAAACTTTCCAAGTTACGCAGGAGGTAGGCGCTACAAACATTTGGACCTTTGAGCTGGCTGGAAACACCCAGTCCAAACCAATGATCGATTCCGACCTCTTTAAACAAGAGCAATACAGGAAAAAAATAGTACTCTGACACACGGATGAATTACCTGGCTAGCCAAAGGGCACCGAAATTTCAGTTCCCTGGCCAGGCTGCCTTCCTAATATGCAACAGCATATTGCATTAGAGCTATAACAACTGGAATTTCAGCTTATGTCGTCAAATACAGACCAAAATGACGCCGGCTTTTTTGGCCACCCCAAAGGGCTCTCGACACTTTTCTTCACTGAGATGTGGGAGCGGATGAGTTACTACGGTATGCGAGCCCTGCTTGTGCTGTTTATGACAGCCAGCCTTCAGGAAGAGGGCTTGGCCTTTACCGTTGCAGCAGCGGGAGCTATTTATGGGCTCTACACTGGCGCCGTGTACTTCCTCGGCCTGCCCGGTGGCTGGATTGCAGACCGCCTACTAGGAGGACAACGCACCATATGGTACGGCGGCATCATCATTATGTGTGGCCATATTGTGCTCGCGATCCCAACCAGTTGGAGCTTTTTTATAGGCTTGATCCTTGTTGCTACCGGCACAGGCCTCCTCAAGCCCAATATCAGTGCAGCAGTTGGACACCTGTACCAACCAGATGATGTTCGCCGCGACAGTGGATACGCACTGTATTATATGGGCATCAATATGGGCTCAATCATCGGTTATGCCGTCTGCGGGTACTTCGGTGAAAATGTCGGTTGGCATTGGGGCTTTGGTGCCGCTGCTGTGGGGATGGCTATTGGCCTGATCCAGTATCGCCGCACTATCCACAATCTGGGGGACGCAAGCCTCAATCCCGAGAACCCGCTTTCGCCAGAAAAGGCAAAACTGGCTTGGCGCATAATTGGTGCTGTTGTAGTCGGTGTTGCAGTGATTACCGGCTTGGTGATGAATGGCACTATCACCATCAACCCGGTAGAAATAGCCAAGTACGTAGCTGTAGCCTTCACCCTGACCTTCCTTGCCTACTTTGGCTTTATCTACTTTGGCGGCCAGCTGAGCGGGTCAGAGAAAAAGAAAATGTGGGCGCTATTCCTAGTCTGTATAGCCTCTACCTTTTTCTGGTCGGGCTTCGAGCAAGCGGGCTCCTCACTGAACCTATTCGGCCGCGACTACACGGATCGCCTGATTGGCAGCTTTGAAATGCCAACCTCCTGGCTACAAAGCTTTAACTCCATCTTTATCATTACCCTGTCCCCCTTCTTTGCCGCGCTGTGGATTAACCTGGGCAAACGCATGATCACCCCATCCTATGGGCTGAAATGTGCACTTGGCCTGATCATCATGGCCAGTGGCTTCCTGGTAATGTTCTTTGCCGCTCAATACGCAGCAGCGGGCCTGAAAGTTGCTCCTTACTGGCTGGTAGCTACTTACTTCCTGCACACTGTCGGTGAACTCTGCCTGAGCCCGGTGGCCCTGAGTGCAGTAAGTAAACTTTCTCCTCGCCGCTTTGCTGGCCAGATGATGGGTGTCTTTGTTCTGACTTACTCTATCGGCAACCTCTTTGCCGGTCTTCTGTCAGGTAACTTTGATCCGAACAATGTTGCTGAGATGCCAAACCTGTTCCTGCAAATCAGCTTGTTCACAATCGGAGTGGGTAGCATCCTGGCCCTGATCAGTCTCAAGTCCAAGTACTGGGAAACTGACTCAGAAGCACCCCAGAATACTGCGACAGCTGAAGGCTCTACTAAAACGGCCTAATACTTAGCTGTATTCCAAAAAAAGGCCACTGCTATGCAGTGGCCTTTTTTATTTTCCCTCGCCTAAAGCAAGCCTTGTAACAGACCGACATTCAGCCAGATAAAGCGCACCCCAATAATAAACAGCAAAACGGCAAAGCAATGCTTAAGCATTTTGGGAGAAAGGCGATGGGCGAGATTGGCACCAAAGCGGGCAAAAAACGTGCTGGTGACAACGATTCCAAAAAACGCAGGCCAGTACACATAGCCACTACTCCATTCTGGTAGAAGCTGATTGCCCCAGCCCTGGAAACCAAAGCTCAGCGCACCCGCAACCGCAATGGGAAGACCACAAGCCGCCGACGTAGCGACCGCACGCTGCATCTTCACCCGGCAACGGGATAAAAATGGAACGGTTAGTGAGCCCCCACCGATACCAAAAATCGCCGATACCCAGCCGATAACTCCCCCAGCAGATAGCAATAACGATGACCTTGGCAAGTTGCCGGCCCCCTCCGTTAATTGATCGTGCCGGGCACCACTAAGCCACATCCTCACCGCAATCACGATCGCAAAGACGCCTATCAGCAGCTGCAGCCAGGCACCGGGGAGTAACTCAGCAGTGGCACCACCGGCCCAGGAGCCGATTAAAATGCCTGGAGCCATAATTCCAAAGATCTTCCAGTCCACCGCCCTTTTCTTATTGTGAGCGCGCACTGAACTGATTGAAGTGACAATGATTGTTGCTAGGGAGGTGCCCACAGCCATGTGGGTGAGGATTTCAGGGGATATCCCCATGGCGGTGAAAACAAAAACCAAGGCAGGAACAATGATCAGGCCACCACCTACGCCAAATAGTCCGGCAATAGTTCCAGCAGCAGCACCGACCAACAAATAAACCAGTAGTATTTCCATAGCCCACCCCGTTTAAATACGACAAACAATTTTGTCGCATTTAAACAGATATAAGCTGGGGATAGATAGCGACCTTAACTTCGGCTTTCCACTGTAAGCCAGTCAAATCCCTCCTGCTGACAGGCAAAAATACAGCTCTCCACTGTTTCGGTAACCTCTGCCAGGGCCTCCTTTGCCAGGGCAAGACTGTTATTTTTTTCACTGATATGGGCTACAACCAGGTGCTGTAGCTGTTCATAGCCAACACGCTGTAGAAAGCCAGCAGCCTGCTGATTACTCAGGTGGCCATAGGCGCCTCCAACGCGTCGCTTCAACGAAGGTGGGTAGGGTCCTTGAGCGAGCATCAGAGGATCGTGATTTGCCTCTAGAACCAAGGCATCACAATCACCAAAGTGCGCTTCAACATGAGGGGTGATAGTCCCCAAGTCCGTCAACAAGCCCAGACTGCTACCGCGACAGCGAAACACAAACTGCGCCGCCTCACGGGCATCGTGAGGAACCGCGACCGGGGTTATTTCAATATCAGCAACAACAAAAGGCTGATGCCCCTCAATTAAGTGCAACTCCGGTAACTTGCCAATATCACGCGCCTTAAAAGTACCGGGCGTCAGGTAGACAGGCAGGCCATATCTGCGCGCAAGTGGACCTACACCAGAGAGGTGATCACTGTGTTCGTGGGTAACCACAATCGCAGAGATATCAGCGGGAGACATACCGAGCCGCGCCATACGACGCTCGGTTTCCTTGATGGTAAAACCGCAGTCAACCAAAAGAAAGTGGTCGCCACTGGCGACCACTGTTCCATTGCCTTTACTGCCGCTTCCCAAAGAGGCGAAGCGCAGGCCCATTAAATAAGGTTCTGCTGGATAGATTGAAGCAGCTGGGAAGCTTCATTCTTTGAAAGCGGCTGTCCGCGAGTATCGCGCACGCGCACTTCAATCTCATCGTCATTGCCACGAATAACAATCAGATAACCGGGATAAGCCTCGCTTGTAGCGGTTCCTACTCCCAGGCCTTTGATTTCCTTGAAGAGAGCAGGTTCAGTACCCTCAGTCATATCAATACCAGCCAAGATCTGTTGTAGGCTTACCTGATCAGCGCTCTCTGCCAGCTCATCCTCATCGCTCTTGCTCCCCCAGGAGAACCAGCCTCCGTCGCTATCTTCTTCATCAGAAGCAAGTGCACGATCTTCATCGTAGGTGACGTAAAGAAGTCCAATATCGGAATCTTCACGGTGCAGACGATAAGCACCGGAGTTCACAGCATGAGCGACAGTAGCCCAGGCCCGGTCCATTTCGAGCCCCATTGCAATATAAGGCTCGTGACCAGCAGGTTCCCTCAACTGGACTTTAAGAGAGCTGCTACCAATCGCCTGGGCGACTAGAGAGGCTGTAGCAGCAGCTGTTTCTGACGCCAGAGCCGTGGACATTTCATCAATCATCCACCCTTCTCGCTCAGGGCTCGAAGAGCGGTCCGGCCAATTAACGCTACCGCCAACCGGGGCAGCAGAAGGCACAGACAAGTGGCGTACGTGAATCTCTGTCGTATCGGGTTGCACACCGGTTTCTACCTGCAAGCGATACTTATCTTTCGTGTCAGGGCTCTCTTTAAAGGCCATCCAGGTAGTTTCCATCACACCCGCATTGGCATCTGACATTTCTATACTCAAGCCTGAGCTGCGAAGGAATTGGTGCAACTGGGGCCACACCTCTTCAGGAGGCTGGGATACAAGCACCCAGCGATCTCCGCCGAGCTTTTGAATCTTTACTCTCTCCAGACCCGCATTCACTGAAAGCGCTTGAGGACGCGGAACTTCAAATTCCCCCTGGGCCAGCTGCTCCCCTGCAATCTGAGGGATCTCATAGAGTTCCTCCTGGTGCTTGGTATTAACACCTTCAGGTATCCGCAGAGGCGTCAGGCTATCAGCATGCTGGTAATCATTACTGCGATCGCGGAAATAGCCATCGTTGCCGAACACACCGCACCCTGCCAGCGTAATACTGGAGATAAAGAGCCCGGCTCCAACGGTCAATTTTTTCATTAAAGCTATCCTGGTTAATTCTCAGTTCGCGGGTTTAGAGTACACCGGCACTACGCAGAGCTTCGCGCACTGTTCCGTGGTGCTCAGGGGATAAACTTGTCAGAGGTAGGCGTATTCCACCGTCGACACGACCCATCTCCCGGAGAGCCCATTTCACCGGTATCGGATTGGACTCCAAAAACAGCACTTTGTGCAATATTTGTATTCGCTGGTCAATTGTCCGTGCAGTCACCGCATCACCGGCCAGCGCCGCTTCACACATTTGGGCCACTGCTGCGGGAGCCACATTAGCGGTTACACTAATATTTCCATGACCACCCAGTAACATTAGTTCAACCGCGGTACTATCGTCGCCAGAGTAAACGGCAAACCCTTCGGGCAGAGTATCTATTAAAA
This sequence comes from Microbulbifer sp. MKSA007, assembly GCA_032615215.1. Lineage (NCBI taxonomy): Bacteria > Pseudomonadati > Pseudomonadota > Gammaproteobacteria > Cellvibrionales > Microbulbiferaceae > Microbulbifer > Microbulbifer sp. MKSA007. Next base: position 1,055,109 of record CP128433.1, on the reverse strand, counting down.
CCTTAGCCCGCTTCAGATCACCGGTGGCTTCCTTGATGCCTACGATATTGCCGACCAACGCCAGGCGCTGTACCGTCTCCGGCAACATGTCAACTGCTGTGCGGCCGGGAACATTGTAGAGAATTTGGGGAATGGAGACAGCCTTGGCCACCGCACGATAGTGCTGGTAGAGGCCTTCTTGGGTGGGCTTATTGTAATAAGGTGTAACCAGCAGGCAGGCATCTGCACCACATCGGGCGGCATTCTCTGTAAGGTCAATCGCTTCAGAAGTAGAGTTTGCGCCAGTTCCAGCAATCACTGGCACTCGACCTGCCACTTGGTCCACAACACGTCGAATAACCTCAATATGCTCATTGAAGTCCAAGGTTGCAGATTCACCGGTAGTCCCCACCGCAACCAGTGCTCGGGTCCCCTGCTCGATATGCCACTCAACGAGGTTGTGCAGGCTGTCCCAATCCGGGCTTCCGTCTGCGTACATTGGGGTGGCCAGGGCCACCATACTACCGGTTAACATCCTCACTCCTTATTTTTTGCACTCCACCCGGAATACCACCGCCAGAGTCAGTTCAGTATGTTACTTAGGCCAGGGTATCTGCGCCAGTGCGACTAGCTCGCCACTCTTTTGCGTTTCTTTTTCTTTTTGCGTACCCCGTGATACACGCTTTCTGCCCCTTCAGGACGGGTCTTAAAACGGCGATGCACCCACATGTATTGTTCTGGGGCCTCGCGAATACGCGCTTCGATAAACTGGTTCACCAAAATGGCATCTTGCAGCTCATCTCCCGAAGGGATCTGATCAATAGGATCGTAAATCTTCAAACGGTAACCTGAGCCATCATCCAGTCGTGTCACCACATAGGGCACTACTTTGGCCTTACCGACCCTGGCGAACCGTGAGGTTCCCGTCACAGTCGCCGCCGGAACATCGAAGAAAGGAGCAAAGATCCCCTGCTTAATCCCATAATCCTGATCCGGAGCATACCAGACCGCACGCCCGCGCTGCAGGGCTCGCAATACCCCGCGCACATCTTTACGCTGATAAACACTGCCATTCTCAGTATGGCGCTCTCGCCCTTTGCGCTGCATGTAGTCATAAACCGGATTTTTGTGCGGCCGATACATGCCATCGAGAGTAATGCTCATCCCCATCATGGCGGCGCCGATTTCCAGGGTAGTGAAATGCATAGCCATCAGGAGAACGCCCTGGCCTTGGGCCTGGATGGCCTGCAGGGCTTCCAGCCCTTCAAAGGTAAAGCGTTTCTGTAACCACGCTGCAGAGCGAAACCAGGCCATGCCGGTTTCCATCAAAGCGATACCACTGGACTCAAAATTACGCCTAAGAAGTTCATCTCGCTCATCTTCCCCCAGCTCGGGGAAGCACAGCGCGAGATTGCGTTCAGCAATCGTGCGCCGGCTGGTAGCTACTCTTAGCATTAGGCGGCCAAACGCACGGCCCATGGCCAACTGCCAGCGATAGGGCAATTGCGCGATCAAAAACCATAGTGCAAAAAGCAGCCAGGTCAGCCAGTAGCGAGGATGCAGCAGCGCCGCGCGAAATCGGGGTTTTTCCATCAGATCTATATCAGGGTGTGGCGCCGAGGCGCAACCTAAGTCGGTTGAAAACGACGTAGTATACCCTATGCGAAGAGAGCGGGGAGCGCGTAACAGCCACAGGAGGTCAGTGCCTTAGCAGGGTATCCAACTCATCCACTGCGACACACCAATCCGAATCATCCAAGATGGCATTCTCCAGGAACTCTCGCTGCCCATCGCTCCAAAAGGAGGCGGAGGAAAGCTTCTCGTGACGGTGCAAATAGTGAGTGACCAGAAATTCATGGATCTGTGCATCTTCAGACGCCAGCCCCAACTGGGAAAACAGGTCCTTCAGTGTGTGATGTCCAGTAGTTTCCATAACGATTACCGCTATCTATTCTGGCAGCCATATTTTCATGGCAACTACCCCAATTATAGTTGGGCAGCCCCTGATTCATTCCGCATTATTCCTGCGGGGCTTTCAGAGGCATCACAGGCTTTAATCAATAGAATTCAGACTCTGCCCATTTAGGGCGCCGGGTTGGGATTCCCCTGGTGTATAGCTTCGATAGCCGCTAATTGCTCACTGTCCAGGGTAATTTCAACGCTGGAAATATTGGAACGCAATTGCTCGATAGTTGTGGCGCCAATGATATTTGAAGTGACAAATGGCTGCTGATTCACGAATGCCAGTGCCGTCTGCGCAGGGTCCAGACCAAACTCCCGGGCCAAATCCACATAGGCCTGGGTCGCAGCCAGGGTTCGCTCTCCAGCGTAGCGCTGAAAGCGATCATAGCGGGTAAGTCGTGCACCCTCAGGCTTCCTTCCCCCAGATACTTGCCCGAAAGAACCCCAAATGCGAGGGGGAGTACGCCAATAGGCCACATCTCTCGCGAATAGCAATTTCAGCGCAGCCAACTTCAAAAGCCCTGTTTAAAAGACTGTAGGGGTTTTGAATCGATACAATCCTTGGCTTCCCGTAGGCAATCGACTGCTGCAGGTACTCAAACATACCCCAGGGGGTCTCATTGGAAACACCGATATGACGAACCTTACCCTGCTCAACCAACTCCTCGAGTGCGCCCAATGTTTCAGCTATAGACACACCATCATCGCTGCCGTGGGTATAGTCCAGGCGCCCGAAGAAATTAGTTTGCCTTTCAGGCCAATGGACCTGGTAGAGGTCGATATAGTCAGTGCGCAAACGTTTTAAGGAATCGTCACAAGCCTGCAAAATCTGCTCTCGGTTCAGGCGGGGACCCGAGCGAATATGACCGACACCTGAATTGGCGGCACTGCGGCCCGCCACTTTAGTTGCGACAACAACCTGGTGCCTGCCTCCTCGCGCAGCCAACCAGTTGCCGATATATTCCTCGGTTCGGCCCTGAGTTTCTGGCCGTGGCGGTACAGGATACATTTCCGCACAATCAATAAAGTTAACCCCCTGAGATATTGCATAGTCGAGCTGCTCAGCGGATTCAGCTTCATTATTTTGTTCACCATAAGTCATGGTGCCCAGGCAGATCTGGCTGACCTTAAGGTTGGTGGTGCCGAGTTGGCGATACTCCATTGAAAAGCCCCCATAAACCGAAAAACTGAAAAACCGAAAAACCGAAAAACCGGATTATGCAGCTTTGCTAGGAAGAGTTGTAGGAGTGCATTACGGAAGGAGAAACGGGACTCCCAAATGGAGTCCCGTAAAATATCAGCTGAATTTGGTTTCTACCATGGGTGAGGTGTCAGCATCGTAATCAACGCCATCAACACCAAATCCAAACAACTTGAGGAAATCCGCCTGATAGCCCTTGAAGTCAGTCAAGTCAAACAAGTTCTCAGCAGTTACCTCTGGCCAGAGCTTTTCGATCTTCGCCTGAGTCTCAGGGCGCAGTTCTTTCTCGTCCATACGTAAACGGTTTACATCATCGAGACGTGGAGTATCGGTATAGAGCCCCTCAGTGTAGAGGCGGTATAGCTGTTCGATACAGCCCTCATGAGTCCCCTCTTCTTTCATGATTTTGTACGCAAGAGAGATATAGAGTGGCATCACCGGAATTGCAGAGCTGGATTGGGTCACCAGCGCCTTCAAAACGGCAACGTTAGCCGCAGCCTTACCGTTATCGGTGATCGCTTTTGCCGCGCGATCAAGATCTTCTTTAGCTTTACCGATAGTCGCGTGACCATAAATCGGCCAGGTCAACTTTTCACCGATATAGGTATAAGCCACAGTTTTGCAGTTATCAGCCAATACCCCGGCATCACCGAGGGCCTGCATCCACAGTTCCCAGTCTTCACCACCCATAACCTTGACGGTATTTGCGATCTCTTCGTCGCTCGCCGGCTCCAAAGTAATATCGGAGATCTCCAGCTTGTCAGTGTTCAGATTCTTGGCAGTGTAAGATTTGTTAATGGGCTTGAGGACAGAGCTATACAGCTCACCGCTTTTCGGATCTGTGCGACGCGGGGATGCCAAGCTGTAAACCACGAGATCAACCTGACCTAAGTCTTCTTTGATCATCTCTACAGTCTGGGCTTTCACCTCATCTGAAAAGGCATCGCCATTGATACTCTTTGCGTAAAGCCCCGCTTTGTGGGCCTCCTGCTCAAAAGCTGCGGAATTGTAATAACCCGCAGAAGCCGTGCGCTTTTCAGTAGGCGGCTTCTCGAAGAACACACCAAGGGTGCTTGCGCCGCAACCAAAAGCAGCTGTAATTCGTGATGCCAGGCCGTAGCCTGTGGAGGCACCTATCACCAGCACCTTTTTGGGCCCATTTTCAACCGCTGGCTGGGACTGAATATACTCAATCTGCTCGCGTACGTTAGCAGCGCAGCCCTGCGGGTGGGCATTGGTACAAATAAAACCGCGTACTTTCGGCTGGATGATCATCCTTACAGTCTCTCCCTTCGTCTTTTGGGAATCGTTGTTACCTGATTACAGATACGCTGGTGGCGCTCCGGAGAACTATCAACCCAAGGTCGTGAGTGCGACGCCTGGGTCAGGTTCGTGGGCCATTCTAATCTCTGTCGCCGAGGAGTCCCATAGCGGTATTTCCCACAATCGATAGATGACGTCCAAAATATCTACTATCCCGGCCAAAGCGCCATATCCTGTTCAAAACCCAAACAGGAAATCGATATTTCCTGACTTTCCTGCACATAAAAGGGGCTACAGTGATTAATGTCGCGCCAAGCCGGTGCCACAAAAGGGCTAATTGACATATTTCCACAGGAAAATTCATCAACTGCGCTTTTTCTGGCTTGGCACGCTGTATGCAGTCTCACCAGTGAAGGAAGCTTTTCGCTGTCATACAGCAAGCCAGGGATGGCTCGAGCGTTGTTCAACCTGTAGTAAGTTAGGAAGGTCAGAGTGAAATACTATTCGCGACACTGTGTGAAACCCGGAGACCTCAATCCCGCCCAGCGCCTGTTTGGCGGACAGCTACTGTCCTGGATTGATGAGGAAGCAGCAATCTTTGCCGGCTGCCAGATGGGTACTCCAATGCTGGTCACCAAACTGATGTCGGAAATTGACTTCGTCAGCTCCGCTTGCTGCGGTGATGTGGTGGAGTTTGGATTCGAAGTGGTTGGTATCGGCCAAACCTCTCTCACAGTCCATTGTGAGGTTCGCAACAAACAGTCACAGCAGCTGATTGTGCAAGTAGACCAAATTGTTTTTGTCGCGCTGGACGCACATGGCAAGCCCACCCCTCACGCAAAGGCCGGCATGTCCCTGGAACAGGCCCGAATTGTTACTCAACAAGAGCGGGAGGTTCGCGAACGCAGAATTGCCAGCTGACTCTACCCCGGAGCAATAACGCTCTAGAGCAGTGAACCGGTGGCGGTATACTGACGCTTTGCACTAACCGCCATCGACTATGTTTGAACTGCGATTTCACACCCCCAAACCCTGGGCTCAAGTGGTGCTCGCCGACTTTGATCGATTCCTGCAAGACCATGCTGCCGCAGAGAAAAAGGCCTCCGGCATGGCGGTATCCATGTTCTCTCACTATCCCGACAAGCCCGTTTTAGTGGAAGCCATGATCAATCTGGCACTGGAAGAAATGAACCACTTCCGCCAGGTTATCAAGATTATGCATGATCGAGGGATCTACCAGGCACCGGATGTGAAAGACCCGTATATCAACACCCTGCGCCAACTGATTCGCCGGGGGCCCGATGAATACTTGATGGACCGCCTGCTCACCGCAGCGATTATCGAAGCGCGGGGGTGTGAGCGCTTTGGACTGGTGGCTGAAGCTCTGCCAGCTGGCCCCCTGAAGACCTTCTACCAGGTCATCACCGATAGTGAAGCTCGCCACCACGAACTATTTGTCGAACTCGCGCTGGAGTACTTTCCCCGCGAAAAAGTGGAAGCGAGGCTATCTGAATTACTCGACGAGGAAGCCGCGATTACTGCCGCACTCCCACACCGCGCGGCATTGCATTAGCGGACCGTAATTCAACGCAATTCCTATTCCCCTCCAATGGTGTATCCTGGCGCCAATCTCTAGCCCGACGTAGAGGCGCCAAACATATGCAGACTTTCCTTCGCCAACACTGGTTCCATCTGTTCTTATTGACCACATTTGCCATTACCTGGGCCTGGTCTGCCTGGAACCCCCTGCACCCCGATGACTGGTTGCTGGAGAACTATCTGGTATTTGCCGCTCTACCGATCATTTTGATCAGTGCACGGAGTTTTCCCTTATCGAATATCTCCTATACATTGATCACCATCTTCATGTGCCTTCATGTGATCGGCTCTCACTACACCTATGCCGAAACTCCTTTTGGCTACACCTTGCAGGAATGGCTGGGCTCCGATCGCAATATGTACGACCGCCTGGTGCATTTCAGCTTTGGCCTTCTCCTGGCCTATCCGGTGCGAGAGGTTCTTGTGCGCCTGGCTCAGCTGCATGGATTCTGGGCCTATTTCTTCCCGGTAGACGTGACTTTTGCGCTCTCATCAATCTACGAAATCATCGAGTGGCAAGCGGCAAAAGCTGTCTCTCCAGAATTGGGCGCAGCCTTCCTTGGCTCCCAGGGAGATATTTGGGATGCGCAAAAAGACATGCTGCTGGCGGGGCTCGGCTCTATCACCACTATGCTGGTGGTACTCGCCCTGAACCTGTGGTTGAACTCCAACGCCTGGAGTGAGATTCGCAACAGTCTTAAGGCCCCCCGGGTGACAGCGCCCTGGGAGAAACCCGCTTGCGCCACTGGTGGAGTAATCGACGCGGCTAGAGTCCAGCCCTATTTGGACAATGCATGATTTAGCGGTAAACGGGTTGTCTGCTTCATCGTCTCCATTACAAAACTGGAGCTGACATCAAACAGGTCGGCCTTGATCAGTTCCTTATAGAGACGATCGTAGCCAGGCATATCGGTGACTACCGCTTTGATCAGATAGTCCAAATCTCCACTCATGCGATGGACCTCAAGAATTTCAGCCACCCCCTGTATCAATTCGCTAAAACGGGCGGCCCACTGATCATTGTGCTGGTTCGTACGAATTGAAATATAGACCGTCAGCGGCAAGTTCAGTTTTTGCTGATCAAGGAGGGTAACCCTGTCGCAAATCACCCCCTCATTCTCAAGACGGTGAATGCGGCGCCAGCACGCCGACTTGGACATCCCAACCCGCTCGGCAATGTCCCCCACTGACAGGGTCGCATCAGCCTGCAACAGCTCTAGTATTGCCCTATCCAATTTGCTTAATCCTTCAGTCATCACTCAGTCCCCGCCTCGCCCAATCACACAAAATGACGCCTTATGGCACATCTTTACGATTTAAATCTTATTATCGGCACATTCATTCATAAATTACACAATAAAAGATACAAGTAGAGACATTGTTTCAAGCATTCGGGACTAAAGTGAGCCCCACAAAACAGGGGAAAGGAAATCATGACAGACCTGATAAAGCACATTCGCGACTCGGTAATCGGCGAATTGCAAGCAATCGTAACGCCGTTTGGAAAACGTCCTCTGGTGTACGCCGATTACACAGCTTCCGGTCGTGCGCTGACATTTATCGAAGAGACTATCCGCCAGCAGGTACTGCCCTTCTATGCCAATACCCACAGCGAGAGTTCTTATGCAGGTGCCCATACCACCGCGCTACGGGAGCAGGCCCGTGAAGAAATTCGTCAGGCAGTCAACGCCAGCGATAACCATAAAGTGATTTTTTGTGGTTCTGGTGCAACAGCCGCGATCAACAAATTGATCGATATTCTCAACTTGCGCCTGCCCGCAGACCTGGATAGGCAACACCAGCTCTTAAGTAGAATTCCCGAACATGATCGCCCGGTTATTTTTATCGGCCCATACGAGCACCACTCCAATGAACTCCCCTGGCGAGAGAGCATTGCCGATTTGATCGCTATTCCACTGGATCAAAGAGGCAAACTTGACCTTGAAGTACTGGAATCAGAACTGCGTGCCCATGCCCATAGACCATTTAAAATCGGCAGTTTTTCTGCGGCCTCTAACGTAACCGGAATCAAAACAGATGTAGAGGCAGTGACTGCACTCCTTAAAAAACACGGAGCTTTATCATTTTGGGACTACGCCGCCGCAGCACCCTATGTGCAAATTAATATGCAAGGGCCAGCAACGCCGGATAGCCACTACCAAAAGGATGCCGTGTTTATCTCCCCGCACAAATTCATCGGAGGACCTGGCACCCCAGGTATTCTGGTTGTACACGAAGATCTGCTGAAAAATTCGGTACCTGCCACACCGGGAGGCGGTATCGTCCTTTATGTCACGCCGGAAGATCACCGCTATCTGGAAGACGCCGAGCGCAGTGAAGAGGGCGGCACCCCAGCCATTATCGAGTCGATCAGGGCCGGAATGGTTTTCAGACTTCAACAGACGGTGGGCACAAAAGAGATTGGTCGACGCGAAACCCAATTTTTACAGCGGGCACTGCAACGCTGGTCGGAGGAGGAGGCCATTGAGATACTCGGCAATACTGACTCTGCGCGACTATCCATCATCTCCTTGCGAATTAAATGGAACAATAAGGACCTTCACTACGGTTTTGTAGTGGCATTGCTCAATGACCTGTTTGGTATTCAGGTTCGCGGAGGCTGCTCCTGTGCCGGTCCCTATGGGCACGCTTTATTGGGTATCGATATGGCCCACAGTAAATCCCTGGAAGAACAAATCCTGCAAGGTCACAAGGTACTGAGACCCGGTTGGATAAGACTCAATTTTAACTATTTTATCAGCGAGGAGGTCTTCGAATACTTATTGGAGGCAATGGCCCTGGTCGCCAACTACGGCTGGAGATTGTTGCCGTTTTACCGTTTTGACCCACTCACCGGCGTATGGCGATATCAGGATAAAAAAATGAAGACATCGCTTGATATTTCTCAGCTGACATTTACCGAGAAAGACACGCAACAAGAGCAGGAGAACCGTTGCAACTTAGATCTTAAGAGCTATTTAATGATGGGAGAAAAAGAGCTTCGCAAAGTTGGTCGCGAAGCCCATTTCTACGATTTAAGACTACCTGATGAGGCAGAACCCCTACGCTGGTTTGCCAGCCCCCGGGAAGCGGCACTGGCACTTTAAGTGGGAAGCGAAGGGGCTTCTACCGCAACAGCAACAGAGGCTGGCGGGCTTTCAACAACATTTTTACGGTGATGCTTCCCATCAGAAGGTCGTGCAGGCGGTTGTGACTGAAAGCTCCCATCACGGTTAGGTCAATCTGGTGCTCGGTTTGGTAAGCCACCAAAGCTTCAACGGTATTGCCGGTGAGATTACTGGTAGTACAAGTGAGTCCTGCAGAATCCAGTTTGGCCGAGGCTTCAGCCAACAAACTCTCCGCAGTTTCAGCGGGCCCTACATAGACAAGGTGACAGGAGAGTTCGCGAAATAATGGGCTCTCTGCAACCATCGCCAATGCCTTGCACGAGGCCTCACTGCCATCGTAGGCAAGCATCACCCTGCTGGGCTCTGTGAAGTCCCGATTGACCACCAGAATCGGCTTGTGCAGTGAGCGCACTACTGTCTCCAGGTGAGCGCCAAGTCCACGCTCAGAATCCCCGTGCTCTTCACCGCGAATTCCCAACACCAGCGCGCGAATGGAGTCTTCCATTTCCACCACTGATTCTGTCAGGCTGTCGTGACGCTGGCAGGCTTTGATATTTTGCACACCGGCGTCTTCGGCACGGCTGCGGGCGGCCTGTAGCATCAGTTTGCCCTGCTGCACCATTAACTGCGCCCGCTGCTGCTCCAGCGCAGTTAACTCTTCCAGTAACTCCTCCTGACTTCCCAGGCCAATGCTGCCGGTAAAATCGGTTACCGCAGGGACACTGCTTCTTTCGATGTTGTGCAACAGCTTTAACGGTGCTTGCAGGCTCCTGGCCAGCCAGGCCGAGTAATCACACACCGCTCCAGTGTAATGAGAGCCATCGATACAGGAGAGTATCAATGGCGCCTTGCCGCCATTGCCTGTGTTCTCATTGTTATTTTCGCTGTTGCTTACGGCCATCAATGTCCTCCAAGAACCCGCTCAATTTCCTCGGGCTTATCGTGTACGCCAAAACGGTCGACGATCGTTTCACTGGCTTCATTCAATCCTACCAGCTCGACTTGTGCTCCCTCACGGCGGAACTTAAGCACCACCTTGTCTAGCGCATTAACCCCGGAAACATCCCAGAAGTGCGCGCGGTTGAGGTCGATCACCACCGTATCCACCACCTCTTTGAAATCAAACGAAGCGGTAAACTTATCGGCTGAATTGAAAAATACCTGCCCAATGACCTTGTAAGTGCGGCGACTCTGCTTTTCATCCAGGGAGCTGCTCACATACATAAAGTGACTGACTTTGTTGGCAAAGAAGAGCGATGCCAATAGCACACCGACAAATACACCATAGGCCAGGTTGTGAGTCCACACTACCACAACCACAGTGGCCAGCATTACCAAATTTGTAGAGAGTGGGTAGTGCTTCAAGTTGCGGATGGAGCCCCAGTCAAAGGTGCCGATAGAGACCATAATCATGACTGCCACCAGCGCCGCCATGGGGATCACAGCAACCCAGTCACTGATAAACACTACCAGTGTCAGCAGACCGATACCGGCCACCAGAGTGGAAAGACGGCCGCGGCCACCGGATTTCACATTAATAACAGACTGGCCGATCATGGCACAGCCAGCCATACCACCCAGGGTACCCGCAGCAATATTGGCAATACCTTGACCTTTACACTCACGGTTCTTGTCACTGGTAGTATCCGTCAGGTCGTCGACAATCGTCGCCGTCATCAGGGATTCCAACAAGCCCACTACGGCCAGACCTGCGGAGTAGGGAAGGATAATCTGTAAGGTTTCAAAGTTAAGCGGAACATCTGGCCAGAGGAACACAGGCAGAGTATCCGGCAGCTCACCCATATCGCCGACAGTGCGAATATCCAATCCCATCGTCACTGCCACTGCGGTGAGGAGCAGAATACACACCAGCGGTGATGGCACAGCCTTGCCAATCACGGGGATATAAGGGAACAGGTAAATAATCCCCAGACCCGCCGCAGTCATTGCATAGACTTCCCAGGTGCCGCCGATCAATTCCGGCATTTGCGCCAGGAATATTAATATTGCCAGGGCATTGACGAACCCTGTCACCACAGCCCGGGAGACAAAACTCATTAAGCTCCCCAGCTTCAGGTAACCCGCAATAATCTGCAGTACCCCCGTCAATAAGGTTGCCGCAAGCAGATATTGCAACCCGTGTTCTTTCACCAGGGTCACCATCAGCAGAGCCATGGCCCCGGTGGCAGCGGAGATCATTCCCGGGCGACCGCCGACAAATGCAATCACAACAGCGATACAGAAAGAGGCGTAGAGCCCGACTCTGGGGTCAACGCCCGCGATAATCGAGAAAGCGATGGCTTCGGGTATCAAAGCCAGGGCCACTACCAGGCCGGCGAGAACATCCCGACGTATGTTGCCGAACCAGTCGGCTTTGGTCGATGAGAGCAGCGAAGGAAACATAGGAGACAGCTAATTAAATTGAGATTGATCAAAAAAAGGCCGCGCACTCTACCATAAACGGCAGCAACCCCGCATGGCGCAGCCTCCCTCTCCCCCACTTTTCCTCTGACAAATATCAGAACTGTCCACTGCCGTCCGACCGTGGACAAGGCGGACACCGGACACTTTTTGCGGACACCATCAAGAAAACTAAAAACTACAAAGTTTCAAAAAATTCCTTTTATTTCAACAAGTTAAATAAAAATTAACTGTTGGCATGCTTATTGCGATACCCCTCCTAACAAGCAGATTCTTAACTCAGAATCCAAATTTCCAAAAGCCTGCATCCAAATAGCAATGACAGGCAAACAGTAAGAGAAACGGAAAGCCGCAATGATTAGAGATACTTCCAGGCAAGATACCAAGATAGAAGCCGTGCCGGTTTGGAAGAACAAAAAGGTCGTCAAAGCCTCGGTATTTGCCAGTTTGACAGTGGCATTCCTGATCTGGGGTATCAATTCCTGGCACAGCAATAGCTCCGTCGACAGCACCCTTTCCCTTTCCCGAATCAATATCGCCCAAGTCCAGCGAGGAGACCTGGTGCGGGACCTGGTGGTTCAGGGCCAGGTGGTCGCTGCAAACAGCCCCACGCTTTTCAGCCCTGCCCAGGGCATTGTGAAGTTTGCGGTGAAAGCTGGGGATACCGTTGACGAAGGGCAATTGCTGGCCACCGTCGACAGCCCGGAACTATCCAATCAACTGGCCCAGGAAAACGCCCAACTCAACCAGTTGACGGTGAACCTGCAGCGCCAAAAAATCCAGGCCAAACGCCAGCATATGGAAAACCAGCAAAAGGCCGACCTGGCCAAAGTCAACCTCACCGCTGCCAAGCGAGAGTTAAGACGTGCAGAGCTGTCTATGGAAAAGCAAATTATCTCGCGGCTGGATTTTGAAAAAACCAAAGACGATATGGCCCGAGCCCAGCTGGAGTACGAACAAGCCGTACAAAATGCGGGACTGGAAAAAGAATCACTGACCTTTGAAACCCAGAACCTGGAACTCCAGGTCTCACAACAACGCCTTCAGGTAGAAGAAACTGAGCGCCGTGTACGCGAGCTGAACATTATCTCACCGGTCAACGGCACCGTCGGTAGCTTAGCTGTGGCGCAGCGCAGCGCCGTAGGCGCCAATGCGCCACTTATTACAGTTGTCGATCTCACCAGCTTTGAACTCGAGGCCAAGGTGCCGGAAAACTATGCCGACGACCTGGGCATCAGCATGGCCGTGGCAATCAATCTCGGTGGAAAAGAATTATCCGGGGAAATTACCGCAATCTCCCCCGAAGTCATCAACGGTCAGGTGGTTGCACGGGTTCGTTTCACTGAGGGCCAGCCGAAAAAGCTTCGACAAAATCTCCGCCTCACCGCCCGCATACTGCTGGAAAACCGCAATAACGTACTGTTGGTCAAACGCGGTGGCTTCCTCGATCAAAGCGGTGGCAACCATGCCTTTCGTTTGAACAGCGAACAACAGGCGGAGCGAGTTTCCATCCAGATAGGCGCCTTTGGCTTAAAACAGGTAGAGATTATCTCGGGCCTACAAGAGGGAGACAGAATCATTATCTCCTCTTCCGAGGAACTCGAAAATGCCCAGCTAATTGCGCTGACAGATTAACCCCGAATTCAAATTGGAGCTCGATATAGCTCCTTAGTAAATCAATCAATAATTTAAAGTTTAAGAAAAAGGGAATATCGCAATGTTGAAAATGAACAATATCCGTAAAAGTTTCCGTACCGATACTATCGAAACTCATGCGCTGCGCGATTTCAGTCTCGAGGTTAAAGAGGGGGAGTTTGTTTCTGTAACCGGCCCCAGTGGCTCCGGTAAAACCACCTTTCTTAATATTGCCGGCCTACTGGAAACGCCCACCAGTGGAGAGTACCTGCTCGACGGTGAGAATGTCAGTAATCTCAATGACCGCCAGCGCTCACATCTGCGCAACGAAAAAATAGGCTTTATTTTCCAGGGGTTTAACCTGATTCCCGACCTAACCTTATTCGACAATATCGACGTTCCCCTGCGCTATCGTGGTTTCAATGCAAAAGAACGTCGCAAGCGTATTGAAAAAGTGCTCGAGCAGGTAGGCCTTTCTGCACGCGCTAAACACCTGCCGGCACAGCTCTCCGGTGGACAGCAGCAACGTATCGCTATCGCCCGCGCTTTAGCTGGCGAACCCCGTTTTCTGCTTGCGGATGAGCCCACCGGTAACCTCGACTCCTTAATGGCCCGCCAGGTAATGGAGCTACTGGAGTTTATTAACGAGTGGGGAACCACCATCGTAATGGTTACCCACGATCCAGAACTTGCACGCCGTGCCCACCGCAACATCCAGATCGTAGATGGACAGGTTTGCGATTTACGTGCGGTCCCCGAGCATCCTGCTGCCGTTACTGCTTAAGGAGACTGCACCATGTTTGGATATTATATTTCCCTGGCCCTACGAAGTTTGCGCGGAACCCCGATTTTAAGCAGCTTAATGGTTGCCGCTATTGCAGTCGGTGTCGGCGCCTCTATGACGGTGCTGACCCTGAACTACACCATGTCCCAGAATGCTTTAAAGCACAAAGACGACGTTCTCTTTGCTGTACAGCTAGACAGTTGGGATGTTAATAAAGCTTACAAAAGTAAGAATGAAATACCCTGGCAGCTGACCTATCGGGACGCCGAAGCGTTATTGCGCTCAGATATTCCCCCCGTCAAGTTGCCATGCATCGCTACGGTTTTACCGTTGAGATTGAAAACTCTGCTATTAGACCTTTTGAATCACATACCCGGGTAACTACCCGGGACTTTTTCGCTTTGTTCGATGTGCCCTTTATTTATGGCGGCACCTGGGAGGAGTCTGCTGATAGCTCTCCTACTCAAGTAGTTGTGCTTTCCAAGCCGACAAATGACAAGCTTTTCTCTGGTCAAAATAGCGTTGGAAAGACAATAAAACTCAACGACGAACCCTATACGGTAGTGGGTGTTATCGACACTTGGGAGCCCTCACCAAAGGTATATGATGTCAACAACAGCCCGTTTGATACAGTAGAAGAGTTATTCATACCCTTTGGCTTACACCGCAAGTTGGAAATTCACAGCTGGGGCAACACCAATGGCTGGGACAATGCCGATCCGCAGGGATATGAAGAGTTTCTACAGAGTGAATATCTCTGGGTTCAATACTGGGTTGAACTTACAACTAGCGAGCAAAAAGCGCAGTACGAAAATTTTCTTCGCGCTTATATACAGCAAGAGAAAGCTCAAGGGCGTTTCGAGCGACCACTAAAATTTGCCTTGAGTAAACCATCTGAATGGTTGGTTCTCAATGAGGTACTCAGTGATGACAACCGTATTCTTGGGTGGGTTTCTCTGGCGTTTCTCCTGGTATGTATTATCAATGCCGTCGCATTGTTGTTGGCAAAATTTCTACGCAAAGCACCAGAAGCTGGTGTACGTCGCGCCTTGGGAGCAAGTAGAAGTGCGATTTTCACCCAGCACTTGATTGAAAGCGCAACCATAGGAATCATCGGCGGAGTAGCAGGTATTTTTCTCGCCATACTCGGCCTTAGCGGCATTCGCTACCTGGCCATGGGCCAAATCGACACACTTCCAACTATGGATTGGGTCATGATGGTTGCGGCTATTGGCCTGGCTATTGTCGCAAGCCTATTGGCAGGCTTTTACCCAGCATTGAAGATCAGTCAAACCAACCCTTCTATCTACCTGAAAACCCAGTAAGGCCTGACCATGCTTGAATTAAAACCGATGCTGTCCGCCCTCTGGCGCAACAAAGTTTCTGCACTGCTGATTGCCCTTCAGCTTGGCTTAACCCTGGCAATTATCAGCAACACAGCAATAATAATCCAAGATAGAGTAGAAAAGATAAACCGGCCCACAGGAATCGATGTCGACAACATTATTACTATTGGGTTCATGGCAATACCAAAAGACTACGACACAATTGGGGCGGTAAGAGCCGATTTGGGGATTCTCCGCCAACTTCCAAATGTTGTCGATGCTTCGATCACTCAACAAATCCCTCTATCGCAATCAGGATCGTCTTCGGTATATCACAATAAAGCCAATCAGGAGATCGGCGGTGAGGGAGCCAACTACTATCAGGTTGATCCACACTTTATTAACACCCTAAATTTAGAGTTAGTCGCAGGTCGCAACTTTACCGAGGCAGATATGCAGGCCAGCAACTCTCACGAGGCTACAAAAAAACCTGTTGTCATTATCACCCAGCAACTTGCTGACAAGTTCTACCCCAATCAGGATCCTATAGGGCGGCCAATTTTCTCCGGTGGTAGCTCTGAACCGATGGAAATAGTCGGAGTTGTAGAACGGCACTTGGGAGCCTGGGTTGGATGGTCCAAAGCTGGCAATGTGATGTTTTACCCAGAAATAAAAAATAGGCGTTATGCAAAATATATAGTACGTACAGAGCCGGGCAAACGCGATGAGGTAATGAAGGTGTTAGCTGACAAGCTGTCTGAACGGGACCCTCAGCGAGTAATCTCTGTTGAACCACTCTCTAAGTATGTCAAGCGCAGCTATGCTATCGACAATATGATGGTTAAAGTACTTTCTATTGTTGCAGCCATGTTGAGCTTTATTGTAGCTCTTGGCATTGTAGGTCTAACCATTTTCTGGATTAATCAAAGGGCCAAGCAAATTGGTGTTAGACGTGCATTAGGGGCCACCCGTACTAATATCAGCCGATATTTCCTTATTGAGAATGGAATGATAGCGAGTCTGGGTATCGCAGTGGGAAGTGCAGCGGCACTGATTGCCAATCAATATATGGTTCGCGATTACTCACAGCCTGCTTTAACGATTGTTCCCCTAGTTGTTTGTGCACTACTTGTCCTTTTGGTCAGCCTTGCTGCTGCACTTGCCCCAGCTTTGCGAGCAGCGAATATATCACCGGCAACAGCCACTCGAAGTATTTAAACAACAACCTTGAGGGGGTGAACTACATACTCACCCCCAAATAAAGGTCAAAATTTTTTATTCACTTCGCATGATTTATTTGTCACATCCGGCGGACATGCCCAGACTACAGAAAATAAACAATAAGGACATTGATCTTGTTAAAAAAAATATCTTCTTTATTTTTTGTGGGGCTAACCTTCATTAGCCCAAACTCACAAGCTGAAAAACATCCGGTTATTGCTGGCCCACTAGTAACTGAAGAACTAGTACAACAAATTACTAGAGCCGACCAACGTTTATTTGATGCATTATTCAATAATTGTGATCTAAGAGAAGCACAAAACTTGGTTACCGATGACTTTGAAATGTACCATGACAAGTGGGGTCAAACAGCAAAGTCTGGAGAGGAGTTTGTCAATGCCATTACCAATATGTGTAAACAGCGTGAGAATGGAAATGGTATTCGTGCACGTCGTGAACTGGTAATCGAGAGTACTAAAATCTACCCTGTTAACCATTACGGTGCTATTCAGTCAGGCACCCATCGATTTTATGGCATCAATGACGACAAATCTGAGATCTTACGGGAAAGTTCACAGTTTACTCATCTCTGGAAACAGGTAGACGGAAAGTGGCAGCTCGCGAGGGTACTCAGCTTCGACCATAAACCTGCTGAGCAACATATCGCCCACTAACTCTCCCTAATCTATTTGTGGCAGGGAAAACCTGCCACAAGCACTCCCCCTCGCCATCAACACATTGCATAATAGGCGCCTTAATAGCGTGTCTTAGAAACTATGGACAAAGTACTTATTATTGACGACAACAGCAGTATCGTTTCTGCCCTGGAGATCCTGTTGTCTCTGCATGACTTGCAGCCACTTTGTGCGATTACTCCTCAAGCCGGCTTACAGCTACTACGAGAGAATAGCGATATCAACCTGGTTATCCAGGATATGAATTTCACCGCTGACACAACTTCTGGAGAAGAAGGCAAAGAACTGTTCTTTGCGATTCGGGAAATAAATCCGGACCTTCCGATTATCCTGCTGACCGCTTGGACTCAACTGGAAATGGCCGTTGAGTTAGTCAGAGCTGGTGCTGCTGATTACCTGGGTAAGCCCTGGGATGATAATAAGCTAATATCCACAATTAACAATTTATTGGAGTTGGGAGAATTACAAAAGCGCCAGCAGGCATCCCAGCAACAAGCTTTGAATGCTCGCAGCCAATTACGGGAGGACTTTTTACTACAAGACATAATTTACCGCAGCGATAAAATGCAAAAGCTGTTGGAGATGGCCACTCAAGTAGCGAAATCTGAAGTTCCCATCCTGATCACAGGGCCAAATGGGGCAGGCAAAGAAAAGATTGCTGAGATTGTCCAGGCGAACTCTTCATCTAGAGAAGGGCCTTTTATTAAAGTTAACGTAGGTGCACTGCCAGAAGATCTGATGGAAGCAGAGCTGTTCGGGGCCGAACCTGGAGCCTATACCGGCGCCGGCAATCGGGCACGGGAAGGCAGGTTTGAAGCTGCCGATGGCGGCACCCTGTTTCTCGATGAGATTGGCGAGCTGTCACCCAGTGGCCAGGTGAAATTACTGCGCGTACTACAAACCGGGGAATTCCAGCGTTTAGGCAGCAGCCAAACCCGCAAAACCAAAGTTCGGGTAATCAGTGCTACCAATAGGGATCTCCACAAGGCTATCGAGGAAGGCAAGTTTCGCCAGGATTTATTTTATCGACTCAATGTTATAGAGCTGCGCCTTCCGCCACTGCATGAGCGCCCTGAGGACATCGCCCCCCTCGCAATGAGCTTCCTCGCAGAAAGTGGTAACTCCAAAAAACTATCTCCTCAAGCATTAAATGCCCTTACTCGCTATCATTGGCCCGGCAATGTACGGGAGCTGCAAAATGTTATGCAGCGAGCGGCCGTCCTAAGTCAGGAGGATACTATCGATGAAGCCGTCCTGGCACTTCCTGAGCAAATGACAACCGATAAAGTGGAAGTGAGTTTTGAGCCCAGCCGCGAGTTGCTACAAGAGACACTATCCAACTGCAATGGCATTATTGCCCAGGCTGCACGAGAACTCGGTATGAGCCGCCAAGCGCTATACCGCCGCCTGGAAAAACACGGTATACCCTATTGATGTCGAAATATTTTTCACTTGAAGGCCGCCTTATTACAACAGCGGCCATTCCCTTAGTCGCTGGTATTACCATATCCTGGCTCGGCACTCGGGCTGGCTTTAACCCCTCGCTATCCTGGGCAGTGGGGCTTATCATTTCATTGCCGTTATTAATTATACTGGTTCGCCTTATAATTACCCCCTAACTAGCACCCTAAAATCACTACAAAATGGCCTGCTAAATTTTCGTGACGGCGACTTCTCAATTTCCCTTGTACATCCAAAGGATAGCGAGCTCAGAAAAATAACACTGCTTTACAATGAAATTGGCGAACATTTACGTAAAGAGCGCGCTCATATTTATCAACGGGAACTCCTTTTAGACACCGTTATCCAGACATCTCCCCAAGCTCTTTTACTGGTCGATCAAAGCGATCGTATTATTTACTCAAACAGTAGTGCCAAACAACTACTCAATAATGGTAAGCCTATACAAGGGTTAATGTTACAAAACCTCCTACCCAAAAGCCCTAAAGAAATAGCTAGCGCCATTAATAGCTGGAAAAATGGACTATTTAATTACACTGATAGTAATGGACCGCACTCCATGCATATCGGGAACAGTACATTTATATTGAATACCCAAAAGCATCGCTTAATCGTCTTGCGGGAAATGACCCGCGAACTAACTCGTGCGGAAGTAGAAGTTTGGAAAAAAGTTATTCGCCTGATAAGCCATGAACTGAACAACTCCCTTGCCCCGATCTCGTCTCTCGCCCACTCAGGAAAAATGCTGGTAACAAAGCCCGGCAAAGAGAAAGCCCTGGAAAAAGTATTCGATATTATTGCAGATCGCTGTAAGCATCTAACAGAGTTCACCCAAGGATATGCCTCTTTTGCAAAACTCCCTCCCCTAGCTGCGAGGCCATAACTTGGCAAGATCTAGTCGATCGTATAATGCCAATTCAGGCCTTCTCAATTAAGGGCGCCTTACCGGATGAACCCGGTTATTTTGACCCCATTCAAATTGAACAGGCCCTGTTAAATTTGATTAAAAATTCACGAGAAGCTGGTAGTGATAGTGAGAATATTGAGCTTGAAGTCAGCACCGATATCCTTGGGCAAAAGTTAGTACTCTCCGATCGTGGCTGTGGCATGAGTGAGAAAGTGCTCGAGCAGGCTTTGCTCCCCTTTTTCTCAACTAAAGAGCAAGGTGTCGGCCTGGGCTTAGCTCTCTGCCGAGAAATCATTGATGCACACGATGGGTACATACAACTCTTGAACCGCCCCGGTGGAGGGTTACAAATTTGCCTCTGGCTACCATGGAAAAACAATAAAAATTAAATGTGCAACAAGTTATGCTACAAAAGCCATCCAGACGGGGAAATATTTTCAAACAGTGTCAACGGGAAAATTTCTCAGTGATCAAATGAACGTCACACTTTAGTTTAAAATTATGCCAAATCTCTATAATTTTATTGCGGCCTAATCATCTTAAAACGTCATCCCTCTGTAGCTAATAATAAAAAAACTGAGCTGCCACAACTCGAAATCTGACTATTTTAGTAAGTTTTATTTATGTCTGATTTCGGAACTTATAATTATCTCGGAACGCACAAGAAGGGATCATGCTAAAAATAAACAGTTTGCTCTCCGTCGGCACGCTTGCACTGAGCCTGATGACAGTCAATGCCCACGCCGTTAACTCATCTCAAAAGGGCGGTGATCAAGTCGACTTGGTTATTGCCAATGAAGCCAAATTAATTGATATGCTCAAGCGCTCTGGGCGCATCAGCCAAGATGCCTCTATTGCAGAAGCTGAACGCACTTTAAAGGTTTACTTAAAAGAGCGGGCCACCCATAGCATTAATGGGGCTCAAGATCTTTCCAGCGATACCGTAACGATGATGCGCGATGCCCGAGGAGGACATCACCCCCGGCTTAAAAGGGGCAAAGGCCCCCTTCACCGCAACCATGGCAGCCGCCACCCTAGAAACATTCAACTAGAGAGCTACGACGGTGAAGCCCAAACTGCACGGGTTCTCGCTATATTGATGGAGTTCCCCGATTTTCCCCATAACAGCATCGAGCCCGGGGAAAGTGATATGTACTACGCGGATTACGCCGCTGAACATTACGCTGACTTACTTTTCTCCCAAAACGGCTTTGAAGGCCCCAATGGGGAAAACATGCTATCCATGCAACAGTTTTACTGGCAGCAATCCGGTAACAGCTACTCAGTTGAAGGCTCTGTAGCAGGTTGGTATATGGCCAGCCAACCTGCAGCTTTTTACGGCAATAACACTGATGGAGATGCCCGCTCCCTGATTCGCGAGGCCCTGGAAGCTGCAGCTGCCGACCCCACAGTAGACCTGTCAGATTTTGATATTGAAGACCGTTACGACTTGGATGGTGATGGCGATTTTTGGGAAGCAGATGGTTTAGTAGACCACATCATGATCTTCCACTCCTCGGTTGGTGAAGAAGCAGGTGGCGGGCAACTGGGCGAAGACGCCATTTGGTCTCACCGTTGGAATCTTGGCGGAGTCTATTCACTTGAAGGGACTACTGCGGAGGTAGATTACTGGGGCGGCACTATGGCCGCTTATGATTACACCATTCAGCCGGCTGACGCCGCTGCAGGGGTTGTCAGTCATGAATACGGCCATGACCTGGGCTTGCCCGATGAATACGATACCGATGGTAGCGGTCGCGGTGAACCCGTCTCCTCCTGGTCCATTATGTCCAGTGGTAGCTGGGCCGGTATTATTCCGGGTTCAGAGCCCACCGGCTTCTCTGCCTATGCCAAGGAATACCTGCAACACAACCATGGTGGGAACTGGCTTCATGGTGAAACTATTGCACTAGATGAAATTCCTCGCCGCGGTATCGAGTTGCTACTCGATGAAGCGGTTAATAAGGGGACCAATAACGATGCAGTCCGAATTGACCTACCAGCAAAACAAGAAATAGTTACCGAACCCAGCAGTGGAGAATACGCCTACTTCAGCGGTAGCGGCAACAACCTGCAAAACTCTATGACAATATCTGTTGATCTGAGCAATGCAGAAACAGCAAGACTCTCTTTCAAAGCTTGGTACGACATTGAGCTGGATTGGGATTACGCCGCGATCATGGTAGATTCCGGTGATGACTTTGTCTCCATTCCTGGTTCAGTAACTACAGATACCAACCCCAACGGCACCAACCCAGGTAATGGTATTACTGGTAGCTCCGAGGGCTGGATTGACGTTGCATTCGATCTAAGCGCTTACGCCGGGCAAGAAATTAGCCTTTCACTTACCTATATTACTGATGGCGCCGTAGCGAATTCAGGTCTTTTTGCCGATGACATCAGCATCGAAATTGATGACACAACATTCCTTTTCGATGATGCTGAAACTGATGGCAACTTTAGCCTTGCAGGCTTTAGCCGAAACCCAGGCTATCTCGAGCACGATCACTACTACTTACTCGAATGGCGTACGCATCGCGGCGTTGATGCCGGATTGGCACATGTGAATGTAGCCGGCGAGATGCTCACTTTCACAGAAGGCCTCTTGGTTTGGTACGTAGATTCCAGCTACGATAATAACTGGGTTGGCGTACACCCAGGAAATGGCTTCCTCGGAGTTGTTGATGCCGACCAAAATGTATTGAGATGGAGTGATGATTCCGTTGCCAGTACCCGCTATCAGGTTCACGATGCCACATTTAACATCGAAAGAGCCGACGACATGGTTCTGGATTTACTCGAGGACTACGGCATACTCTTAAGTGACACTCACAACCGCCGCTACCCATTGTTTAATGACACCCGGAGCTATAGCAGCGAAGAAATACCAGATGCCGGCCGCGCTATCACACCTTACGGCTTAAAGGTTCGGGTCGTATCTCGCAGCGGAGATAAATCTGTAGCTAAAATACGCGTAACCAAGTAAAGAAGTAAAAACAGACGGCGCCTACATGGCGCCGTCTCCAATTTAACAAATAGAATAAGATTACCGCTTAAAACAAAGCCTTTAATTTGAGCAAAACTCCCTTCTCCAGCTAACCTGAATGCCAGAAACTTATTTTCATCATTCAGGCGTTCATTTATGGAAAAGCCTCTAGACAACTCCCGTCGCCACTTTCTTAAGCTTTCAGGAACATCGCTACTTTTAATTCCTGCCACATTTATTTCAACACCCTCAGCTCAGGCCCAAATCAAAGCGCAAAAAGACAAGGTAAATTACCAGGATACTCCCAAGGATGGGAAAAAGTGCGTGGACTGTCAGCTGTTTGAGCCCCCCAATGCCTGCCTGGTTGTGGAGGGCGATATCAGTCCCGAAGGGTGGTGTAGCTTATTTGTTTTGAAGCAGGGCAACCCAGTTTCAAATTAAGCTGGGACCCGCTGTTCACCGCGCAATTTAATCACGTCCGCGCGGGGCGGAAGACCAAACATACGGCTGTATTCACGACTGAAATGAGAGGGGCTCTCATAGCCAACCCGATAGCTGGCGGAAGCCGCTTCCAGTCCCTCAGTCAACATTAGGCGTCGCGCCTCATGTAAACGCAGCTTTTTCTGGAACTGCAACGGGGACATGCGCGTGATCTGCTTAAAGCTGTGATACAGGGATGACTCACTCATATTGGCCTGGTCGGCCAAGTCACTGATACGCAGCGGTTCTGAGAAACGGTCTTTTAGCACCTCAATCACGCGGGATACCCGGTTCGCCTGGCTATCTACCATGGCAAACTTGCGCATCCGCGCGCCAATCTCCCCCATCAGGGCGCGATAGATAATCTCACGCCGGGCTAATGGCGCCAGTATCGGGACATCTTTAGGGCTATCCAGCAAGGAGACCAGCCGGTTTAGCGCATCAAGCATACCGTAATCCATTTTGGTCAGGCACAGGCCGCAGCTGACTTCGGGGCAGTCGTAGCCAGCCTCCACACCCGGCGCCTTATCACCCAGCTCCATAACCAGGTCTGCCACCTCTTGCGGATCGATCGTTATCTTTACGCCGAGAAACGGAGTATCCAGGGAAGCGTCTTCAACACGCCCCAGGATCGGCAAGTGCACTGAGGTTGCCACATAGCTCAGCGGCATATAGGAGATTTCCCGGTCTCCCAGCTCCAAGGTCTTGCGGCCTTGAATAATAAAATTCAGGGACGGTGTATACACCGATGCCGCACAGGCTCCCGGCTCATTGCAGCGAATCAGGGAGAGACCACCCAGTACCGTTTCATTTAATCCCTGTTCCGGTGCCTGACGCATCAGGGAGGCAATCAGCTTCTGCCGTATCGACTCCATATCCATGGCGACAGAGTTAAATTCCGCTCTTTTTTCAATGCTCATATGCTCCCCTTGTGCCCGCTAACAATTCCACGACTCAACACGAAGTGGCACAGAGTATACGGAGTTTTAGGCAATTTCCGTGTAGTTTTGCAGGATTGGGCAATCACTGTGCAGTAATAGGTAACTATAACCGATTAATAGCCCTACAGTCGCTGTAATATCTTAATCACTTTTTGCGATAACTAGTTATATATCCAGTTCTTTACACATCCAATAGAATGTGATCCTTCCAACCCAAAAGCACGTCTTAAGTAGAAATAGGCAATCAATTAACAGTTCCCGGATACCGCAACCAACTTGGCCAGCGCTAGAGTTACGCCCTTACTGGGAGAAGCACCCAATAGCCCTTCCCCCTCCGTAGCAAAGGGAGTACACGCGTAATGGTAAGAAAATTAACGACGGTTTTATTCGGCGTATCTGCACTGGTACTCGCCGGCTGCAACAGTGACGCACCCAGCGGTCAACAACCGCCTCCCCCAGCTGTGGAGGTCGCCCAGGTATCTGCAGGAAATACGACATTGTGGCGCAGCTTTACCGGCCGTGTGGCAGCCCCAGAAACCGTTGAACTGCGCCCGCGGGTTAGCGGTTATATCGACAAGGTTTCATTTGCCGAGGGAACTCTGGTCAAACAGGGCGATGTCCTGTTCACCATTGACCCCCGCCCTTATCAGGCCCGCGAACGCGCCGCCCGCGCAGACCTGGCTCGGGTTCGCAGCGACCTCTCCTATAGCGAGAAGCAAGCCGGCCGGGCAAAACAGCTACTCAACAGCAAAGCCATCTCCCGCGAGGAATACGACCGGCGTATCGCTTCGCGAGATTCGGCCCGAGCGGCTCTCAGCGCCGCCGAAGCAGCACTGGAAAATGCCCAGTTGGACCTTCAATACACTGAAGTTAAAGCACCAATAAGTGGCCGAGTAAGCCGCGCCCTGGTTACTCAAGGCAATCTCGCCAATGCCGACAGCACCCTGCTGACAACGCTGGTCTCTGTCGACCCAATGTACGTGTATTTCGAAAGTGACGAACAGACTTTTGCTAAGGGCCGCGACTTACTTAATAGCGGGCAAAAACCTGCTGTGCGCGTAGGTCTCGCCGGTGAGCAGGGCTATCCACACAGTGGAGAGTTGGACTTTATTGATAACCGCCTGAACAGCCATACCGGCACTATTCAGTTCCGCGCTGTGGTTAACAACAGGGACGGCTTTTTCAGACCGGGGCAATTTGCCCGGGTGGAAATGCCAATTGAAGAGGTTTCACAGGCAGTTTTAATCAATAGCAAAGCGGTTCTTACCGATCAGGACCGCCGCTATGTCTACATCGTCAACGACAGTAATGTCACCGAAAAGCGCCCCGTGGTCGCTGGCCAACGCCAAGGTGACCTTGTGGTTATCCGCAGCGGCCTGGAGCCCGGCGAGAAAATTGTGGTGAATGGCCTGCAAAAGATTTTCTTCCCGGGCATGCCCGTCGCACCGGAAATGGTGGCCATGCAGGAGCAGGTAAAGGCGACCCAAGTCGCTGGCCACTAAACAAAGAGCAAGGGGCTTGCCGAAGTGAGCCCATACATTCAGCTAATCCTATCAATGGAATCCGAGCGGCTGACTGAGTCGCTCTCGGAGTAGCAGTATATGAATTTTTCCCGTTTCTTTGTCGACAGACCGATATTTGCATCCGTGTTGTCGATCATTATTTTCGTCGTCGGCCTGATCAGTATTCCCTCACTGCCGGTCAGCGAATATCCCGAAGTTGTACCCCCTAGCGTGCAAGTGAGTGCTCGCTATCCTGGCGCTAACCCTAAGACGATCTCAGAAACTGTAGCCACGCCGCTGGAAGAAGCGATTAACGGCGTGGAAAATATGATCTACATGAAGTCAGTGGCTGGCAGTGATGGCACCCTGACTTTGAACGTGACCTTTGAGTTGGGCACCGACCCGGACCAAGCCCAGGTACAGGTGCAAAACCGGGTGTCCCAGGCCCTGCCGCGCCTGCCTGAAGATGTCCGCCTGCAAGGTGTTACTACCCAGAAGCAGTCGCCAAACCTGATGATGGCGGTGCACCTGATTTCACCGGACGATAGCCTCGACGCTACCTATATTCGCAACTACGCCGTACTGCATATTCGCGATGAGCTATCGCGCATTCCCGGCGTGGGTCTTGCCGCCGTATTCGGTTCCGGTGACTACGCCATGCGCTTGTGGGTGGACCCGCAGAAAGCCGCCGCCGTAGGCATTACTGCTGCCGATATTGTCAGTGCCGTGCGTGAGCAGAACGTACAGGTTTCCGCCGGCCAGATCGGCGCCTCCCCCATGCCGAACGGCTCCGACTTCCTGATTTCCATTAACGCCAAAGGCCGCCTGGAAAGTGAAGAGGAGTTTGGCGATGTTGTACTCAAGACCGGCAATAATGGTGAGATCACCCGCCTGAGAGATGTGGCCCGTGTAGAGCTGGCCTCTTCCCAGGACTCCCTGCGCGCCCTGCTCAACGGCCGCCAGGCTGTCGCCATCCCTATTTTCCAATCCCCCGGCTCCAACTCACTGGAGGTTTCTGCGGCGGTACGGGAGAAAATGGCTGAACTGGATGATCAGTTCCCGGAAGGCCTCAAGTGGGAAGTCGCTTACGACCCCACGGTTTTTGTTAGCACCTCCATCAGCTCAGTGATCAAGACCCTACTGGAAGCCGTGCTGCTCGTGGTTCTGGTAGTTATCCTGTTCCTGCAAACCTGGCGCGCCTCATTGATCCCACTGTTGGCCGTGCCGGTATCTATTGTCGGCACCTTTGCGGTGCTGTTGATGTTGGGCTTCTCAATCAACACCCTGACCTTGTTCGCTATGGTGCTGGCCATCGGTATTGTGGTGGATGACGCCATTGTGGTGGTGGAAAACGTCGAGCGGAATATCGAGGAGGGACTGACACCTTTAGCCGCTGCCCACCAGGCCATGCGAGAGGTGAGCGGTCCAATTGTCGCGATCAGCCTGGTGCTCTGCGCGGTGTTTGTGCCCATGGCATTCCTGGACGGCATCACCGGCCAGTTCTACCGCCAGTTTGCCACCACTATTGCCATCGCCACCATTATCTCCGCGATCAACTCTCTGACTCTATCTCCGGCTCTGGCGGCAACTCTGTTGAAGCCTCACGGCGCCAAACCGGATATGCCCGCGCGGATTATTGAGCGTTTGTTCGGCTGGATATTCCGCCCGTTCAACCGCTTCTTCCAGCGCAATTCCGAGCGTTACCAGCGGATCGTTGGTGGTAGCCTCAAGCGTCGCGGTATCGTATTTGGTGTTTACCTGATATTGCTCGGCGGTACTTTCGCCCTGTTCCAACAGGTCCCCGGCGGCTTTATTCCGGTTCAGGATAAGACTTACCTGGTGGGTAGTATCCGCCTGCCGGAAGGTGCCTCCCTGGATCGCACCGAGGAAGTTGCTCGCCGCGTGAGTGAATTGGCCCTGGAAACAGAAGGTGTTGCCAACGCCGCGGCCTTTGTCGGCTTCAATGCCCTGCAAGGTACCAACACTCCCAACGTGGGCACGGTATTTATCCTGTTCGACGATTTCGATGAACGTGAGCG
This sequence comes from Microbulbifer sp. MKSA007, assembly GCA_032615215.1. Lineage (NCBI taxonomy): Bacteria > Pseudomonadati > Pseudomonadota > Gammaproteobacteria > Cellvibrionales > Microbulbiferaceae > Microbulbifer > Microbulbifer sp. MKSA007. The sequence continues at coordinate 1,027,580 of CP128433.1, read as the reverse complement.
CAGTGCCCAGGAAATCGCTGCGGAGCTAAATGGCAAGATCTCACAGATCAAGGAAGGCTTTGCCATGACCTTTATGCCGCCGCCCATCTTCGGACTGGGTGCCGGTTCCGGCTACTCCCTCTATGTTCAGGACCGTCGCGGTGCTGGCTACGGTGAGTTGCAAAACGCCACCAATATGTTGGCTGGCGCCCTGAGCCAAGCCAGCGGCCTCAGCTACCCCTTCAGCTCCTACCAGGCCAATGTGCCGCAGATGGACGCGGAAGTGGATCGACTACAGGCCAAGGCTCAAGGTGTGCGCATGGACGACTTGTTCGGCACCCTGCAGCTCTACTTCGGCTCTATGTATATCAACGACTTCAACCTTTTCGGCCGCACCTACCAGGTCGTTGCCCAGGCTGATGCACCCTTCCGCGATGAAGTGCAGGATCTCGATAATCTCTACACCCGCAATATGAATGGGGAGATGGTGCCCATCAGCACCATGGTGACCCTGCGCCAGAGTTACGGACCAGACCCGGTGATCCGATACAACGGCTATCCGGCAGCCGACCTGATGGGGCAGTCCGATCCCAGCATGTTGTCCTCTTCCGAGGCACTGGCAGCGGTTGAGCAGGTTGCCAGCCAAGCCCTGCCACCGGGCATGCAAATCCAGTGGACCGACCTCAGCTTCCAGCAGGTCAACCAGGGCAATGCCGCCATGGTGGTTTTCCCTCTCGCAGTACTACTGGTATTCCTGGTGTTGGCCGCCCTCTATGAAAGCTGGGTAATGCCACTGGCGGTGATCCTGATCGTGCCCATGTGTCTGCTGGCTGCACTATTCGGTGTCTGGGCTACTGGCGGCGACAACAATGTATTTGTTCAAGTCGGGCTGGTTGTACTGATGGGGCTGGCTTGTAAGAACGCTATTTTAATCGTGGAATTTGCTCGCGAACTGGAAATGGAAGGCAAAGGCACTGTCGAGGCTGCACTGGAAGCCTGCCGCCTGCGTCTGCGCCCGATCATTATGACTTCAGTCGCCTTTATTGCCGGTGTTGTTCCACTGGTATTGGCCGGCGGCGCTGGCGCTGAGGTGCGCAATGCCATGGGCATTACCGTATTTACCGGCATGATCGGTGTAACCCTGTTTGGCCTGTTCCTCACTCCGGTATTTTATGTTGCCCTGCGCAAGATTGCCGGCGGCAAACTATCAGCTGCCCGTCACGCAGATAGTCAAGAAAGCAATTTACCCTTAGAGCACGCGACTAATACTTAACCCCGCTTATCCCGGGCGCACCAACACTATGCGCCCGGGCTTTTTCTACTTGCGCTTCTCCTTTTTCCAGCGGGCTCCAGGAAAAACAATCACATACAAGCGGATCAACAAGCCCATTGGCACACAAATCAAAATCACAATAACTCCTAAAACAGCACGCATATAATCACTGCCTTCTTCGTGTTTCTCAGCGTGATCCCACAGGTAGGATTGGTAACAGTGATCGGGCCCATCAATCGGCTTCAGGGTATAGTTAATTACCCGCTCCAGAAACCTCCAGTAACGCCGAAAACGTGTTTCTGTCACCCTTGAGAAATAGCCACAGCGCGCAGATATAGTTGCATCAGGATTGCCGCCAGCAATGGCATTGCCCAATTGATCCACCGCAACAATAACATTCCAAAGCCAGCTTTTATTGGCACCTTTCATTACCAGCCTATTTATTGACGGATAACCCTCCTCCCTAATACCCCCAGCCCTAGGGTTTGGCATCCACAGTAAAACAATCACCAATGAAAGAATAATCCATAAAAACACGAGCGTGCACACAAACGCTTTTTCGTAAGAAAATCAAGTTCCGCCGAACTTCAGTGGCAAAAGCCGCGTTCGTCTAGACTTTCTCCGAACGGCAATAAATCCATGCCGTTAAAAAATACTTCAGATTATCGAGATCTCTTCCTAAAAGATGTTGCATGTCGCCACGATTGCCACCCACTCGGAAAGGATGCTTCCTGTCCTGCTGGAATCCGCCAACCGCAACGGCGTGTCATTATCTATCCTTGGGCACAATTATCCTTGGAAAGATTTCTCTTCCAAAATAGACATCTTAATGCCTTTCTTTAGATCCCTACCGGAAGAGGATATCGTCTGCTACCTGGATGGTTTCGATTCACTAATACTGCCATCAATCAAACACTTAGAAAAAAATTTCTCACCTTTGGCAAGGAAATTATTTTTTCCAATGATTACGAACATAGCGGTATACAAGGATTTTTTGAAAGAAAATTTTTTCCCAGCGAGTGTGTTTTTTCTACAGGTGTCTTTATAGGCAAAAATATAGCGCTACAAAACCTTTTCCAGACCGCTCGTAAGATGTACCCCAATTACTCTGATGACCAAAAAATTCTTAGGCACTATTATGCACACCAAAACTGCACACAAATAGGTATCGACGGCGAAAGCCAACTTTTTTTAACTTTGATGCCGCCAATCCAAGTTTCAATCTACTAAGCCAAGTAAGCAAAATTCACAACGAAGAAATATACCTACACAATGGAGAAACTCCGAGTATTATTTCATTCCCTTGCAGCTGGTTTGCTATTGGCATCAAGAAAAAACTCAATGTGCTTCTGGAAAAACTCGGGTACGAATACAACCCAGGAATTAACATCAAAGGTACTTTCCATGGCCTGAAGTACTATATTGGCACCTCGATTAAAGAGAGTATCAAAACACTATTAAAATAGCCCCAAATCACCCAGCCAATACTCCCTTCAATCGCAGATAACCTTAATATCGATCAATAAAAGCTATAACTTAATTCAAACGGTGAATAAGGCCCTTCACACCAATCACCGGTATCCAATTGATAGCAGTGCACACCCTCGGCAATACAGTTATCGAGACTTCCCATATAGGGATCACCGGCCAGGCAAAAACGCGGGAATGCAGTAAGTTCATCCGGTGGCACCGGAGTGGTTTTGTAGGTGTAGTAAGTTGCCGTGCCGGTTAAGTCATAACCGAAACCGTCAGCCACGCAGCCCGCCAGGGACTGCGCTACAAGAATAAGAATAAAAACAACGCTAATTTTCATAGGAAATACAACGCCTTCCACCGGAAATGTCAAAACAACGGGCACTGGGTGGGCAAATAGAACCCGGCGCCAGCTCCTCAGAATCCCCCGGGCAGCTTGTTGGAGATGCAGGCGCATCTGGCACATGGGAGGAATGAGAAGAGTGAGAAGAGGGATAACCCCGGTATTCCGCATGGCGGGGAATTGGCGGGCTTACGGGATAAACCACTTGATTGCGCGTATCGGGGGTTCCACAACCCTCAAGGAATACACCCATCGACAATGCAGAAATAAATATCGCAAACTTTTGCATGGTAGCGCTCCGTATCAGCACCGCGCGGACAGAGTCCACGCACTTTTAGATCCGGCTATTTCGCAACAGCTCCACACTGGGCTCGGCTACTATCGTTAGTAAACCCGCAATATAGGGAAAAACCAGGCCATGGAGTCCTGCAAGCTATCTACGCAATCCGCCGCCTCGCATTCGCTTTTGGCGGTAAGGGGTTGTGGGTATTTTGTGTGGTTACTGCCGACTTCCACAAAGCTGGCGCTTTGTCCGGCAGCCTCTGCCTCATAAAAGAAAGGGTCTTCACCCTCCACTTCGTCCGCAGGCAAAAACAAGCAGCCCTGCATCGCAAATACCGCCACAAGCGGCAACGCGAATTTCCTTGTAGGTCCCATAATCCGACACCTCACATTTTCAGTGCTGCGATGATAGTAGCCTCTCTGTGAGTCTAGCTGCCGAGGCATTAGCAGCCAGCAACCCAGAATCGATTTGCGCGTAAATCATCTTATTGTTGTTTTACGCGGCGAATATTTCATTTCCACTTAAAGGCTCCTTAGTCCTGACTATAAAAAAAGCGGCCGATTGGCCGCTTTTTTTACTGGCTTTAACTCGCTGGCAATTACAGCAACAGTCTGCGCACATCCGCCAGCACGCTGACCAAGTAAGTCATAAAGCGTCCGGCATCTCCGCCATTTACCGCGCGGTGATCGTAGGAGAGCGCCAAGGGCAACATCTGCCTAGGCTCAAAGTCCTTACCGTTCCACACCGGCTTCATCGCCAGCTTGGAAACACCGAGGATACCAACTTCCGGAGAATTGACGATCGGGGTGAATCCGGTGCCGCCGATAGCCCCCAAACTGGAAATGGTAAAGCAGGCACCCTGCATCTCGTTGGGCTTCAGCTTGCCATCGCGGGCTTTCAGGGCCATTTCAGTGGCCTCTGCCGCCAGCTCGTACAGGCCTTTCTTATCCACATCGCGGATAACCGGCACCATTAAGCCTTTTGGAGTATCTACTGCCATACCCACATGCACATAGTCCTTGCGCACAATGTGCTCGCCATCGTTGTGCAGGGACACATTAAAGCTCGGCTCTGCACGCAGGGCTGCGGCTACCGCTTTCAGCAGGAAAGGCACTGGGGTGAGCTTCACTCCGCGCTTCTCCGCCTCGGCCTTCATGGACTTGCGGAAGGTTTCCAGCTCTGTGATATCCGCATCGTCAAACTGGGTGACGTGAGGCACGTTGAGCCAGTTGCGCGACATGTTGGCTGCGGTAATCTTGTGGATCTTGCTCATCGGCTCCACATTCACCGGGCCAAACTGGCTGAAGTCGATATCCGGCATCTTGGCGATACCGATTCCACCGCCGACACCAACCGCGCCGCTCTCAGCTTTCTTCACCTGCTCGCGGATGTAATTATGCAGATCGTCCTTGGAGACCCGGTTGCGCGGACCGGTGGGCTTCACCTTATTCAAGGTAACGCCCAACTCGCGGGCCAGTTTGCGCACGGCGGGGCCGGCGTAAACCTGGGCTGCTGCGGTGAGGTTGCGCTCCAACTGATAGTCTTTCTGCGGCACTGCCGGGGGCTCAACAGAAGCAGGTGCCTGCTGCTGCGCGCTCTCGACAGGCGCTGTCGCAGCAGGGACTGCAGCTGGAGTAGCGGGCTCGGCGGCGCCTGCAGCAACCACTTTCAACACGCCCAGGGTGTCACCCGTGGAAACCTTGTCGCCTTCTTTAACGGCGATAGAAACCACGGTACCGGCGCTGGGGGAAGGCACATCCATAGAGGCTTTATCGCCTTCCACTACAATCAGGGAGTCCCCCTCTTCAACCACATCACCGGGCTGTACACTGATCTCGATCACATCAACCGCATCAGCACCGCCCAGATCCGGGATCTGGATCGTTTCCTCTTTCGGCTCGCCGCTCGCCGCTGCCACAGGGGCTTCAGCCACAGGCTCCACGACAGGTGCAGCTTCTTGCTTGGCGGGGGCCGCAGCGGGCTCCTCTGCCGGCGCTTCCGCCACATCGGTTTCGATTTCCCCAATCACGTCGCCTTCAGAGACCTTATCGCCCTCCTTCACGCTAATGCTGAGGATTTTGCCAGCCACTGGGGCTGGCACATCCATGGAGGCTTTATCGCCCTCCACCACAATCAGTGAGTCCTCTTGCGCGACGGTATCGCCGACAGCAACAGAAATTTCAATCACATCCACCTGATCGGCACCACCGAGATCAGGCACTTTAATGACTTGTTTTGCCATAGGAGTTCTGCCTTCTCTTAGCTGATGCGCGGGTTAACTTTTTCAGCGTCGATATTGAGCTTCACGATTGCTTCCGCAACCTCTTTCGCATCAATAACGCCCTGCTTGGCCAAGCCATTCAGTGCGGCAATTACCACGTAGTTGCGATCCACTTCGAAGAAGCGACGCAGCTGCTCGCGGCTGTCACTGCGGCCGAAACCATCGGTACCCAGGGTGGTCAGTTCACCGTCGATAAATTCGCGCAGTGGCTCCACATAGGAACGGATGTAGTCGGTGGAGGCGATAACCGGAGAGGTATTACCTTCGAACTGCTCGGTGATCCAGGCTTTGCGCGGCTCGGCTTCCGGGTGCAGCATATTCCAGCGCGCCACATCCTGGCCTTCACGGGCCGATTCCACAGCGGAGGTGAGGCTCCAGACATCGGAGGTCACACCGAACTGGTCGGCGAGGATATCCGCCGCTGCCAGTACTTCGCGCAAAATAGTACCGCCACCAATCAGCTGTACATGTTTCTTCGCCGCTTTGCCCTTGGCGCCTTTCTTGACGTTGGACTGCAGCTTGTAGATACCACGAATAATGCCCTCTTCCACGCCCTGAGGCATTTCCGGCTGCAGGTAGTTTTCGTTCTCGATAGTGATGTAGTAGAAGAGGTTCTTCTGCTCTTCGTACATCTCTTTCAAGCCGCGCTGCATAACCACCGCCAGCTCATAACCGTAAGCCGGGTCGTAGCTGCGGCAGTTGGGGATTGTGGAGGACAGTACGTGGCTGTGGCCATCCTGGTGCTGCAGACCCTCACCGTTCAAAGTGGTACGGCCAGCAGTAGCACCGATCAGGAAGCCGCGCGCCTGCATATCGCCAGCGGCCCAGGCCAGGTCGCCGATACGCTGGAAACCGAACATGGAGTAGTAGATATAGAAAGGCACCATCGGCACGCCGTGGTTGCTGTAAGCCGTGGCCAACGCCATCCAGGTGGACATAGCACCGGCTTCGTTGATGCCCTCTTCCAGCACCTGGCCTTTCTTATCTTCCTTGTAATACATGATCTGGCCGTGATCCACCGGGGTGTAGCGCTGCCCCTGGGAGGAATAGATACCCAGCTGGCGGAACAGGCCTTCCATACCAAAGGTACGGGCTTCATCGGGAACGATCGGCGCGATGTTTTTGCCGATATTCTTGTCTTTCACCAGGGCGGCAATAGCGCGGACAAATGCCATAGTGGTGGAGATCTCACGCTCACCGGAGCCTTTGGTCAGTGCGCTGAACGCATCGAGACCGGGAACTTCCAGTTTCGGGCACTCAACCGGGCGACGGGGAACCGGGCCACCCAGGGCCTTGCGGCGCTCCGCCATATATTTCATTTCCGGGCTGTCCGGAGATGGGCGGTAGTATGGGACCTCTTCCAGCTCTTTATCGGTGAGCGGAATAGCAAAGCGATCGCGGAAACGCTTGAGAGAATCCAGATCCAGCTTCTTCACAGAATGGGTATCCATCGCCGCTTCACCGGCGGAGCCCAAGCCGTAACCTTTAACGGTCTGCGCCAGGATCACGGTGGGCTGGCCTTTATGGGCCATCGCCGCCGCGTAAGCTGCGTATACCTTGTAAGGATCGTGGCCGCCGCGATTGAGCTTCATAATCTCATCGTCGGACATATCCTTAACCAGCTCCAGCAACTCCGGGTATTTGCCGAAGAAGTGCTCGCGGGTATAAGCGCCGCCGTTGGCCTTGAAGTTCTGCATCTCGCCATCGACAACTTCGTCCATGACTTTCTGCAACAGGCCTTTGTCATCTTTCTCCAGCAGCGGATCCCATAGGCGACCCCAGAGTACTTTGACAACATTCCAACCGGCACCGCGGAATACGCCTTCCAGCTCCTGCACGATCTTACCGTTGCCGCGTACCGGGCCGTCCAGACGCTGCAGGTTACAGTTAACCACAAACACCAGGTTTTCCAGTTGCTCGCGGCCGGCCAGGGAAATTGCGCCCAGGGTTTCCGGCTCGTCACACTCACCGTCACCAAGAAAAGCCCACACTTTGCGATCGCCGCGCGGGGACAGGCCACGGGCAGATAGGTAGCGCATAATGTGCGCCTGGTAAATCGCCTGGATCGGCCCCAATCCCATGGAGACCGTGGGGAACTGCCAGTACTCTGGCATCAACCAGGGGTGCGGGTAGGAGGACAGGCCATTGCCGTTCACTTCGCGGCGGAAGTTGTCCAGCTGCTCTTCATCGAAACGCCCTTCCAAGTAGGAGCGAGCATAAATACCCGGCGCGCTGTGGCCCTGGAAGAAAATCAGGTCGCCGCGCTCCTCCCCCTCATTGCCACGGAAGAAGTAGTTAAAGCCCACATCGTAGAGTGTCGCCGCAGAGGAGAAACTGGAAATATGGCCACCGAGGCCATCGTCATTCTGGTTGGCACGTACCACCATCGCCAGGGCATTCCAGCGAATCAGGGAGCGAATGCGGCGCTCCATAAATAAGTCGCCAGGCATACGCTTTTCCGCATTGGGCGGAATGGAATTGCGATAGGGAGTGGTGATTGCCGCAGGCAATTGTACGCCTACATCGGTAGCGCGGTCAGACAGCTGCTTCAGGAGGAAGGCTGCGCGTTCTTTGCCGCTATAGCGGATAACCGCTTGCAGCGCGTCCAGCCACTCCTGCGTTTCGAGGTTATCGGTATCTTCGTGCATCAAGTGCTCCTCGGCGAATTAGGCGACGTCGAGTCGGTCTATTTCTCAAAAATCGGTACGCGGGCAAACTACAGCGCGAGCAAAAAAAGCTTCCTTTTTTTCTTGGTTCCGCCAATTCACCAACTTTGTTGGCGTAAATGCAAAGTTTGTGAATCTTTACTCGAATATGACGGTGAGGAAAGCGGCGCAATTAATTGCCGCAAGTGCCTAGTTTGACTGTGATTATTTGTTCCGGGGCCCGCGCAGACTGGCGGACAAAACCCCATCCCCGGTTGTTAGCGGAGGGAATTGTAGTATTACTACAAAAAATTTTCCAGATAGGACGGTTAGTAACAAATAAAACAAAAGAGCAAAACAATTATTTGCCGTTTGGCCGTTTCACCGGAACATTTAATGGAATTTTTGAGAAAATGAACTACAAAATCGAGTCTCAAACAAAGACATCAGTCACAGCTGAACCAGCTCCCCACCGGGTTGATATTCAGCGTAGACCAAGTAACGCAGCGGGCCACCAGCCGCCAGGGCATTAAAGGGGTAACAAGTCACCAGCAATAAACCCCGCTCGGCAAAGATCGGCAAACGCTCTCTCTCACTGTCCACAATTCGCATTTCCGCAACCCGATAAGTATGCCAGCGTCCGCGTTTATCCTGCAGGTAAATGGAGGTACCCCGCCTGACACGCTCTAATCCCGCAAAGTGAGTATCCCGGTGTGCGGCAATAACCGTGGTGCGAGGCTCACCAGGGTTGCCGGACCCAGCTAAGAGACCAGGGCCGAAAGCCAACGCCTGGCCACTACCGCCGCTGAGAACAATTAATGGCGACTGCCCTTCCAACTTTAACTTGGCCACTGGCCAGGTGTCCGCCCAGGGCCAGGGCTTTTGCAGAGCCCCGCCCTGTAGCTGTTCTTCCCAAGCACTATTAATCAACACTTGGGCCAATTCTGCCTTGGCCAGAAGCCAGCTGGCGGAGCCCAACTGCCACAACCCCGTTCCCAAGCAAAGCATAAAGAGCAGTGAGCGAGCCACGCTTACACACCTCCCCGTTGCAGAGGATTAGCGCCGCTGGGTTGACGGGGGTCCGGTAAAACCCTGCGCAGGAAGGAGCGCAGGGCTCGGGTCAAGTTGCTGCGCAAGGCCCGACCGCGCTGGAAGATCGCCGCAAACATCAACAATACCGCCGCTGCCAACAACTGCCCGTAGAGACCTGTAGCAGTTTGCGGATAGGCCTGGCGCTGTAGCACTTGCCCTTTAGCCACCATATTGGTGACCGAGCTGCGAGATAACTTCTCTTCAGCACTGCGTACAACTTCCTCTTCGACTGCAACAAAACTGGTGTAGGGGCTGGCAAGTTGATGCCTCAGTGCAATCTGCAAAATCTGTTCGCGCAGAGCCAGCCCCGCATCCGACTGCTCTCCAGACTGAAGCTGCCGGTCCCGCAGAGAATCTATCTTGCTGCGCGCCCAGACACTGCCGATGCCTGAAGTATCGCTACCACTCTCTACTTTCAGAGCGAGTTTGCGCACAAACTGTTTACCCGCCATTCGGCCCCGCAGCTGGATATCTCCCTGCAAGAGATCACCCTGCACCTTGGCCACCAACTGCATAGGCTCACCGTTATAGAGATCCGGGATACGCTTGGGGTAGGCATCCGCGACGACGCCCTGGGGCCAACTGAGTTGCAGGTCTGTAGCCATAGGGTTTTCCAACTTGGCGAACAGAGCCTGCATACGCTCGCGAACTTCGGAAATATCACCGATGGTGACGAAAGTACCGCGTCCAAACTGAGCAGCTTTGCGCATAAAGTGGCTATTGGGAGCCGAACCAATACCCACAGTAAACAGCCGGGCGTTATGCAAGGACTGGCTAATTAACTCGAACAGGGCCCGCTCATTGCCCACCGCACCATCTGTAATAAATACGACTTGCTGAACGGTACTGGTGTCGTCCTGCATTTGCTGACCGAATGCCATTCGCAAGGCCGGCGCCATTTCTGTACCCCCTCCGCATTCAGGTTTTCGATTTCCTGACGCGCACGGCGGATATTCTCCGAGCTCGCCGCTATCGGGCGCGGGAAAAATGCGCGGGTTGTACTGTTAAATTCAATAACGTTAAAGCGATCATTGCTGTGCAGGCGAGACAGTGCCAGGGTAAGGCTCTCCTTCGCCTGGCGAATAGAATTGCCAGACATGGAGCCGGAAGTATCGATCACATAAATCACTTCCCTCGGTAAACGCTGCGCAGAGGTACCGTCGCTGGGTGGCAGCAGCATGACCTGCAGATAAGCACCAGCCTGCTCTTCTACCCCCTCTTGCGCTGTGATTTTCTCGCTAAACAATGCCGCCCGCGGCATAGCAGAAGCGCGCGGCTGCCAATTCAATAAGAAATCCCGATCCATTGCAGCTGTTTCATCTCGCAACTGAATCCGATAGCGACCGTCACCTCGGTTATCAATATCAATCTGGTGATAGGGGCTATCGATTTTTGCTAGCGGCAGTCCGCCATGCAGATCCACCTCGATAGAAATATTATGACTACCCAGTGCCTCTAGCTCCTGCGCTGGCTGCATAAACGGAGTTATCGACGCAGCATCCGGCACTTGATTAGTGGGCAGTGCCCAGCCACTACTCTCTGCCACCAACTCCTGCTGATCGCCGTTCAATGCCTGGGAGGGTATTGGCTTGCCAGGGACATAGCGCGGGGTCAATGTGGTGGGCATACGCAGTGAAAAAACGCCGCTGTCATAATTCACTGGCTGCAAAAAGCGGATATTAATTTGCACCATCTCATCGGGGGCAATATTGGCCACTTTATTAGTGAACAGATTTGGGCGCTGCTGCTCTAGAAGAGCTGCACGCTTACCCGCCGCACGAGCAGCCTTATAAATCTTGGAGGCCTCTTTTCGCTCGCGTACCTTACCGACAATGCGGCGCTCGCCCACCTGAATTTCAAGCCCCGCCACCGCAGCTCGCTCAGGCAGTGGTAATGCATAAACCGCTTCCTGCCAGCCGTCGGTGGTATTCTTGAATTGCTGCTGAAGCTCGACTTCCGCTACCAGACCCCGCACGGAAATACTGACCTGACTTTTCAGGTGCACCGCTGGAATATACTTTCCGGACTCATTGCCAGTAAAAAGTAAGTCCCCGCCCTTTACATCGTCCAGAGTAACTGTCTCGGTGAACTCCCGCTGGATCGCATCACTCACAGCGGGAAGTTCCTGGGCATTGACCTCTGCCCCGATTGCCGCAATGACTACCGCCAATACCACCACAATAAATAACAACCAGCGCCCGGCACCACCGGTCTTCTGGCGACGACGATAGTATTCCTCTGTCGGCAACATCAGATCGTCTTTATGGAACCGCTGCCCGAATAACATCACCCTGTTCACTCACTTACCTCCACTTTTAAATTGGATGTTGAAGTCATTAAACAGAGGGAAGCGGGCGAAAGGCGGCAGGAATACGAGCACAAAACAGGAGGAATTGTGGCGAATTATGGCAGGCATAAAAAAACCGGCGAAAACGCCGGTTTTTTGCAGTTCGATCCAGATTAGTCGACCAGACCGTAATCCTTGCGGAGAACTTCAAGCAATTCCTCTTTGGGATTATCAGATATCTCAAGTTTCGTACCAATAATCTTCTCAGCAATACCAATATAAGTATTAGAGAGATCCATCAGCATAGATTCTGGCAGCTCGTTATCACGAGCCAGAGCCGAGCGCTCATCCATGCGATCTTTGTTCAGCAGGATATCGGCATCGGGGAAGTAGTTGAGCAGGGCCTGACGGAAACCTTCTTTGGATTTCTCCACAACCTTACCCGCGCGATACTGTTCGCCGTCCCAGATACGGGAGGAGTCCGGGGTACCCACCTCATCCATATAAATCAGCTTCTCTTCACCATTGGCATCGGTGACATAGCCGAATTCAAACTTGGTATCGACAAAGATCTGGTCGAGCTTTTCCAACTCTGCGGAAATCAAATCAAAACCTTCTTTCAGCAACTTCTCGTACAGGTCGATATCGCCTGCATTGCGGAAGCCGAAGGCTTCGAAATTGTCTTTGATATTCTTGCGGGTGACATTGACATCGTCCGCTTCCGGCACGCCGGGGATACCCTTGAGAATACCTTTGCTGGAGGGGGTAATGAGCAATTCAGGCAGCTTCTGATCCTTCTGCAAGCCATCGGCAATCTCGATACCACAGAACTCCCGCTCACCCTTCTCATAGGAGCGCCACATGGAGCCGGTGATGTACTGACGGGCGATCGCCTCGATCATAACCGGGCGCGCCTTCTGTACGATCCACACCAGCGGGTGCGGGATATCCAGAATGTGGCTATCGGCGAGGCCCTGCTCTTTAAACAGCTTGAACCAGTGGTTGGAAATAGCATTTAGTGCTGCGCCCTTGCCTGGTACGCCACGCATACCGCCTTCGCCAGTCCAGATACAGTCGAACGCGGAGATGCGATCGGAAATCACCATTACCGCAAGTGGGGTATCAGGAGAAACCGGGTAGCCCTTCTCCTCAATCAGGCGACGGCTGTCTTCTTCGCTCAGCCAGTATACGGAACGGACCTTGCCACTGTGGATAGGCTTGTCGGTGCGGATCGGCAGGTCATTATTGACCGCTAGAACTTTGTCAGCCAGGCTCATGGGCTCTCACCTATTTGAAGGGACCAAATAAAAGAAAGCGCGGCATTCTAGCAAATGCCGCAGCCTACAGACAAAGAAAGATATCGGGCAATTACTCCGAGCTTCGCCGGGCCTCCCATTCCACCTGGTGCTCATGGGTGGGCCAGGCACTCATAATGGCCTTGAGCAAGGTCGCCAGGGGAATTGCAAAGAAGACGCCCCAGAAGCCCCAGATGCCGCCAAAGAACAATACCGCGAGGATAATAGCAACCGGGTGCAGGTTAACTGCCTCAGAAAACAGCAGTGGTACCAGTACGTTGCCATCGAGCAGTTGGATGATGCCGTAAGTCACCATCAGGTAGAGAAACTCATTACTCCACCCCCACTGGAAAAGCCCAATAGCCGCAACGGGGATAGTGACAACCGCTGCACCGATATAAGGAATCAACACACTGAAACCCACAGCTACCGCCAGCAACAGGGCGTAGTTCACCCCCAGTAACAGGAAGGCGGCATAACTGACAGCAGCCACAATGCCAATTTCTATTACCTTACCGCGTACATAATTGGCCACCTGATCATTCATCTCATGCCAAATCTGGTGGAGCATGGGCCGCTCTTTGGGCAGGAAAGAGGTGCACCAGCGGATCAACTGTTCCGCATCCTTAAGGAAGAAGAACACCAGGATCGGCACCACTACAACGTAAATCAGCAAGCCGGCAAAAATGGGTAGATTGGTAAGGGAGAAGGCCAGCAGTGTCTGTCCCAGGCCGCCCAATTCGCTGCCAAGGGTATTGAAGATTTCATCGATCTGTCCGGCTGAAATTAATCGTGGGTAGCGCTCAGGGAGTAACAATAATAGTTCTTGGCCGCGCTGCACCATATTGGGCAACTCTGCCCCAAGCCGCACCAACTGACGCCAGATAATAGGTAGTACCACAAATAACAGAGCCACAATAGTACCCACCAACACCAAGCAGGACAGGGTAACCGCCAGCCAGTGTGGCACACGCCAAGACTTCAGCTTTTGCACCATACCCTGCATCAGGAAGGCGATCACCAGCGCGGTGAATACCGGGGCCAGCACAGCGCCCAGAGTCGCCAGGACCACCAGGGCCAGGGTCAATATTAAAACCAGAAGCACCACTTCTTCCTGACTGAAGTAGCGGTTCACCCAGCCTTTTACAATCGATAACATAGACTCTCGGGATTTATCTTTATTCATTTGCCAGCGTACAGCCAATATTGAAAGGTATTATTACGTCGCTCAGCGCGGAGCAGGGACCGGCCACTTAAAGACGCAAAACTGTGGAAGTCTCGCCAGGACCCTTCATCAGTGGCCAGCACACAAAGCAGCGTTCCCTCTGGGTATTCCCGCAATGCCCGGCGCATGGTCAGTAACGGTTGTGGGCAGGGCAGATTTCTTGCATCCACAATAGTGGCCGCGTCCCAGTTCGGTATCTGGGTATCGGGCTGATTGGTAGAAGAAGTTACTGACATTGCCTTTTTAGTCACAAACCAGAATTGCCGGGGATTATAGCGCGAACCAGACGCCATAACCCGCACAGGCTTTACGCTTTTTAACTTTCCGCCTGGCGCAAGCGTGAACCTTTTATGGTCCACTAAGTCCAACCCTCGACAGTCCAACGGGGTAGCGTATAGAGTTGGACTATAGATCCTTCATGGACAGACCGAGCAGTAATCAAGATGACTGATTCCAAAAACAGCCTGCTTCACCGAACGCGCCCCCCAGCTATCCTCCACCGACTTCGCGCAGGACTGCGAAGCCTGGGTATGGGGTTGTTACTCGGCGCAGTCCCGTTTGCTGCCATAGCGGACAGTGATGAAATCCGCCTCCCGGAGCTCGGTGACAGAACCAGCGGTGTCGTATCGCACACCCAGGAAAAAGAACTGGGGCAGATGTGGCTGCGTATTTTTCGCAGTCAGGTTCGCACCTCTAGTGATGCCCTGATTCAGCAATTTGTCGAGGGCATGGTCAAGGAATTGGCCGAGTACAGCCCACTGGAAGACAAAGAAATTGATGTTGTTGTAGTAAACAACAAAACCATGAACGCCTTTGCAGTCCCCGGTGGAGTCATGGGGGTCCATACCGGCCTGTTTCTGTTTGCAGAGCGTGAAGACCAGTTTGCATCGGTAGTTGCCCACGAATTGGGCCACCTCAGCCAGCGGCACTACGCCCGCTCCCTGGAAGCACAGCGCAACAGTACAATTCCCACCCTGGCCGGTATGCTCGGTGCCCTGGTTCTGGCAGCTACCGCCGGTGGTGAAGCGGGAATAGCAGCTATGAGCGCGACCCAGGCTGCAGCCCTGGATAACCAACTGCGATTCAGCCGCAAGAATGAGCAAGAGGCAGATAGGGTCGGTATCGATACCCTGGCCAAATCCGGTCGCGATCCAGAGGCCGCCGGTGAAATGTTCGAGCAAATGCTCAAGGCCACACGTTACTACCAGCGCCCGCCAGAGTTTCTCCTGACCCACCCCGTTACAGAAAAGCGTATTGCCGATGCCAAGTTGCGCGCTCAGCGTATGGAAAAAGTGGCTCCCAGCGAGGACCTGGATTATCACCTGATGCGTGCCCGGGTACGGCTCGCCACAGAACCAACGCCGCAGCAAGCAGTAAAACGCTTTAGCGCAGAGCTGAATGGTATTAATGACAATGAGGATGCGGCCCGTTACGGCCTCGCCCTGGCCCAAGTAGCCGCAGGCAGGCCCGATTCAGCGCTGGACACCCTGCAGCCCCTGTTAGACAAGACCCCCTCAAAAGCAGCCTATGTGTTGGCCCGAGCAGATATCGATCTGGTCCGAGAAGACTACAGCAGTGCCACCAAGCGCCTGCAGTGGGCCCTCGATCGCAATCCGGGAGACCACGCCTTAATCATGGGCCTCGCCAATGCCCACTTTAAAGCCGGTAACTACCTGGCTGCAGAACGCCTGCTGGCGAAATATAGCCGTACGCGGAAGAAAGACCCGGCAGTATGGTATCTACTGGCGGAGACTCACGGATTGGCCGGAGATATTGTTGGCGTGCACGAGGCCAGGGCCGAGTATTACATCCTCAACGGCATATTCGACAAGGCTATTCAACACCTGCGCCATGGAATTCGCATGTCAAAAGACGATTACCAGGTCAATGCCATCCTGGAACAGCGCCTCAAAGATGTACTGAAAATGCAGGAAAGAATCGAAGAGCTGTAACTCCTCCCAACAAAAAGAGCGGCCACTGGCCGCTCTTTTTGTTTACCCACCGCTATTCTCTCAAGAGCTAACCTTTGCGGAAATCCAACATCCGCTGTAGCGGGATCATCGCCTTGCGCCCCAGTTCCGGGTCCACAAAGATCTCATTATCCCCGCGCTCCAGTACACCGCAGAGGTTCTCCAGAGAGTTCATCGCCATCCAGGGGCAATTAGCACAGCTGCGGCAAGTGGCTCCAGCACCGGCGGTTGGCGCTACCATAAGCTCCTTGTCTGGGCACTCCTGCTGCATCTTGTAGAAAATGCCCTGGTCGGTAGCCACAATAAAGCGCTTCTCAGGGCGGGTCTTGGCAGCATTAATAATCTGCGAGGTAGAACCCACCACATCGGCCAGGGCTACCACAGAGGCGGGAGATTCAGGATGCACTAGAACCACAGCATCCGGGTAGAGGGCCTTTAAGTCCTCAACCCCCTTGGCCTTAAACTCTTCATGCACAATACAGGAACCATCCCATAACAGTACATCCGCGCCGGTTTCCCGCTGGACATAGCCGCCGAGGTGTTTGTCAGGTGCCCAAAGGATTTTTTCGCCATTGGCATCCAGGTGATCCACTACATCCAGCGCAATACTCGAGGTCACCACCCAGTCCGCCCTAGCTTTTACCGCAGCAGAAGTATTAGCGTAAACCACCACGGTGCGGTCCGGATGCTGATCGCAAAAGTCAGAGAACTCCTGTGGGGGGCAGCCGAGATCCAGGGAGCAGGTTGCCTCAAGGGTCGGCATCAGTACTTTCTTGTTAGGGGTAAGGATCTTAGCGGTCTCACCCATAAACTTTACCCCGGCCACTACCAGAGTGTCCGCCGAGTGCTGAGCGCCAAAACGGGCCATTTCCAATGAGTCAGAAACGCAGCCGCCGGTTTCCTCCGCGAGGGCCTGAATCAAAGGATCGGTATAGTAGTGTGCGACCAATACTGCATTCTGTTCTTTCAACAAGCGCTTGATGCGCTCGCGCCATTCTTGCAGCTCTTCTTCGCTATATTGAGACATTACCGGCTCCGCCAGGTGCGCTTGCACCAAAGAGCGAGAATCTACCTTGTCTGCGGCAATGGACTTATGAGTCATGACTAACTTCCAGTCGCGGAAAAGCGCGCATTATAGCGCAATGAAACGACACCACCACGCACCCTTTCGACAGCAACTTTAATCTGGCGTTACAGGCAAAATAGGCCGAAGGGATTCATCCTGGCCACCTCAAAAAGGTGGGTATTTTAGCAACAGGGTCTCTATGGAGATATTAGACACAGTGATAGTCGGGGCAGGCATATTGGGGCTTGCCTGTGCCTACAAGTTGAGCCTCTCTGGCCACAAAGTGATGGTGCTGGAACAACACACTGCTATTGGAACTGAAACCAGCGCGCGCAATAGTGAGGTTATTCACGCAGGGCTCTACTACCCGACGAACAGCTTGAAAGCCCGCGCCTGTGTCAGCGGTAAATCCATGCTGTACCAATTTTGCCAGGAATACGCGGTTCCCCATAAACAGATCGGCAAACTGGTAGTCGCCACAGATAAAGCACAGCTGCCGCAACTCCGAGCCCTCAAAGCCCAGGGGGATGCGAACAACGCCGGGGGACTTCGTTTACTGAACGTTAAAGAGGCTCTATCTATGGAGCCAGAGTTACAGTGTGCCGGGGCCATCTACTCACCAACGACGGGCATTATCGACAGCCACAGACTGATGCTGGCTCTTGAGGGCGCCATAGAATCCAAGGAAGGGGAAATCGTACTCGCAAGTAAAGTCACACGAATTGAAATATCTGCCGAAGCTTGCCAGCTGATTATGGAAGATGGTTACCGATTGAAAACCCGTAATCTAATTTTGGCCGCAGGCCTTCACACCAGCTCACTGATGGGCACAGTAAATAGCGAAGCTATAAAACGAGAAATTCCCATCACGTATTTTGTTAAGGGCAGCTACTTTACTCAGTCAAGTAAGGTGCCTTTTTCACACTTAATTTACCCTCTACCTGAAAGCGCCGGTCTGGGTATTCACCTCACTCTGGATTTAGCTGGAGGGGCGCGGTTTGGGCCGGATGTGGAGTGGATTAAAACCATTAACTACCAAGTAGATCCGGACAAGCGGGAAAAATTCTATAGCAGTATCCGTCGCTACTGGCCCGGTTTAGAAAGCGACACATTGCAGCCTGGCTATGCCGGTATTCGCCCCAAGATTGTTCCCCAAGGAACCCCCGCTGGTGATTTTCAGGTTTACCATAAGAAACTCAACAACCATTCTCGGCTAGTGGCGTTCTTTGGTATTGAATCTCCAGGTCTAACTTCTTCACTATATCTGGGAAAGGTGGTTTCAGAAATTATTGGCTAACTTATTACTTAGCAATGACTAAAATTTACTAAAAAGGGAGAAGGAAAGAATACACTGCGCTCGGGACCCTATGAGGCATGGATGCCGATTAGGAACTTACAGGGATGTATTCACAGCGTGTTTCGAGTGCAGTGTATTCGTTCCTTCCACCCCAGTAGCATATTTCAGTACAGCCACAATCCTGCAGAGATAACAATACCCCCCCAGAAGTCCATTACTACTGAACAATATTTCCCTGATTGCCCGTTCCTACCTGAACCGCCGTGGCCACCTGTCCATCATTTGTCTGAGTTGTAACATGAATATTGGAGGTCCCCACCTGAGTAATAGTGGCCAGTCCAGTGCTTAACCCCAACTGAGAAACCTCTACATAATTCATATCACCACTCTGGAAGGTGGTAATAGAGGAAAATAAGGCAAACCCCTGCCCTACTAAGGCCCCATTGAGCGTTCCATCCTGACCAACACTGATAAAGCTTGACTCAGTGAGAAGCCCCTGGAATAACTCAGCACTATTTTCACTCCCAAGTTGATTAATTAATCCAGTACTATTGAGCGCAAAATCTTCGTGAACAGCCTGTGCAAAATTCATGGTCCCGCTCTGAGTAACAGCGACAGTACCCTGTATTCCCCCCACATCCACCTGGGCAGCAATGCCCTCATTATTTAAACCGGATTGGATAACAGTGGCACTACCAGCTTCAACAAAGTCATCCTGGACTACCCAACCAAAATTACCGTCACCAGACTGGCTAATTAAAGCCGTACTCTCTGAGACCTCTGCAATTTGCTCCAATATTGCTTCATTCATCAAACCCGATTGCTCTACCGTGCCCGTGTTCAAATCTGTAAGGGCACCTTGTAAAACCGATGCCTGGTGGGAATCCCCTGTTTGAGTTATCGAGACGGTATTATTGGTACTGGTCGGATTAGACTGGTCCACTGTTGCCAGATGCCCAACACCGTCCTGATCAATATCTGTCGTATTATTGCCGCCCATAGAATGGCCACTGAAAGTGAGCGCAGCTATTGCAGTAACTGAAGTCCAAATTCTCATTTAACTAATCCCTTGTACATAAATCCCACCCCTTCTGTTTAAAGTCCAGGCGTAGCAAAGCATCCCAGAAAATAATCTAAGCCAATTTAAATTAGAGTTAAAAGCCAAACCAGACAGGAGAGAATCAATAGGAAGAGAACATGCAACTCCCTAAAAAATCGCTCTTATCTCAAACATAGGACTGAATAATACACAAAAGAAAAACTGGGGCTTTGCAAATACACGACAGCTGCCGGCATTCATACTGATATCGCAAAGCCCCAATGAAATCTATTGAAAAATAAATCCAATATTGGAAGTACCATTTTGCGTTGCGATTGCAGTTTGTGAATCTAGCATTTGCGATGTTGTATGTTGATTCAAATCACCGATTTGAGTAGTTGTCGCCACACTGAGCATATTTCCCTGTTGGAGCACACCGGCAATATTACTGGTGCCATTTTGAAATATGGAGCCCGTAACTGAGGTGGCAGTAATTTGCCCCAACGTCGCATCATTCATTGACCCTAACTGAGTAACCGTTGCAGAGGCAAAAGAAGTTCCCCCAGCTTGCTGGGTAACGCCCATATTCGCAGTACCAGATTGGCTCACTATACCAACACTGGCATCTATACCAGTATCCTGAACGCCGCCACCAAAGTTTCCATCCCCTACTTGAGTCACACTTACAGTACTATTGGCAACACCATTCTGCTGTAGTGCCCCACCAAAGTTGCTGGTACCGGTTTGGGCAATAAGGACCGTACTTGAAGTAACTCCATTTTCCTGATCGGACTCGATGTCATTCATATCGCCTGACTGAATAGCAGTAACGGTAGAGTTAAAAACCCCCATTAATTGCTCACTATCAAAGTTATTCTGGTTGCCAAGCTGATCTGCTGACACAGAGCTAAATTCAACAACACTCTGCTGGGAAATCTGGGCCATATTGTCATCGCCAATTTGATTTAGGATGACATCACTTCCCAAAATATCGAAGACCTGCCCCATTATGATCGCATCATTCATATCCCCAGTTTGATTCACCGCGATACTGGATGCTTCAGTATCAGTCTGGGTGATGGTCATAAAGTTCATTTCCCCAGCTTGATTTAGTTCCTGGGTAGAACCAAGTGACTCAAGTTGCTCCGCTGTCGTATCGTTATTATTCCCAATCTGGTTAATTTCCAACGAACTGGACTCAGTCATAAACTGCTGGAAAGACTCGGCCATATTCCCATCACCCTCTTGGTAGTGGGTCATGGTATTACTTACGGCATCGCTCGCCTGGGTCGATGACGAAGAGTTTGCATCGCCAATTTGGGTGACATCTATCAGGTTCCCTATAGCCGTAGGGTCAACCTGATTGGCATTCGCTGTATTACCCACTCCCTGCTGATCTATTAACGTCGTATTATTACTGGCCATCGCACTTCCACTCACTGCGGCCAATATAACTAGAGCTACAGGCTTCAACTTCCTCATAATTCAATCCTTCATTAACTATTCAAGCTTTTCTTGGGACTCAACTTAGAGGGCCTCATCAACAACATCGATACCAATAGGCATGCCGGCGTAAGGCATGCGCAGAATCCAATTTAGCGCCATCCCTACTCCAAACAACAGCATCCACCAAAGAAGTGTTAAAGCTCGCCAAACTCGAGCGCTGAGGCAATGAAATTGACACAGGCAATTATGCGAACAACAAATCCCAAGAGGAATTGACATGCACTGGCACAAGGTCACTTGCGATAATGAACGTCTGAATATTTAGAAACTATTCTCAAATCGCTGATCATGGGCCGACCAACTACTGGGTAAGAGTTAACGATAAGCGGCGATACAGCTATAAGAAGGAAGTGGGGAAAAACTAGGAACAAAGTTTGGGATTAAATTTCTGTGCCACACAGATCAGAACCTAGCAGCACAGAAATCAAAGAACTGACTGCTACTGTAAAATTGTGCCGGTATTACTTACCCCAGACTGTGTCGCTATTGCCGTCTCGGCGTTACCCGCTTGAGAGGTAACATACACATTCAATGTACCCGTTTGGGATATTGTGGCAACACCCGTAGTGATATTGTTCTGATAAATAATTACATCGTTGGAGTCGCCGGTTTGCAACACTGTAGCGCTGGTGAAGAAGGCATTTCCTTGATCCAGCGTAGACATATTCATATCACCAAACTGGTTGACAATCATAGTTGAATTTTTAACCGTAAACTCCTGTTCCAGGAGTGCCATCTTGTCATTACCCATTTGCAACAGCTCCATCACAAGAAAGCTAACCGAACCTAGCTGATCCAGGGCTGCGACATTTCCTATGCCATCCTGAGCACCAACCATCAAACTTGAGCTGACGCCTAAGTTTTGATTAACGTCCATTTGATTCATTTGGCCAATTTGTGTGGCCAGCAAAGTAGAATCGACCGTCTGCTGCTATAGAGAAAAACTCGGGCCGACAATTATAAATATCTCTTACAAAAACCAACTCCTTTACCTACACAGATCGAACCGCACTACTTAGAAACCAAATCCGCAACATCAAGGCAAGCAGTATCCACCATAATTGGTGGCACGAAATGCTTGAGGAGGTAGCAACACCAAAGACTGCAGCCTTATTTCTCTGAAACTAGATTCATAGCATTAACTGGCTTCAAATTCCTACCAATGCGTCAGAAGACAAGTCGATGGCTCATTCAATGCTACCAATATAATCTAAGCCATCTATGGGAATAAAGCACCCAATAACTAGGTATAAAGTTTTACAAAGAATAGAAGTGGCAGGTTTAGTGCATTCAGGGAAGAACCAAGAAAACCAGACATTGAGAACTATAAGAAAGGAATTTTTGGTCGCACTTGGCTTCATACCTTGAGCAACCGATTAAAAGTCGAGATATAAAGCTTATACTAGCCTTGTTTTGGAGATATCTCACTAAACCAACCATAACTTTGCATAACGACTCACCACTCTATCCAAAACAGGTTCGACAAGCCTCTATTTACTGCCACTAAAAATCGACTCCTCCAATATCAATTAGTATGAAAATATTTTGTCTGCCAAGAACAATATACGAATGTGGAATTGGGTAACCAGCCACCAAAAATCATCCAGCAGAATCACGCCAAACCTATCAGCAGATTTTTTTACTAGAGATCGAGGTTGCCAACGGCAATTGCATTTTCACCATAGAAAGCAACTCCCAGCCCTTGATAACTCTCAATAAGTAGAGCAGAATGCGCCTCAAATTGTCACTTCGCAAGTACCAGCTTTGTCAATCTGCTACTTTACCAAAACCAAACAATCACGAGGCGCACGAAACCTGCTGCCTCGTATAGCGTTGTTTTTATTTTTGGTACAAGCATTGATTCCCACTGGGTACATGCCAGCCTCGATCGCTACTGATGGCACAGTTATCAAACTCTGTCCTCGTGGCGTCTCACCAGAAGTAATGGCGATTATTCATCAGGGGCATAATCAAAAGCCATTAAGCAGCGGTACAAAGAGCGAGCAAAATCACCACTCCCATCATCAACATATACACCATGAGATGGCGAGCATGTCAGCTGATAAAGTTGCTGAAAGTACAGATCATGATCACCATACCGAAGGTAATTGGCAGTCGGACTGCAAGTTTGGTATTGCAAAGCCAAGTTCCGAAGTAACATTTTTATCTACCCCTTATCTATCTAGCCTGTCAAAAACACGCTATATCCAGCAGCGACACTTGGCTGAGGAAGTAATCGCCAGCCTACATCGCAAACAGCAGCAGCGCGCTCCTCCCTTCTCAGCCTCTTTATCCACAATTTAAATCTTTGCTCTTCATCTTTTGGGCTCGTTTACGCCTGCCTCAATGATGGAGCCAGTAAGGCATTTGATATAAGCAAATCAGTATGCTCGTAGATACTACCAATCTAGTATCAGAGCACCTGTGCCTGCCGTTATATCGTCTGCGTTACAGCATCTAAATTATTTTTTCGGCGCGCTATATAGCGTACCGACAGGATACCTATACATGAAAATTACTCGAAAGCTGCTCATCTCCTTAACACTTATTGCTATCAGTAGCGCGCCTCATGCTAAAGGCCAAGATCATCATTCCCAGTCAATTGAGGAGATTGTAGTTACAGCTGATATCGACAATTCTCTATCTGCACACTCTGCAAGTGAAGCAATTCATAACCTTCAGCGTGTTCCAGGGGGAGTTGACTTGGTTCGTGCCGAAGACTATTTAGTTGAGTTTACGCAGAGTATTGGTGACGCGCTGAAGTTCACACCCGGTGTCTTCGCAGACACTTCAGCACAGCGTGATAACCGAATTTCTATTCGGGGATCCGCTGCGAATGCTACTTATGAGCGCCGAGGAATTACTGTATTGCGTGATGGAGTACCGATTTCACGTGCTAGTGGCAGCACCGAGTATCAAGAAATAGACCCACTATCTATTGACTATATCGAGATCTATAAAGGATCAAACGGCCTTCGCTATGGTGCAGCTTCACTGGGAGGTGCAATCAATGTGGTAACACCGACGGGAGCTACGTCAAAAACTGGTAGTAATATAAGGTTGGAAGGCGGATCATTCGATACATACCGAACCAGTATTAACACTAAAGGAAGAATTGACGCTTTTGATTATTATGGTGCGGTAACCAAACTAAATAGTAGTGGATTTAGAGAACATTCCGAAGTCGACAGTATTTATAGCTTTGGTAATGTTGGCTACAAATTTAGTGACAACTTAGAAACTCGCTTTTTCCTAACCGCATTGCAAGACAATTTTGAGCTGGCTGGCTCTTTGACACACGACCAAGCACTAAGCAATCCTGACATGTCGCCAGAATCAAATATTGAACGCGATATGGATCGAAACCTTGATGTATTTCGCTTATCAAATCGAACAGTTTTTGCACTGGATTCGCTCACTATTGAAGCCGGGGCTTGGCTAGCATCAAGATATTTGGATCACGCTATAACACCATATGCCGGCATCATTGAGCAAAGCGGAATGGAGTTTGGTATATCTACTGATATTACTGGTGATTTCCAACTGGATATCACTGATATTTCCTGGGTTATAGGTATAACCCATGCTGAAAGTAACAATGAGTCAGAACTGTTTGCGTACTCTGAGGGCCCTTTTAGCCCAACACCAACTGCCGAGAAGGGGGATTTATCAAGTAAAGATGATCGGAATGCGACGAATACTGTCATCTATGGACAGCTAGACTTTTCCCCAAGCGAGTCACTTAACCTAATCGCAGGAGCTCAATATATTAGTAGCATCAGAGAAAACAAAAATATCTTTAACTCTGACCCCGCTCAGGATACGGGTGGACCGAAAGATGACACCGGTAAGTTGAGCTTCGAAAAATTCAATGGGCGTCTTGGTGTTATTTATACCCTACAAGATGAAAATCAGCTATACGCTAATGTGAGTGAAGGTTATGAGCCACCAGGAATAACTGATCTAACTTCGGGTGGAGCGGATCCATTTACAATTCTTGATGCACAAGAGTCATTGACTTTTGAGGTTGGCTCTCGCGGGCAGAAAGGTATTGTAAGCTGGGACGCATCTATTTATCACAGTGAAATTAGCAACGAATTTGTAGACGTTGGGCAGTCCGGGTTTAGCGGCGAAACAACAAGTACAGAAAACGCAAGAGGTAACACACTACACAAAGGTGTCGAGCTTGGTCTCGATATACAAATAAATAAGAATATTCTCTGGCGGAACATCTATAACTATAACGACTTTAGCTTTGATAATGATCCGGATAGAGGGGATAACAAGTTACCTGGAATACCTCAATCAATCTACGCCAGCGAATTGAAATACTCGAGCAATGGCAGGTGGTATGCAGGCATTAACTTGCGACATATTGCCAACGGAGCCTACGTTGACTACGCCAACACTGAAAGAACTGCGGGATATGAATTAATTGGCATTATTGCCGGTATCTCGATAAACGAAGCGATCGACTTATTTGCATCTGCGGAAAACCTAACCGACGAAAAATATATCTCAAATGTGTCAACAGTATCAGATCTTAGTATGGCTTCCAGTAATTCAGTTTTTACTCCAGGTCAAGGTCGCGCCTTCTATGTTGGTGTCAGCACTAACTTTTAATAGCCCCTCACAGTAGGAAATACATAAGCGAGGTAGCTTGATGAAACTGCAATTCATTAGATGGCACAGATTCCTAACCTGGATAGCTTTTTTTGGCGTTGTAACTTGGTCTTTGTCTGGAATATTCCATCCAATAATGGCTTGGTTTGGTCCGCAAGCCAAAAATACAATGCCACCCACGTTTCAAGCCAATGCAGAGACCTTATATAAACTTGAAAAAATTGTTGACAAGCTGCCTATTGAAAGGGTGGCTATCGCTAAAGTTGTTCCTTCAAGTGAGGGTAATCTACTGCAGATTACAGAAGCTGATAACAGTCCAAGGCGTTATTTCAACCTTGAAACTGGAAGTGAGTTGTTTGATCATGATATAGCACAAGCAAAGTGGCTCACCTCTCATTACTTGGACTTACCACAAGAAAATATTATTGATGTTAAATTCAAGGAGAGCTTTAGCGCTGATTACCCGCGAGTTAATCGCCTGCTGCCAGTTTATGAGGTGACCATTGCCGCCGACGATAATTTACTCAAAGCTTTTATCTACACCGAAACAGGTGCCTTAGCTGCTTTAAACAATAGTTTTAAAGCCAAAACGCAACTGTTTTTCAGAGCGCTACATACCTGGAGCTGGCTAGATACTACCGGCCATGGGCGTGTGCTCACTGTTGCACTATTTATGTTGACGCTTGTAGTGATAGCTTCAACGGGACTCTATCTGATTTTTGCACTCCCCAGCCGCAAAATTCCCAAGTCTAATCGACGCTGGCATCGCCGCCTCGGCTACCTACTTTGGCTGCCATTACTTGGCTGGTCAGCAAGCGGGTTTTATCATTTATTACAGGCAGAATACATACAACCCATTTCAGGCTTGCGACTGCTTGAACCTGTGCAACTGGAAAGCTTTGCAGTTGCGGAAAGCGAGATGGCTCAGTGGCGGCATAGCATAGGGAGTAGCATTCCTAAGAAAGCGCATTTAAATGCTATTTCGCTCAATCAGTCCATCGATAAAAAACCACTTTATCGACTTGGAATTAGCGTTCCGATTGAAGAGTCAATGTCCAATTACCAACAGCGTAAAGCACGCTTTGGCGGACTGCCTCTGGAAAGATCATCAGCTTTAATCAACGCTCAAACGGGGGAGAAAGAGTCGATTAAGGATCAGGACTTGGCCAAAGAACTAGCTCTACAGTTCATCCAGTCTAATGGCAATACAATCGACAATATTAAAATTGATGAAATCAAGCTGGTCACACACTTTGGGCCAAACTATGACTTCCGCAATAAACGGTTACCGGTTTGGCAGGTCGACTTGAATGACCCAGCCAATAGCAGGTATTTTGTTGACCCAGTAACAGGTATTTTAGTTGACCAAAATCGAAAGATTGACCGGTTGGAATCACTTTCATTCTCACTGCTTCACAAGTGGAATTTTTTACGTCCATTAATAGGAGCTGAAAAGCGTGACATATTGATTGTAATTACATTACTCGCCTTAGTTGCAATGTCCTGCTTTGGATTGGCTATTTATTTAGCACGCAGAAAGCCAAGAGCTAGGAGGGTTGGTTCCAGCCTACCCCCTCAGGAAGCGTCTGGCTACATTAAAGCCTCGAATTAGAACTAGCCTTTTTCTCAGGCAAAACTCTCGGTCAAGAGCAGCCCCTGCGCCCAGGATCTACCCTTGACTGAGAGACTTATAGGGCAGAATAACCTAAAGGCTATACACGCCCCCTTTTAAGCTCAAGTGTTAACCACAATTATCGATAAAGATGTTTTTACTGTCTCGAACTGACTTTTATCTTAGCTAAAAGTTTCTACAACAGCTTATTTTCCACATGCAACCTTGACACCAACGAGCACTAAATCGTGTTCATTGCCGATCTGGCGAGACTCTCTAACTCGGCAAAAGCCGCCGCCAAGACCAACATAAGGCCCTCTAAAGTAAATAGCGGCTATTGAGTCCAGGGTTAAGCACACACAACTTAAAGCACACCCTGGCGAGCACATCTGCACAGTCGGCGAGCCTTTACGATGCGGAAAACTCTGATAGATCACCATACATGTAATATCCACCATTCAGAATCGAAAACGAAAGGAGCTGATTAACACAGCAAATAAGCACGGTAATAGAAAGTCTGAAACTAGCCCACGTGTACGATGGTAATACAGAGAAACTGGTTAATTGATAGTGGGAAAAAAGGAGAAGTGGTGGGTCGTGCTGGATTCGAACCAGCGACCAATTGGTTAAAAGCCAACTGCTCTACCAACTGAGCTAACGACCCCCAGGATGGTTGGACTAACTTGGTAATGGTCCAACTTGGGTTGTTTTCACCTTCGCGCAGAAGTGTAAAAACTGGGTGGGTTGCCTTGGGCATCCCTGTCGAAAATGGTGGGTCGTGCTGGATTCGAACCAGCGACCAATTGGTTAAAAGCCAACTGCTCTACCGACTGAGCTAACGACCCTTTTCGATGCCTCGTTGTGAGGAGCTGCGTATCTTACGGATCTATTTCGAAAAGACAATACCTAACTCGAAAAAAAATCTAACAAATTTAAGGAGTTAGGTATTTGTTCAAAAAATTGGCGCCAACGGCCAATTAAGGTGCGTAGACCGTGGGGTCCTCCAGGCCGGCCTCTGTGAAGCCAGCAGCCCTCAGGCGGCAACTGTCGCAGCGACGGCAGGCAGCGCCATCTGGCAAGGCTTGGTAGCAGGACACAGTTAAACTGTAGTCCACCCCTAAGCGGGTCCCTTCAGTAACAATATCCGCCTTGCTCATGTCCATCAGCGGCGCACGTATAGACAGCTTGTTGCCCTCGACACCGGCCCTGGTAGCCAGATTGGCCATCTTCTCGTAGGCCTCAATATATTCCGGGCGGCAATCCGGATAGCCGGAGTAGTCCACGGCGTTCACACCCACGAAAATATCCTGGGCGCCCAGCACCTCTGCCCAGCCCAGGGCAATAGACAGGAACACCGTGTTTCGCGCCGGCACATAGGTCACCGGAATACCGGAGGTTTCCTCTTCGGGTACTTCGATAGAGTCATCGGTCAGCGCCGATCCGCCGATTGAGCGCAGGTCGAGCTTAACCACCTTGTGCTCAACGGCCCCCAAGTCCTTCGCCACCTTCTGCGCAGCCAATAGTTCTGCCTCGTGACGCTGGCCATAATCAAAGCCCAGGGCGTAGCACTCGTAGCCCTCAGCCCGAGCCATGGCCAGTACGGTGGCTGAGTCCAGGCCACCGGATAGCAAGATTACTGCTTTCTTTGCTGTCATTTTTTCCTCTTTTCTTGATGTGGCACAGCGGCGCTTTAAACCCCTGGGATGTCGCCCCACAACAGCTTGTGCATTTGCATCTGCATACGCACCGGTAACCCATCTTCCAGTATCCATTCAGCTAGCTGGCGCGGCTGCAGCTGCTCGTAACTGGGGGAGAAAAGTACCTCCCCAACCCGCTCAGGTATGCGGTACTGATCCAGGGTAAATCGAGCCCAGTCGTAATCCCCGCGATCACAGATCACAAACTTGATCTGGTCCTGGCGAGTGAGTACTTGCATATTCTCCATACGATTGCGGTGCTGCTCCCCAGAGGCCGGCGTTTTCAGGTCGACCACTCTCGATACCCGCTCATCCACTTTATCCACAGGCATAGCGCCACTGGTCTCGAGGGACACCGCATAGCCCGCATCGCAAAGCGCCTTCATCAGGGGAAAACAATTGGGCTGGGCGAGGGGCTCACCACCGGTAACGCACACATGGCGAGCGGGATGGCTTTGCACCTGCTGCAAAATCTGCTCCAGCGTCATGCGCTCGCCACCGTAAAAGGCGTACTCGGAGTCGCAATAGGTACAGCGTAACGGGCAGCCCGTCAGGCGTACAAACACCGTAGGAAGGCCACTTTCTCGCGCCTCTCCTTGGAGGGAGTAGAAAATTTCACTGATTCTGAGTGATTCTTTGGAAAGATCGGTCATACACACCCAACACAAAAACGCCCGAGTGGCACATGCCACCCGGGCGCGGGATCATAGGCTTTTTCTGCTCAAAAAACCAGCGATGGCAGTCAGTAGCGGCTGAAGGCTACTGGAAGTTCTCCTGCAGATACTTCTTCGCCAGGTTCGATGCTCTGGCATCACTGGCTGCCACCTGCTCCAGCAGGTTGCGGGCTTTTTGCTGGTCGCCCAGCTGGTGATAAACAGTACCCAGCTTGTAGCGGCCATCCCAGACTTTACTGGAATTCGGGTAACCGTCGAGGAGGGCTACGAACCACTCCCGAGCCTCTTCCAGGTTGCCTTGAACCAGTGCAATCTCACCTAGCCAGTAATTCGCATTCGGGGCGTACTGACCATTGGGGAAGTCCTGCAACAGGCTTTTGAACTCTTCACTGGCGCCGCCGTAATCGCCATTGCGGGCCAAGCCAAAGCTGGCCTGGTAGCGGTCGCGCTCGCTCTTGCCGTCTTTCGGGCCCTGGGGTTTAGGCGGCATTGCTGAGCCCCCCTGCCCTTGCATGGACGAAGCACCGCCTTCAGCGGTAGACGGCGGCTGAGCCGCTGGCTCTGTACCACTCAGGCGCGCAATACGCCGGTCCAGATCCATATAATCTTCGGTGCGCTGCTGTTTGAGACGCTTGATCTCATGGCGCAACTCTTCAACTGTGCCACGCAACTCCCGCACTTCCTGCTGCAAAACCTGCATTTGATAGTAGGCTTCGGCCTGGGGGTTGCCCTGGGCTCGGGGTGGTGACATACCGGCGCGGGCGAGCTGTGTCGGAGCACTGCTTTCCACTTCATCGGTATAAGTAATGGTCGACTGGTCCTGGCTCTTAGAAGACAGGTCTACAATCGGGGCCTGGGAAAATACCGGCGATGCCGCAGTCATTACTGCTGCGGCGATCGCTAGTTTTCTAATCGTTAAAGCCATTGGCATCCATTTTTACGATTAGTTAATAACAACGCGACGGTTCATCGCACGGGCAGATTCGTTAGAACCCATTTGAGCCGGACGCTCTTCACCGTAGCTGATTACTTCCAGGTTAGCTGCGTCTACGCCTTGCAGTACCAAAAAGTCGCGAACGGCATTGGCACGACGCTCACCCAGAGCCAGGTTGTACTCGCGAGTACCCAGTTCGTCAGCGTGGCCTTCCAGGCGAACAGAACCGGTGGCAGCGCGCATACGGTCAGCGTGACGGATCAGCAGTTCACGGGTTTCGGGCTTCAGCAGGGACTGGTCGAAATCGAAGTAAACTACGTTTTCCAGAGGTGCTACAGGCTCTTTCGGGGTATCAAAATCGGTGGTTTCAACCGCGGTATTATTTGCGGTTTCATCAACAATGGTTTCCCCGCCAGTCTTGGTATCATTGCTGCTACAACCAGCCATAACTGCCAATACACAGGCTAACCCAAGGCCTGTTTTTACTGATTTCAACATAAGCTACTCCGCTTTATATATAGTGTTATCGAAAATCCTGAAAGATTTCTACTTGCTCTAATTCACACCCTTCGCTTAAGCGCGTCGGGCACCCCCGCCTTATTCAAAGTACGGCGACCAGGCCGGTTCACGAACATCACCCCTCTGAGAGGGCAGGTTGTACTTCACCCCGGCATCCAGCGACACCGCTGCCAGAATACCTTTATCCCCACGTTTGGTAGCGTACATCAACATGGCCCCATTCGGCGCGATACTAGGGGATTCGTCCAGCGTAGTCTCCGTAAGGACACGCACTCTGCCCGAGTTGATATCCATCGTAGCGATGGTAAATACGCCCCTATTACGATGCACCATCACCAGTGTCTTTCCATCGGGAGAAACACGGGGCCGCGCATTGTAATCGCCATCGAAGGTTAAGCGGTCGACTTGACCAGTGGCAAGAGTCAATTGGTAAATTTGTGGCTTCCCTCCTCTATCGGAGGTGAAAACCAGTGATTTACCATCTGGCATCCAGTTCGGCTCGGTATCAATGGAGAAGTGCCTTGTCATTCTTGTCAGCTTATTACTGACCAGATCCAACACGTAGATCTCCGGGTTGCCGTCCTTGGAGAGCACCATCGCCAGTTTGGTTCCATCCGGGGACCAGGTCGGCGAACTGTTGATGCCCTTGAAGTTAGTTAATTGCTTGCGCGCACCCGTGCGCAGGTTCTCGCGAAAAATTGCCGGGCGCCCGGTTTCAAAGGAGACGTAGGCGAGCTCCTGGCCATTGGGGGACCACATGGGAGACATCACCGGCGCGCTGAAACGCCGGATCTGCTTGGCGCGAGCACCATCGATATCCGCACGCATCAGCAGATAGCTGGGCTTGCCGCCACGGGTCTCTTCCTGCACGTACACCATTTCCGTGGAGAAGGCACCGCGAATACCGGTGATAGCTTCAAAGATCTCATCGGCGGCGCGGTGGGCGATATCCCGCAGCTGGGTCTGGCCGCCGCGCACTTGCTTGGTGAACATCTTGTGCTGGCCGAAAACATTGACCAGATCAAAAGTGAGCAGGTAACCGGTGGCCTGCGGCTCAATGCGGCCGGTCACTATGTACTCGGTGCCGAGGATACGCCAGTCGCGGAATACCACGTCTTCCGGGGCCTTGGGGAAAGACAGCATGTCCTCCTTGGGCACCGGGGAGAAAAGGCCACTGCGGCGAAGGTCTGAGGAAATAATCCCGGAAACATCTTCCGCCAGTACCCCGCCACCAGACCAGCTGAATGGGGACACAGCGATCGGTGTGGGGTCATCGATACCGCTGGTGATATCCACCACCAGCTGGGCTCGGGCCCCCAGGCTCACCGAGGCGATTGCAATAATGACGACTGTCTTCAGTAAACTCTTGATCATTGGCGCAGATCTTCGACTTTAAAGTTCAAAATAGTTGTGCGGACTTCCCGCTCAAATACCACCGGTTCTTCCCGGGCCAGGTCGGCCACTTCGGGAAATACCTCCACTTTTTTGATAGCGGTCAGTACCGAGCGATCCAGGGCGGCATTACCACTGCCCTCGACGATATTAGCTGCCACCACCCGGCCGGTGGGGACAAAGTTTATTCTCACCTTGGTAAGCATACCGTTTCGGGCACTGGGCGGGCGACTCCATACCGCCTCAATTTGCTGCTGGATCGCCTGGCCAACGGACATCACCGCTTGCTCGGCCTCATTCGCATCCAGTAGCTCCTCTTCACCCTGAAGAGCTTCATCAAAGGAACTCTGGCGCTCTTGGGCCAGCTTCTCCTTCAGCTCTTTTTCTTTGCGCGCCTTTTCTTGCTGCTCTTTCTCGCGACGGGCTTTCTCTGCCTGTGCCTTGCGATCAGCTTCGACTTTCGCTTTGCGTTTCTTTTCCGCCTCGAGCTTTTTCTTCTGCTCCAGGGCTGCGCGGCGCTTACGTTCGACCTCAGCCTTACGTTTTTGCTCCGCCTCGCGCTCAGCACGCTGTTTTATTTTATCGACCTTTTTCGGCAGTTTCTTCTTCGGTGTTGCCGCCTCAATCGTCACAAGCTTAGCCTGCACAAACTTTGGCATCGGTTTGCGCTCGGGCATACTGCTGGCTTCCCAGCCGTAGGTCATGGCAGCTATCAACGCCCCGTGTAACACGAGGCTGATGATGATCGCCAATGCATAAAAGCCTTTATTCACCGGCACCCTACCCCTGAGGTGGCTCTGTCACCAGGCCGACGCTGGGCGCTCCCGCCTGCTGCAGTTCGGTCATGGCATTGACGATCAGGCCATAGCGGGCCTCGGTGTCACCCCACACCAAAACCGGGGTTCCCGGCTTTTGGCGCAATACCTTAGCGACCGTTTGTTTAATTTCTGCGAGCGGCTTGGCGCTCTTCTCGTCAGTCCCCAGGTTTAGGTAATAGGTGCCATCGGAGCGCACAGAAATAATCAGCGGCTCCTCATCAGTTTCCTCCATCGGCGCCGACGGCGCGTTTGGAAGGTCGACTTTGACCCCCTGCATCAACAATGGTGCCGTGACCATAAAGACAATTAGCAGCACCAGCATTACGTCAATGTAGGGCACCACATTGATCTCGGAGACCAGCTTCTTCTTGGTTCCCTTGCGAAACACACTCATAGGGTTCGCCTATTCACTACTCAGCCGGAATGCACTTTGCGGTGCAGGATAGAGGAAAACTCCTCGGCGAAAGTTTCGTAGCTGGACAACAGCGATTCGGCCTTGGCGGAATAGCGGTTAAAAGCCATTACCGCAGGAATTGCCGCAAACAGGCCCATAGCCGTAGCCACCAACGCCTCACTGATACCAGGTGCGACCGTAGCAATAGTGGCCTGGTGCATAGTGGCGAGGCCACGGAAGGAATTCATAATCCCCCACACAGTGCCAAACAGGCCGATATAAGGACTGACAGAGCCCACGGTTGCCAGGAACGGCAGGTTCATTTCCACCTTTTCCTGCTCCCGGGACATAGCCACACGCATGGCCCGCTCAGTGCCTTCCATCACCGCTTCAGGGCCGCTGCTGCCCTGTTGGCGCAGGCGGGTAAACTCGGTAAAACCGGCGCGGAAAAGGGACTCAACACCATCGGTTCGGCCTTTTTCCGCTCGCTCGTTACCTTCGCGGAAGAGTTTGTTCAGGTCGGCACCGGACCAAAAGCGGCGCTCGAAATTGTTCAGGGAGCGCTTGGCCTGGGACAGGTAAAGCCCACGCTGGATAATCATCACCCAGGACACCACAGAGGCCAGTAACAGCAGCAGCATAACTAACTGTACCAACAGGCTGGCGTTCTGGATTAGCCCCCAAAGAGAAAGTTGTTCACCGGCGTTCATCTTCTTAAATAACTGCCTTTAATGCTGAATAAATAGGTTCCGGCAGGGCACAGGGCCTGCGGCTGTCGTCAGCGACACAAGCAACTTTGACCACACCTTCGCAAATTAGCTCATCGCCGCGCCAGATTTTTTGCTCAAAAGTCACTGCGGCCCGCCCCAGTTTGCCAATCGAGGCCGTAGCGCGCAATGCATCATCAAGAAGTGCGGACTTTCGATACTGGATCTCGGCGGAGTGCACCACCAGTAACAGCCCCTGTTCCGGCATTGCCGGCTTATCATACCCGAGGGAGCGCAGCAGTTCTGTGCGCGCGCGCTCCATATACTTCAAATAATTGACGTAATAAACGATACCACCTGCGTCGGTATCCTCGATATAAACCCGCAGCGGAATACTGAAAACTTCCTTCACCCCATCCTCTCTCTATTTATTATCGGGCTTCGGCAGGCCGAAGTGCTCATAAGCCAGGCCGGTTGCCACTCGCCCTCGCGGTGTGCGGGCGATATAACCCTGCTGAATCAGGTAGGGCTCCAGCACATCTTCCAGAGTATCCCGCTCTTCACTGACTGCTGCAGCGAGACTGTCCACACCCACCGGTCCACCATCGAACTTCTCGATCATGGCCAATAGCATACGGCGATCCAGCTGGTCGAAACCACGGGAATCCACATTGAGCATATTAAGAGCGGCATCGGCAATGCCGGAATCCACGGCACCATCACCTTTAACTTCGGCGTAATCACGCACGCGGCGCAGCAGGCGGTTGGCTATTCGGGGGGTACCCCGAGCGCGACGAGCAACTTCGAGAGCACCACCTTCATCCATCTCCACTCCCATCAGGCCAGCGGAGCGGCGGACAATACTGGTGAGATCCTCAACGTTGTAGAACTCAAGCCGCTGGACGATGCCGAAGCGATCCCGCAGTGGCGAGGTAAGCAGGCCCGCCCTCGTGGTGGCTCCCACCAATGTGAAGGGTGGCAGGTCTAGCTTAATCGAACGCGCCGCAGGCCCTTCGCCGATCATAATATCCAGCTGGTAATCTTCCATCGCCGGATACAGTACCTCTTCCACATGGGGGCTGAGGCGGTGGATCTCATCGATAAACAGCACATCCCCCGGCTCCAGGTTGGTCATCAACGCAGCCAGATCGCCAGCCTTCTCCAATACCGGGCCCGAGGTGGTCTTAATGGCCACTCCCATTTCGGCGGCGATGATATTTGCCAGGGTGGTTTTACCCAGCCCCGGCGGTCCGAATACCAGGGTGTGATCCAGGGCCTCTTTGCGCAGCTTGGCAGCCTGAATAAAGATCTCCATTTGCTCCCGCACCACTGGCTGACCCACATAATCATCCAGGGTTTTGGGGCGCACGGCGCGGTCGTACTGCTCTTCCTGGCCCGAGGGGCCCACAGGCTCCGGTGCCACCAAACGGTCGGCTTCGATCATTGCAACAACTCCAGGGCCTCAGCTTAAGCGGGGGCCATTCCCTTAAGGGCCAGGCGAATCAAAGTCGCACTATCGGCATCCGGCTGCTCCTTGCTGGCGCGGGCCACCATTTTGCTGGCTTCAGTGGGCTTGTAACCCAAAGCCGCCAGGGCGCTCTCCGCTTCACCGGTGTGATCCACCTTGGGCTCGGCAGCAGCGGCCATCAGGGGGATATCGTTGGCGTCGCCAAAATCCGGGGTCAGTTTATCCCTCAACTCCACAATCAGGCGCTCGGCAGTCTTTTTACCGACGCCGGGGACTTTGACCAGCGCCGCTACATTATCCTCCGACACACAACGGGCCAGGGCAGCGCCGTCCAGCCCGGATAAAATAGCCAGGGCCATCTTGGGACCCACTCCACTCACCTTGATCAGGGTGCGAAACAATTTGCGGTCCCCATCGCGAATAAAACCATATAACTGCTGGGCAGTTTCGGATACCGCTAAATGAGTGTGCAGCTGTACCGGCTGCCCCAGTGCGGGCAGTTCAAAAATTGTGGTCATGGGTGCGAGCACTTCATAGCCCACCCCCTGTACATCCACCAACAACAGAGGTGGCTGCACTGCGGCCAGGGTACCGCTCAATCTTCCAATCATGTGTTATTCCAGGTTTATATTGTCTGCGCCCTTTACGGGGCCAATTCTACCAGCCGATCACACGCTCAGGCGGCCGCGACGAAAACGACTGCGCGCACCGCCAGCGGTAAATACCAGGGTTTGCTCGGTATGCATATGACACAGAGCCACGGCCAGCGCATCGGCGGCATCCTCCTGGGGCGACGCAGGTAGGGACAGCAGGGTTTTCACCATGTGCTGGACCTGCAATTTATCCGCTCCTCCGTTGCCGACCACTGCCTGCTTCACTTTGCGAGCTTCATATTCGGCTACTGCCAGACCGCTATTTGTCCCAGCTACAATAGCTGCCCCCCGGGCCTGTCCCAATTTCAGGGCGGAGCCGGCGCTCTTGGACATAAAAACATTTTCAATTGCCATCTGAGCAGGCTGGTATTGCTGGGCAATCTGGCTCACTGCATCAAAAATCAGTTTGAGACGCTCAGGCAGGGGACCTTCGGGAATACGAATCACCCCGCTGGCCACATAGCGAGCCTTGCCCCGCTCCACATCGATAATTCCATAGCCCGTTTTTCGCGAGCCGGGGTCAATACCCAGGATTCGGGTCAAAAGGCAGCTCCCCAAATATCTGTATGTTTATATAGTGGTGGGAGTGTCCCAAGGTGAACAGGAAGCGTCAAGGGAGGGGGAGTAAGAAGGGCTTGAAAAGATAAAAAACCAGAGGCGGGACAGTAGCCGCCTCCAGTTACGGAACCGGCTTTAGCCCAGCTCCTCCATCACCTCTGCCGGAATATCCGCATTGGTGTAAACGTTTTGCACATCATCCAAGTCTTCCAGCATCTCGATCAGAGCGAGTACTTTTTCAGCACCGTCTTTATCCAGCGGAATCGTGGTGGACGGAATCATGGCAATTTCGGCACTGTCCGGGGTAAAACCAGCTGCAACCAGGGCGTCCTTAACCGTCAGGTAGTCCTGGAATTCAGTGGTAACTTCAACACTGCCGTCATCGTTGGATTCGATATCCTCAGCCCCGGCTTCGAGAGCTGCGTCCATCAACGCATCTTCATCCACTCCGGTCTCGTAGAACATCTGACCTTTGCGGGTAAACAGATAGCTAACGGAACCGTCGGTACCCAGGTTGCCACCGCGCTTGGTGAAGGCGTGACGCACTTCAGCCACGGTGCGGTTGCGGTTGTCAGTCAGGCACTCCACCAGGACCGCTACACCACCAACGCCGTAGCCCTCGTAAACTACGGCTTCGTAGTTTTCACCATCCGCATTGCCGGCGCCACGGGCGATAGCTTTGTCGATGGTGTCGCGCTTCATATTGGCGCCCAAAGCCTTATCGATAGTGGCGCGCAGCGCCGGGTTATCGTCCGGATTTGGCCCCGATTTGGCGGCTACCGTCAACTCGCGAATGATCTTGGTAAAGACCTTGCCCCGCTTGGCATCCTGAGCTGCTTTGCGGTGCTTAATATTGGCCCATTTACTATGTCCGGCCATTTTCCGTCTCTCTTCAGTCAGTGCGTAGGATGGGCCAAAGAGCGAAGCGAATCGCCCATCACTACGATTGGATGGGCCCGCTTCGCTCGGCCCAT
Source organism: Microbulbifer sp. MKSA007 (assembly GCA_032615215.1). Lineage (NCBI taxonomy): Bacteria > Pseudomonadati > Pseudomonadota > Gammaproteobacteria > Cellvibrionales > Microbulbiferaceae > Microbulbifer > Microbulbifer sp. MKSA007. Next base: position 989,503 of record CP128433.1, on the reverse strand, counting down.
CGGGGAAAAATCAGCTGATTTTCTCTTCTTTTTGTCGCAGGCGAATACTCAGCTCACGCAGTTGTTTCGCATCTACAGCACCCGGGGCATCTGTCATCACACAGGCGGCGCTCTGGGTTTTCGGGAAAGCGATAACATCGCGAATAGAGTCACTGCCGGTCATCAACATCACCAGACGATCCAGGCCAAAGGCCAAGCCACCGTGGGGCGGCGCACCGTATTTGAGTGCATCCAGCAGGAAGCCGAACTTCTCGCGCTGCTCTTCAGCATCGATACCCAGGATGCGGAAAACCGCTTCCTGCATCAACTGGTCGTGGATACGAACAGAACCACCGCCCAGCTCGGTGCCGTTAAGCACCATATCGTAAGCGCGGGAAAGTGCTTCAAGCGGATTCTTTTCCAGCTCTTCCGGGGTACAGGAAGGCGCAGTGAAGGGGTGGTGCAACGCAGTCAGGCTGCCGTCGTCATTTTCTTCAAACATCGGGAAGGCGACAACCCACAAAGGCGCCCACTCGCTGGTGTACAGATCCAGGTCTTCACCCAGCTTGCAGCGCAATGCACCCAGAGCTTCAGAGACAATCTTGGCCTTGTCCGAGCCGAAGAAAAGAACATCACCGTCTTCCGCTTGCAGGCGATCGAGAATGGCTGCACGGGTTTCAAGCGGCAGGAATTTAACGATTGGCGACTGCAGACCATTTTCCAGGTCAGAGCGATCGTTAACCTTGATGTACGCCAGGCCCTTGGCGCCATAAATACCGACAAATTTGCCGTAATCGTCCAGCTGCTTGCGGGTCAGTTTCTTACAACCGCCAGGTACTTTAATCGCGGCAACACGTCCCTTCGGATCATTGGCCGGCCCGGAGAATACCTTGAAGTCCACCTCGGTCATCAGGTCCTTGATCTCCACCATCTCCAACGGAATACGCAGGTCCGGCTTGTCGGAACCGTAGCGCAGCATCGCCTGGTAGTGGGTCATGCGCGGGAATTCACCCAGATCAACACCCTTAAGCTCTTTAAACAGCTTGCGAACCATGTTCTCGGTGATCGACATGATTTCCTCTTCATCGAGGAAGGAGGTCTCAATATCGATCTGGGTAAATTCAGGCTGGCGATCAGCGCGTAAATCCTCATCGCGGAAACACTTAGCGATTTGGTAGTAGCGATCGAAACCAGAAACCATCAGCAACTGCTTAAACAGCTGTGGTGACTGTGGCAGAGCGAAGAACTTGCCCTCGTGAGTGCGGCTCGGCACCAGGTAATCCCGGGCACCTTCTGGGGTGGCGCGGGTCAGGATTGGGGTCTCGATATCGAGGAAGCCGTGCTCATCCAGGTAATTGCGGATTGCGGTAGTCAGCTTGGAACGAAAATACAGGTTGTTCTGCATTTCGTTGCGGCGCAGATCCAGATAGCGGTATTTCAAGCGGATATCTTCACCCACTTCGGTGTGCTCATCCAGCTGGAAAGGCACTGTCTCAGCAGTATTGAGGATCTCCAGCTCTGTACCGTAAACCTCAACTTCACCGGTCACCATATTGGGATTCACGGCCTCTGGGGCACGGGCGCGCACACGACCTGTCACTTTAAGCACATATTCGCTGCGCACGCGATCGGCCATCTCGAAGTGTTCGGCCGCATCGGGGTCGAACACCACCTGTACAATTCCCTCGCGGTCGCGCAGGTCGATAAAAATCACTCCGCCGTGATCGCGGCGGCGGTCGACCCAGCCACAGAGGGTTACTACGCGGTCAATGTCCGCAGAACGAAGGACGCCACAGTAATCGCTGCGCATGGATGAAAATTCCCGTTATCGATAGGTGAAAAGATTAGTTAGAGGGTACACCGCACGGACAGCCCCGCACAGCTCGCCTAGGCCGTCTTTGCCGCCGCTGTGCCAGACTTGTCGCTTTTGGCCTTACCACTGTTGGCAGAGTCACCGCCAGCGAGGTTTTTCTTGCTACCAGTTTTAAAATCAGTCTCATACCAACCGGCGCCCTTCAGGCGAAATCCAGCCGCTGAGATTTTCTTGCGCAGCTCGGCCTTCTCGCAAGCTGGGCAGTCTTTGAGCGGGTCATCGCTCATCCGCTGCAAAGCTTCCATTTCATGGCCGCAGGCATTGCACTGGTATTCATATATCGGCATTACACAGTACCTGGTGCTTAAAAAAAGGGGAGAGAGTATACATGAGGCCTACAGAGGTAAGAAGCTGCACGGGTCTTTTCCCTGGGTAAAGCGTCCCATAAAGGCGACGTGAGGCTAAAAAATGTAAAAAAAGCACTATTTTTCTAGTATTTCTTCGTGCGGCCGAACAAAAACTATATATACTTCCCCCATCACCCGCTGAGACACCCGTAACGGATGCAGCGCAGCGGGAGAAAAAACACACTTTTACCGGATATATACCGAACAACAAAGAAGGAAGTAAGCCATGGCTGTCTCCAAGAAAGCTGCTACTAAAAAGGCCCCGGCAAAGAAAGCTGCGGCCAAAGCTGCACCGGCCAAGAAAGTAAAAGCAATCAAGGAAAAGTACACTAAGACTCAAGTACTTAATCAGATTGCAGAAAGCACTGAGCTGTCCCGCAAGCAGGTTCAATCTGTTCTGGACGAGCTGAACGATATCATCGAAGGCCACATCAAGAAGCGCGCAGTTGGCGAATTCACCCTGCCCGGCCTAATGAAAATCACCACCGTGAAAAAGCCGGCTAAGAAAGCTCGCAAGGGTATCAACCCGTTCACCGGTGAAGAGACTACCTTCAAGGCGAAGCCTGCCAGCATCCAGGTTAAAGTTCGCCCACTGAAGAAGCTGAAGGAAATGGCAGAGAACTAATACACTCTGTAAAGCCTCAGCTTAAAAACCCCGCTTATGCGGGGTTTTTTATTCACTCCCATTCCAAGCCAGTGCCCAGGCACCTGCTAAATAGATACCCCGGTATAGCAAAAGGCAATCCGCATTGAGGCAATACTGCCCCCAGGCAATATTTATTGCCCAGCGAATAGCGTAAAATAGCCAGCTTACCCGTAATAGAATCCATATAATTCCTATGCGCGCATCTCGTTATCTCATCGCAACCCAAAAAGAAACTCCCAACGACGCAGCGGTGATCAGCCATCAGCTGATGCTGCGTGCCGGCATGATCCGCCGTCTGTCTTCAGGTCTCTACACCTGGCTGCCCACCGGGTTGCGGGTGTTGCGCAAAGTCGAGCGCATTGTTCGCGAAGAGATGGACCGCGCTGGCTCCCTGGAAGTACTGATGCCGGTCGTGCAGCCGGCAGAGCTTTGGGAAGAGTCCGGCCGCTGGCAGCAGTACGGCCCCGAACTCCTGCGCATCAAGGATCGCCACAACAATGACTTCTGCCTGGGCCCGACCCACGAGGAAGTCATCACCGACCTGATCCGCGGTGAAATCAATAGCTATAAGCAGTTGCCCGCCAATTTCTACCAGGTGCAGACTAAATTCCGCGATGAAATCCGTCCGCGCTTTGGCGTAATGCGCGCGCGCGAATTCACCATGAAGGATGCTTACTCCTTCCACGTGAACGAGGACTCCCTGCAGGAAACCTACGATATTATGCACGGCGCCTACTGCCAGATTTTTGAGCGCATTGGCCTGGACTACCGCCCGGTACTGGCAGACACCGGTTCAATCGGTGGCTCCAGCTCTCACGAATTCCACGTGCTGGCGCAGAGCGGCGAAGACGATATCGCCTTCTCCACAGAATCCCGCTACGCCGCCAATGTCGAATTGGCAGAAGCGGTTGCCCCAGCTGGCGAGCGCCCTGCTCCGTCACAGGAAATGCAGGAAGTTCATACGCCGAACCAAAAAACCATCGCCGATGTCAGCGAGTTTTTGAAAAGTAATCCCGCCCACTCAGTAAAAACCCTGATTGTTCTGGGCGAGTGCGAAGAGGGTGAAACCGCTCCATTAATTGCCCTGGTACTGCGTGGCGATCACGAGCTGAACGAATTAAAAGCAGAGAAGCTGGCTGGAATCGCCAGCCCTATTCAGTTCGCCTCGGAAGAGCGCATCGCCGAAGAACTCAGTTGCAACATTGGCTCCCTGGGCCCGGTGGGCATAAAGATCGAGACTGTTGTGGATCGCTCTGCGGCGCACCTGGCAGACTTTATCTGCGGCGCCAATCGCGATGACTACCACTTAACCGGTGTGAACTGGGGTCGCGATGTGGAGTTGGGCCGCGTCGAAGACCTGCGCAATGTAGTGGCAGGCGACGCCAGCCCCGATGGGCAGGGCACCCTGGAAATCAAACGGGGTATCGAGGTCGGCCACATTTTCCAGTTAGGCGACAAGTACAGCCGCGCTATGAATGCCACGGTACTGGATGAAAACGGTAAAGAGCAGGTTATGTCCATGGGCTGCTATGGCATCGGCGTTTCCCGAATCGTCGCTGCGGCGATCGAGCAGAACCACGACGACTCAGGGATTATCTGGCCCACTGCGATTGCACCTTTCCAGCTGGCGATTGTGCCAATCAATATGCACAAGAGCGATGTGGTAAGGGAGAAGTGCGAGCACCTGTATGAGTCCCTGCGCAGCAAGGGTATTGATGTATTGCTGATGGACGAAGCCAAAGCGCGACTGGGCGCTATGCTCGCCGATGTGGAGCTGATCGGCATTCCCCACCGCATTGTTATCGGCGATCGCGGCCTGGAAAAAGGTGTGGTGGAATATAAAGGTCGCGGAGATGCAGAAAGTCAGGAGTTTGCCGTATCCCAGCTCGAAGAAGTGTTATTGGAAAAATTTAATCAATAATTGTCGAGCCGCCCGGTCTGCCCCCAGGCAGGCCGGGACCTCTTACGGCAAAAGTGCTTTTTATCGGCGGCGTCACAAAATCACGCTGCCCATTTTGCCGGGCTTTTCGTAGAATCACCCCATGATAAAAAAAGCCACCGCCCTCTTGTTGCTCTGCCTTACCTGCTGTGCCGCCCAAGCTCAAAGCAGTAGAGCCGAGATCGACCCGGAGTTGCGCCTCGCCCTGCAGGACGCAGTTACCCAGGCCGACAGCTTTGTGGACCGCTTCGATGCGGAAGTGTGGCTAATGTCTAAATCCCAGCCTCTGTCCCGCTATATCAAAGATCCCAAGCGGCGGATGCACGTACTGAAAGCCGTCCACCGGGAGGCAACTCGGGCCGGGCTGCGCCCGGAAATCGTATTGGCGGTTATCCAGATTGAGAGTGCTTTTGACCCCTATGCGATATCCCGCGTTGGCGCTCTGGGTATGATGCAGGTAATGCCATTCTGGAAAAATGAAATCGGTCGACCCGACGATAACCTGATCGATATGGACACCAATCTAAGGTACGGATGTACCATTCTTAAACACTACATCAAAAAAGCCAAAGGCAATCTAGCCAACGCCCTCGCCTATTACAATGGTAGCTACGGCCGCCATACTTATAGCAGCAAGGTCCTGGATGCCTGGGCCGAGCGCTGGAGATAAACGATGACCGCCGGCTACTTATTTTTCTCCGGCGGCGCATGCGCTCTTCTTTTATTGGCAGCAACCAAGGTTGCTATACACCATTACCGGCTTGTTGCCGGGCGCTGTTTGCTGGCCCTGCTGATAGCCGTGATCTGCTATTTACTCTGGCCCATCCTGCCACAATTGAGTGGACCTACTGCGCTCTTGCTTAACCTGCCAATTACTCTGATTCCCGCAATTTTTTGGCTGTTTACTCACCTGTTATGCCGCGAGGAAGAACCTTTTCCCCTGTGGGGCTGGATCCCGATTGGTATTACCCTGGTCATCGGTATAGTCGCCTACCACGCACCCTTGCCATTGACGTCAGATCAGCAATCCCCACTATTTACCCTTTCGCAACTACTCAAACTCGGTTTAATCAGCCTCGGCCTACTGACACTACAGCGGCAATTTCACCTGGACTTGGTCGCAGAGCGCCGACGCCTGCGCACAACCCTACTTATCGCCGTCGGCGCCTATATGCTGGTGGTAATTGGCGCAGAATCTATCTTTGCTTACCGCCCGCTTCCCAACGGTGTACCGACACTGCACGCACTATTTGCCAGCCTGTTGTCACTGGTTGCCTGCCTATGGTTGCTGGCCCTTTCCCCCAGCGCTCTGGGAGAATCCCTGCCGCGCCCGAAGAGCAGCGAGCCAGAGGAGGAAGAACAGCCTTTAGCTCCGCCACCTGAATTGGATGAACAACAGCAAACCCAGCTGCAAAAATTACAGGAACATATGCACAACGGTGGTTATCGCCACACCGGACTCACCATCAGGGAGCTCGCGGAGCAGTTGGATATTCGCGAACATGTGCTGCGTGTGCTGATTAATCGCCACCTGGGTTATCGCAATTTTAACGAATACCTAAATCAGTTTCGTATTGATGAGGCCAGCAACCGGTTGGCAGATCCGGAGCAGGCCCATTTGCCAGTGCTCACCATTGCCCTGGACATCGGCTATCGCTCCTTGAGCCCATTTAACGCTGCTTTCAAGCGCCGTCACAGCCAAACTCCCACTGAGTACCGCCGGGAAAAGCTGCCCGCCTGAATATCCTCTCCTGAAAGAATCCGTCAGCATTTTTTCATATTCCGTAAGCCCGCAAAGTAAAAGGCTCCCAGACTGGGAGCGCGGTGAAAGCGATTTTCCCGCTGCGTGCCCGGCTCACCGAGACCCGATTTAACACCGGTGAGTCTCCCTTCAATAGAAGAATAATGATGGTGAGAATATGGATTTTTTAGTCGACATATCCCAGGACGGAGCCAAACATTTCCAGTTGAGTTTATTTCGCTATGTGCTGGCCGCTTCAGTAATGAGTATTTTGGCCGGCTGGCTATTTCGCTCCTGGATGAACCGGCGCCGTATCCAAAAGCGTCGTGCCGAGTGGAAAGACATTCGGCGGGAGGTGAGTTATTCACTATTAACGGTGTGTATCTTTACCCTGGTAGGGGTTATTACCACCATGATGCACGATCTGGGACTGACCAAATTTTACTGGCAGTGGAGCGATTATCCACTCTGGTGGAGTATTGCCAGCCTGCCAGTAGTGATTTTGATCCACGACGCTTATTTTTACTGGACCCACCGAGGTATGCACCATCCCAAGGTGTTTAAACACTTCCACCGCCTACACCATCAGTCCAGAACACCCACGCCCTGGACGGCATACAGTTTTTCCGTAGGTGAAGCGGTCCTGATGGGCGCTTTCTCTCCCCTGATTGCCCTGATACTGCCGCTTAATCCAACTATTTGGTTCACCTTTTTATTTATCAGTATCTTCCGCAACGCCATGCTGCACACTGGCCGCGAGTTCCACCCCCGCAGCTGGGTCGACGGCCCTATGGACAGGCTCACCACCACGACTCACCACGACTTGCACCACCAGCGCTTCCAGGGCAACTACGGCTTTTACTTCACTTGGTGGGATCGCTGGATGGGCACAGAATTTAAGGACTACAAGCAGGTCTTCCGGCAAGCGGTGGATGGGCAATTACACGGGGGAGAAAAAGAGGTGGAAATAGACAACAGCGCAGCGGAAGGCGTAAAAGCTCACGCTTAACCCACTCAAATTACTTAAATGGGTGCCGGGGTTCCCCCGGCTCCTTTCTACTAGCCGTAACAACCGTGTTAATGGCCATGCTGTAAAGGCAACCAGCGGGATTCTCGGTAACAGTAAAGTCCCCAGATCACAAAGACGACTTCGATAGCAAAAAGCACTAAATTGCGCTGGTCAAAACCACTGATAAATAACATTCCGTAGAGGCGCCCAAGAGCGAAGCCGATATAGGCGATAGACATCGCAGCGTAAGCAACCCTGCGGTGCGGGCGCATAGCCAAAGCCACCAGTAGAATCACCGCGATAGCCAACATAAACCCGCCATAAGTGGCCATAAACTCGGGCATGGCTTCGGGGGTATCAAATGAAAAATCCACTTCATTCGCAAGGCTCTGCGGTTTAAACAGGGCCCAGAGGCCGATAGAAGCAAAAACCAATAGATTGAGTGTCAAATAGACTCTTCCCAAATATTTCAATCGATTCTCCCCTCTAATTTCTGTTGCTCACCCCTATACAAGGGGAACACCGCTTTGGAGTACTGTCACAGTATATATGAGCCACACCCCGCCATACGCCGGAACAATTCACCAATTTGGTACAAAGCGATGGATTTATCAATATTTTCTTACTGGCAAACTGAGAATGTCTTTCCATAATTAGAATCCACAGCGCAACTCCGACCCACTCCAAAATAAGGGCCGCGCTTTTGAATACCACCACCTTCCTCAAGTCATTGGCGAAAGAGCCCCTGCTGTATTTTATTGCGATCGCCCTAATCCTATTGGGATTGGGAGAAATCCTGGAACCGCCTGCACAAGAGATTGTTATCAGCGAGGGGCGCGTCGAACATCTACGTTCGGTGTTTGAGCGCAAGTGGCACAGGTACCCCACCGATAGCGAGCTGGAGCAACTTATTGAGAATTACCTAAGAGAGGAAATACTTTACAGGGAAGCGCTTGCCCTGGGATTAGCCGAGAACGATACGGTAATCCGCCGCCGCCTACGAATGAAAATGGAACTTACGGCGCGTAATTTCGCTGGCACTCAAGACCCTGGCGATCGAGTATTGGAGAAATTCCTTCAAGGTCAGGCTGATAAATACCAGAATCCCCCCACCCTATCTTTCCAACAACGATTTTTCTCAGTGGATCTGGCCTCATCAGATTCACGTGATTTTAACGACTTACTCATGCAGCTAAACAGCGGTCAGGCTTCGCCAATGATTGGAGACTCAACCCTACTGCCAGCTGCTTTTATCGACACTTCAGAGCCACGAATAGACAGGCAATTTGGGCTGGGATTTTCCGCTCAATTATCCAAGTTGCCTGTTGGCAAGTGGAGTGGTCCAGTCCGCTCGACCTTAGGTGATCACCTGGTCCTCCTTGAGGAAATCAAGTCCACCCAGCTACCGGCATTGGCTGAAATACGCAGCCGCGTGCTAAATGATTGGCAATTCCAGGCGCAAAAGAAGATTCTGCAGGAGCAGTATCTCCAGTACCGTAAAAACTACGAGGTCACTGTCCACAAGCCGGATAACTTCTCAGCCGAGGTTGCCGTCAAGTGATGCACATACGGCCACTCCTGTTCATTCTGCTCCTCAGCTCTACTCCAATACTATCTGCCCACGAACTGCGCCCGGCTTACCTGGGCATCACTCAAGTTGATGCACAATTATTTAAAGTACTTTGGCGATTGCCCGCACAAGGCGATCTTCGCCTCGCTCTGAATGTCCATTTGAACCAAGCTGCCTCTCCCCTAAGCCAACCCAGAGCGCAAATAAGTAAGGGCTACTACACAGAGCACTGGACCATCCATCACCCCAGGGAGCTACAACAGCTGTCGATTCATATCGATGGCCTACAGAGCACTATGACCGATGCGCTAGTGCGGATCTCCTGGTTAGATGGGCGTGAGCAAGTTATCCGACTGACACCAGACCAGCCAGAATGGACCCTTGACCAACCCGCCAGCGAGTTCCAAGTCGCCCAAACTTACTTTGTGCTGGGCGTTGAACACATTCTTCTCGGTGTCGATCACTTGCTGTTCGTTTTGGCCCTGATCTTACTCAAACAAAGCCTTCGCCAGCTGATCGGCACTATCACTGCTTTCACTATCGCCCACAGTATTACCTTGGCTGCTGCCGTACTGGGCTATATCCATCTGCCATCGGCGCCAGTGGAGGCGATTATCGCCCTCAGTATTTTACTGGCAGCCAGGGAGACAGTGCGCCAGAGGCATGGTGTTTTCAGTTTGACCAGTCGCTACCCATGGGCAATTGCCTTTGCTTTTGGACTTTTACACGGTTTGGGTTTTGCCGGTGTACTGGGGGAAATTGGGCTTCCCCAGGGGGCTATTCCCCAGGCATTACTGACTTTTAATCTCGGTGTGGAAGTGGGGCAATTAGTATTTATCACTGCTGTTCTTACAGCAATCAACTTGTATCAAAAGCTCCTTAAACTCTGGCTAGGGTATGCCATTCGGAACCGCGAACAATACTCTTTCGGGGAGGGTGGAGGTATCGGAATACCAGTCGCTACAGTGATCGCGTATACGCTGGGGGGCATTGCCTGCTACTGGGTGATTGAGCGCAGCCTGCTTATTGTTTTCCCATAACAGAGAACATTAACCGGCGCCCTGCAAATCACGGGCACCGGTTAATTTAAGGCTCAGTCCTGAAACAAGAGTTCCAGTGGGTAGCCGGTAAAAGGCTTGGTTTTCTCAATCACCAAATGAGAAGTCATACGGGAAATCGCCGCCTCTTCATTGGCCAACAACTGCTCTGAGACTCGATTAAAATCTGCTGCGTCCGGGCAGACGAAATGCAGCATATAGTCGAACTCACCAGACATCTTCACACAGGAAACAATCTGTGGAATATCGCTAATAATGCGGCGAAAGTTCTCACTGGTACGGGCATCCTGCCGCTTAAGCGCAACGTTTACATAAAACTCTGCATGCCGAACTTTATCCAGGTTTATCTCGGCAAAGAACTCGCGGATATAGCGCTCACTGGTCAGGCGTTTAACCCGGGCCAGGCAGGCACTTTCCGATAATCCAATTTTTTCACTCAAATTCAGGTTACTTGTACGTGCGTTTGATTGCAGGGCCTGCAAAATACGCAAATTATGCCGGTCAATTTTCACGGAGCTATTTTCTTTTGAATCTGAAAGGGGGCAAGGATAGCGGTATTCGCCGGTGGCATAAACATTACAGCCACCGGCATGGGAAACTTGTCATCACTTCAAAAGCGAATTTGGCGACAACCAGCCTCCCGGCAAAGGCCTAACCGGCCTGGCGGTTACCACTGGTGACGAACTGTTCAATGCGATCCAAGGCCCGCGACAACTCGGCCTCATCAGCCGCCAGGGTGAGGCGAACATTATTCACTGAACTGCTACCAAAGGGCGCGCCAGGCAGTACCGAGACCCGCTCAGCATCCAAAAGGGCTTCAGCGAAGGTTTGTCCGGAGCTGGATACCTTGGAGACATCCACCATAACAAACATCCCAGCCTCAGGGCTGTAGCAACTCAAGCCAGGTATCTGGCCAATCCTCTCAACAATCAGGTCTCGACGCTGCTGATAGGCATCCCGCATCTGCTTCACGAAGTAGCTATCAAACTCCAGGGCAAAGGCTGCAGCCTCCTGGATGAACTGAGGGCAGCCAAAAATTGTCGCCCCTGCAAAAGCAATCAAACGATCTACCAGGGGACCACGAGCCACTGCCCACCCCAGGCGCCAGCCACTCATGGCGTGGGATTTGGACAAGCCATCAACCACAACAATATTATCCAGCGACTCCGCTGCCGTACGCAGAGAGGTGTGGCGGCGGGCAAAGGTGATCATTGAATAAACTTCATCACACACCAGCCAAATATTGCGCTCGCGGCAGTATGCCGCCAACTCGCGCAATTGTTCAGGGGTAGCCATCGCGCCAGTCGGGTTTACCGGCGTATTGATCATAACGACCTTGGTCTGCTCACTGATGGAGGCCTTGATAGCGTCGACATCAAAAGCAAAATTGGTCTCCGCCGGGCAGGTGACCCGTTTTACGGAGAGGCGCAAGGCATCACAAATGGGGACATAGCCGATATACATCGGCTCGGGAATTACTATCTCCTCACCGGGGTTTAGCAGGCAGGCAAGTACTGCGTAGATCGCGTTGGTTCCACCGGGGAAAACAACAACATCATCCGGATTACAGGGGTGGGGGGAGACCTTGCTCTCGATATCCGCGATAGCCCTGCGCAACATTGGCTCCCCGGCCGCAGGGGAATAGTGGGTGCGCCCCACTCCCAGGCGAGCGCGGGCAAAGTCGAGGATCGGCTCGGGGGTGTCAAAGTTGGGATCACCTACACAGAGAAAGATGACATCCTCCCCTTTATTGGCGAGATCGTGAGCTCGGTCACTCACAGCCCAAACATTGGCGTCCTCACCATTCAAAGCCTCACTTTGCAAGCTGAACCTGGGGGTAAAATTTGTCACGTTTTTCACTATTTAGCAGCCATTTATAGGGGCTAAGGTAACAACCATCTGGGTAATCGGTGCCGCTATATGACCGTCAATTTCGCATTAGAGGGAGCTTTTCTCAGGTATTCCCGCAGATAATGCGGGGGCCAGTGTGTTCAGGTGGATCGCGACTAAAAATAGATTTTTAGTCTCAGTTATTCAGGACGATCCTGGCGCCCCAGAGAGAGCGAGTAATGAGTATAACTTAAGCAAGGTATCACCCCATCCCACTGCAATTGAACACTATTAAACGGAGCCAGGAAAACCCCAGGGCTATGTACAAAGCTTCATTACGATATTCTTTTTTGACGTCCCGTCCGCTCCCCATGCCCCTTTCACCTGACTCGCAGCAATCTCCCTCAAGTTTTCGCTGTATTTAGATTAACTTTAATCTTCAAAGATGGAGGGCAAACTCCAATCCCGGTATAGGTGCGAAACTGGCCCCTTAGCGCCTCTGGATATACTTAGTGTTAACCAGCTTTGATCTTCCGAAACTATCTATTACGGCTTGATTGCGTATTATCGTTAACATCTGAAAACCAATAAGTAAATATAAATCATGGATAAGAAGAAACAATTACTAACCTAACTTTTGCTCTCCTGTTCACTTACGGCAATCGGCACTGAAATTTCTCAGGAAAGGAAGTTGGAGCTTATTAATTCTATCGAGAAAAAGATTGCCTCCAACTATGTCCTGCAAGAAAACCTGGAAGCGATTCACTCTTCATTAAATAAAGTTGCAGAGTCAGAGGCATTCAGGCAAGCCACTAATACAGAGTCAGTGGCTGGAATTATTAAATCTGCTTTAACAAAGCATGATAAACACTTTGGCGTAAGCTGGGATGATCCAGAATCTCCCCAATAGCAGCCGAAACACGAGGATTGGTTTAGTAAGCTCAGCAGAAAAAATTCTGGATTTACCCGAGTCGAAGTTTTAGAGGGTAACATCGGCTAAATTGCTTTCTGGGGTTTGACCATGTTAACGAGGAGTCCCAAGGTCGAGTGGCTGCAGCTATGGCATTAATCCAAGATACTAGCGCTATTATTTTTGACCTGAGAAAGAATGGTGGTGGTAATGGCTTTATGGGCGGCCTTATCAGCGGTTATCTTTTTGATAAACCCACCCACCTCAATAGCATCCACTGGAAGCCCGCGGGCAATGTTACAGAGATATGGAGTCAGGAAAAGGTTCAGGGTAAAAAGGTAGCAGACACCCCGGTATATATATTAACCAGTAGCGATACCTTCTCAGCAGCAGAGGCCTTTGCGTACTATTTAAAGCACCTGGACCGTGCAACCATTATTGGAGAGGCTACCAAAGGTGGGGCAAATCCCTGGCAGTACTTCCCCCTTGGGAATGGCTTTAAAATAGCAATCCCTATCGCTAAGGCAGTTAATCCGATTACCAAAACTAACTGGGAGGGGACTGGTGTAAAACCAGATATCGAGACATCTCGGGAGAAAGCATTTCCAACAGCCTATAGGCTCGCCTTACAAGCGGCCAAAATTTCTACTGCACATCCGGAACACTTAAAAGAAATTCAACAAAAACTGCAGGATTTCGATAGCCTTTAAAATACCTTAACCCCTTTCAATAACTTTTCAGACTACTACTTCAGGAAGGGGTCCTAGTTATTAGCCACCCTTCCCAGATCAATTCAACATCCCATAAATAAAAAAACAGCCCTTAATAATTGTAAAAATCTTTCACTCACATTAACCTAATATCATTCCCTTATCTTATTCGTGTAGCAGGGCGAATTGGATGTTTCAATTTACTCAAATCCTAAAGTACATTCCTGAAGAACTTGCGGACAGCTTTGCCCACCTCCCTCCAGATGAATATCTAAAATCCCAAAATCCATATCGCTACCGAACATATAGTTCAGGACTCTATAGTGGCAATTCAATTGAGTGGAGCAACAATACCATCTTCATACAGAGTAAAACAATTAACACGTACCTTGGGGATATAGAGCGTCACTACCCCTCATTAGGAGCAATCGCTAGAATATTCTCACAAAATATTGTAAGACACTTAAGGAACCTCTGAATAATTCTGAGTCAATTTGGTAATATTCACCTACCCATCAAGACTACGATGAATCATGCACCAAGTCACCTTTGCCGAAGCAGAATATAAGCTAAAGCGTCGTATAACTCGCCGAGAGAAGTTTCTTTCTCAAATGGAAACCCTCGTCCCATGGCAGCGACTAGAAGCTCAGATCACTCCTTGTTACCCACAAGGTAAACGTGGCCGACAGCCATATCCATTGAGTGTCATGCTTCGTATTCATTGCATGCAGCTATTTTACAATCTCAGTGATCCCGCTATGGAAGATGCACTGTATGAAATTGAATCCATGCGTAGTTTTGCTGGATTGACTTTGAGTAGCCCAATTCCCGATGAAACAACGATTCTTAACTTTCGCCACTTACTGGAGCTCAATCAGCTAGGTGCAGCTCTTTTTGATGAAATCAACAAACACCTTGCTGAGAATGGGATGGTACTGCGTGAAGGCACGATTGTAGATGCCACTATTATCTCTGCGCCAACTTCAACTAAGAATGAAAAGAAAGAACGTGACCCGGAAATGCATCAAACAAAGAAAGGCAATCAGTGGCATTTTGGGATGAAAATGCATATCGGGGTTGATGATGTGCTCGGAGTAATACATAGCATAGATACAACAGCAGCGAATTCGCATGATGTCACAACCACAGAGCGAGTTCTCCACGGGGAGGAGAAAAGAATCTGGGGAGACTCTGGGTACATTGGTGCGGAGAAACGTGAAGAGTTGAAAGAGCGGGAGGCGGATTGGTATATAGCAATGAAGCCGAGCAAGCTAAAAACTCTTCCAGGGCGTGATGCACTCCGTAAAGCGGAAAAGATCAAGGCGCAGATAAGAGCGAAGGTCGAGCACCCCTTCCGCTACATCAAACGGGTATTTGGTTATGACAAGGTCCGCTATCGGGGACTGGTAAAAAATACTGAGAGGCTGTGCTTACTGGCAGGCTTTACCAACTTATTAATAGGGAGAAAATACTTGGCTGCCTAGGGGTGGTTCGCCTGAAACCCACCTATTGAGGGTTTCAGATGAAAAATTAGGGGACTATTACGCGAAAATTACGCGTTTGTGCGTAATAAAGTGAATTTTTCAAGCAGCTCAGCTTAATTCTGGAAAAATGCTTCGTTGATCAGAGGATCCTTAATTTCCCAACAATATATACCGGCAAAAAAATATCAGGTCGGGTGCCACCAGATAAGAGTTCGTGCTACAGATGAATTCAACGCTTACCCCACCCCTGAGGGTTTTCACCAAGATGGGTTTGACTATGTAGCGATTAATTGTATTAATAGAAATAATGTCAATGGAGGGGAATCATTCATCAGCAACTTGGATGAAAATGAAATTATATTTCATGGCACACTGACCCCTGGAAAAGCTTTGGTTTTGAACGACAGGTCGCTCAAACACTACGTAAGCCCCATCACTCCTCTTTTTCCCGGGGAGGCTTTAAGGGATGTTGTGGTAATTACATTACATAACGATAGAAACACCACATGAAAACATGAAGCTTACCCAAACCAGATCCCAAAGAATTTTTTCAAGCTTAAAAAGATGACCGCCTAAATCAAACTTCAAATCCTCTCAAAATACCAAACCAAGATCTTTTATTAACTTAATATCCATATCAAGATGCTTGCAATACCATATAGCAAATCACCAGATAGCGTAGACATTTACCCATGGCAACCAACAACAAAAACCAAACCAAGCGAATTCTTAGAATACCAGCCATTACAGTAAGGGGATCACCAATAATAGGCACCCAGGAAAAAAACAGGGAGAATACCCCATATTTTTTAAATCTCTGTTCAGCCTTTACAAATTCCTCTTCAGACATTCTCAACCATTTCTTGATCATGCCCAAGCTGGCCCAGTAGCCTAATGCATAATTGAGAAGAGAGCCCGCTACATTCCCAGTAGTGGCGACTATTATCAGGGCCCAAGGGGAGAGCCCCTGGAGCAATAGACCAGTCATTACAATTTCTGAGCTTAGCGGCAGAATGGTCGCTGCCAGGAATGCTGATACGAAAAGCCCCAAAAATCCAAACTCAAGAAAGTACCCCATAATGACGACTTATGCCTAGCTAAACTCGGCATTCCTTCTATCTATACTTATAATTGCGCCACTATAATCGAAAAAAGGGGGACATCCCAACAACCCCCCTCATCAGTGTTATCGATACTAGTCACAAGCCTCTACTTTTTATACTCACCCTTGTTAACACATTTTGGAATTCATAACCTTACACAGACTTACTTAGGCCCAAGTACAGACCCGCTCATCCGAAGTCGAAATCAGTGTCCACCCCATAATCCTCCAGCCACCTTCTAGTTTTGCTATTGACAAGATATTGCAGGCAGCTTTCCTACTCCTTTCTTTTGATTTGGATCGCTGAAAAACAACAAGCGATGTTGCTGAGCCATCTTCTGAAACATAAATTTTCTCTATATATAATCCAGAAAATGGATATGTCTCTAGATCCATAGTTTTACGCAGCTGGCCGATAATTACGGGGATTAAATCGGGATGATTAGACAACCCCGGCTGCTCACCGATAAAAAACAAAGGGGATTGAGCAAAGTACTTCTTCAAACTACTCGGCGGAGATGAACTATTAAATGTGCTGTAGAAATTTTTAATAAGATCAGAAACTTCACTACGCGAGCTTGCATACATCTCAGATGAAAAGACAATAAATACGACAACCAACAGCGCCATAGCAATTTTCATGGCTACCTCTTCCTATTTTAAGGAGTTTCTGAGTAACTCTGCAATTAGAGGGGACTGACTAAAGGTTGAAGTATAGTTATGCTATTAACTCGCATGGACTAAAGAAGGAAATCTGACAATCACCAGACGGAGTTATCCTGTGCCAGAGGTAATAGTTGAGAGAAGTATTTACTGCCCTTATTGTGGTGAAATCATAAAAATACTGGTTGATTCATCAGTTTTGCCTCAACAGTACACTGAGGACTGCCAAGTTTGCTGTAGACCTATCGTTTTCTTTGTGGAACTCGATTTAAATGGCGAGCTATCTATCGTGGCTCATACTGAGGATGAAGCGTTCTAAATCGCATTGTCGCACTCAAATTCACTTCAAATTGGCAAAAACTTCAATCGCTCGCTTCCGTCCAGCCCCCACATCGCAAATCACTTGAGGATAGCCTTGAGTCGGCGGTGGATCGTGTATGGCTTTGTCGCTCAGCTCCTTTAGCTCAGGTATAAATTTGCGGATAAAATCTCCATTGGGATCAAAACGTTGCGACTGACTATAAGGATTAAATACACGAAAATAGGGTGCAGCATCAGTACCCGTGGAGGCAGTCCACTGCCAGCCCCCATTGTTGGAAGCAAAGTCTGCATCAATTAAGCGCTGCATAAAGTAGCGCTCACCCCAGCGCCAATCTATCAGCATATTTTTACTGAGAAATGAAGCTACTATCATACGCAATCGATTATGCATCCAGGCAGTCTCATTTAACTGTCGCATCGCTGCATCAACTATCGGAACCCCAGTCTCCCCCAAAGTCCAACGCTCAAACTGACCCTTATTGTAGGACCAGGGAATTTGGTCAGTTTCCTGCTTGAATGGCCTCCCTTTACTCAGACGGGGAAAGTCCACCAACAAATGGGTATAAAACTCCCGCCAGATTAATTCGCTAATCCAACAGGCCGCCCCATCATCTCCACCCAGCCAACGTCCCTCATTCATATCCAACGCCATAGCTATACATTGGCGAATCGAAACAGCACCACTATTTAGGTAGGGGGATAAGCAGGAGGTACTATCGAGTGCTGGAAAGTCTCTCTCTACCTGATAAGCAGATATTTTTCCACCGAACTTCTTGAGCCGTTTCAGTGCCGCCTTTTCTCCTGCTTGCCACCCTTTAATCAGGCCTGCATCGTCGATCTTATCTATCGAGTATGTCGACAGTTGCGTTGGAATCTTTTGGCTTAATTTCTGCCCTTCAGATAAAGAAAGCCACTTTGGCCAATGTGCTCCATTTTCCCGAGTAGAAATTTTCCGAGGCTTAGGCAAGGTTTTTACTTCACTATCGGCACACAATTGAATCAGTGCACGCTTGAAGGGGGTAAACACCTTGTAGGGTTCCCCTCCGCCGGTTCTTACTGCTCCCGGTGGAAGCAGGGTGCGGTCACTATAGAATTGAACCTGAACCCCCTCATTTGTCAGTAAATCTTTTACTGCATTATCACGGCGCAGCTCATTGAGTGGATATTCAGCATTCGCATAGAGAGCATTGATATTCAGGCGCTCAACTATTTGCTGAAGAACCCCTGGAACCTGAACAAAAGTAGGAACTTCAATGAAGTACAGCGGTATATTTCGCTCCTCTAATCCATCTTGTAATTCACGCAAACAGGCGATACGAAAAGTCACCAATGGATTGCCTTCGTCATGGCTCTGCCAGGTACCCGGACAGGCAATAAATACAGCAGCCACCTCCTGACATTGCATACTGGCTTGGTAAAGTGCTGAATTATCATTGAGGCGTAAGTCACTGCGTAGCCATACCAGGCCACGTGGCAAAGTCACTGGGCGACTCATAGCTTTAAAGACTCCCGCAATTGTGTAACTGCGCTCTCTGTATTTCCGGCAAGTACTTTTGTTAAAGGGAGTCGGTTCAGTTCAGTCAAAGCCAAACGCTGCACCTCAATAAAATCACCCGCAAGCCACAGAGGATCAGTCATCCCCTGAACAGCACTTGGTAGCTCACGTTCAAGAATATTTTTCGGCATAGCCTTGTGGCTATAGCAAAGCACTCCCTGAGCACCCAGTTTTTTGACTGTACTTCCCAGCTCCAATAATCCCGCAGGATAAGCCAGGGTAACGGCCTCTATTCCTGCGGCAAGGAGCACCGCAATAAACATCTGTATAAATGCCTGTTGGCCCTGAAAGCCAATTTCCAGTAAAAGAATACGGGGCTTCGCCTGGGACTTGTCTTTGTCCAGGTTTTTCCTGGCCATACCATTAGTCAGAAGTAGCTGTTCATTTAACAGAGGCCAGAAAAATGTCTGCGCCCCATGGGCTTCAGGTAGGCGAAATCGCTCAAGCCGCACATGCAAAGGTTTCAGCCAGTGCTCCAACAGCAAAGCTGCAGGGAATGAGGAAAACCACTGATCGAGACGGCGGCGCAGCTGGGGTTCTGCAAAGTCTCTGAGAAGACTGGAGGTTTCATCCAGCATCGCCTGCCAATTGTTTTTTCCATCGCCTGCAGTCGCTGGCACCCCTAAATTGTCCTGCTCTCGCGCCAACAGGTCTCGCACTTGACCAATGGAAACGCCCCTGGCGAGGCATTGCAGGACCTTTTCAATCTGCTCGACTTCCTCTTCACTATAAAGTCGATGCCCTTTGCTGGTGCGCATGGGTTTTAGTAAACCATAGCGGCGCTCCCAGGCCCGTAAGGTCACGGGATGCACCCCGGTCCTCCGAGCTATCTCACGAATCGGAAAATAGTTTTTTTCAACAACTTCTGGGTCGGACATGACGCTCATTATCGAAATTCACATAAACCTAATTCAGCCGGCTCGGCAGCGAGCAAGACCTGGCTGTGGATAAAGTGGTGTGGGCTTCTCGGCAAGTAATGACGGAGCATAGTAAGCACCGCCGAAATCGGTTTATGCCCTTGCCGGTACTCCTCGATAAGCTGGGCCAGTTCAGCCCGCTCTTCCCGGCTTAAATAGCCCTTTAAGTGCCCCTGGCTGTGCATCAGTGCATTGGTTCGATCCTTGCGCGATGCATGTTGGGAGAGAATATCCATAATCCGCCCACGAATTTCATAAGCGAACTCTTCGGGGGTCACCGCACGAGAGTTGGAAACAAACTGACCCAAGGCACGGGTCAGAGGCTGGCTATGGGCTAGCAAGAGGTACTTATAAGCGGTGTAAAACTCAATAACTTTAGCGGGTCGAGGATCCGGCGATACATAGCGATGCCAAGCATCGTAAGCAAATACTCGGGTTAAAAAGTTCTCGCGAATATCGCTGGCATTCAGCCGCCCTACTTCCTCCATAGGGAGGTGGGGGAAATTCTCTCTCACACGCGCAGCAAATAGACCTGCCGAATGCGCCAGTACACCGCGACCATCTTCTTTGTAATGGGGGGTAGTACGCACACCGCAGCTGGGAGACTTTTGCATCAGGATAAAACCGCGCAACTGCTCGACTTCCGGACTTATCTCGTCTGCGTAAGCCTCAAGATCCTCTGTCACATCGATATTGGTGTCATCGCGCCCAACTGCGCGCAGGCGATCACTGACAATCAGGTGAATTGGCGGGCGGGGCACTCCCAAGCCTATTGCCACTTCCGGGCAGTAAGCTTGCAGATCAAAGCAATTACCCAGCAGCTGAGTGCAGACTTTGCTGTGCTTATGGCTACCGTTATATCGAACTGGATCACCCACGGCACAGCGGCTGATACCAACGGGAATCTTATGCGGCAGGAATTGAATATTCATAGTCACAAGGTGAGCAGGTAATGGCCTACCTTTTTTATAGCCTGCCACCAAAACTTATACAAGCTCTGCCTTTGTATAAGTTTTTGAAAATCTCCTGCAAGGTCGCCGTGGCTTGCGCAAATGCAAACCAAAGCTACAATGCAAAGCCGCGTTCATTCCGAGATTTAGCGCTGCGCGCACTCTTATCGCCAGTCCCCGGTCTGCGATGCGGCCCACACCTCCCGGAAAGTACGGATTAGCTCATGATTCCAGCATTGCGCGAAGTCGACGAGGTTCAGGCGCTCTATTTGCAGTTCTTGCAGGAACTGAAGGACGCAGGTTTCCGTGGCGATACCACCCCCAGTTATGCCAGCCGCACGGTCCTGGCTACCGATAATTCGATATACCAGGTCCTGCCCCAGGCCGTTGTTTATCCCCGCGACAGTCGTGACTTGCAGCTGCTCGCTGAGCTGGCTGACAGGGAGGAGTTTCACTCGGTAGTGCTATCCCCCCGTGGCGGTGGTACCGGTACAAACGGCCAGTCCCTGACCGATGGACTGGTTGTGGATATCTCCCGCCATATGAACCAGATCCTCGAAATCAATGTTGAGAAGCGCTGGGTCCGGGTACAGGCCGGAGTGGTCAAAGATCAACTGAATGCAGCACTCAAACCCCACGGCCTCTTTTTTGCTCCGGAGCTTTCCACCAGTAACCGGGCCACCATTGGCGGCATGATCAATACCGATGCCTCAGGCCAGGGTTCATGTGTCTACGGCAAAACCCGCGATCACGTGCTGGAGTTACACACCGTATTATTGGGCGGTGAGATTTGGCACTCGGCCCCGATCGACGATGAGGAGCTGGCACAAGTCAGTGTCGGGGATAAACGCTCTGCACAGGTTCACCAAGTCTGTGATTCTATCGCGCGTACAAAAGCAGAGTTAATCACAGCAAAGTTTCCCAAGCTCAACCGCTGCCTCACCGGCTACGACCTGGCTCATATTCGCGACGATAAAGGCTTTAACCTCAATAGTGTTCTCTGTGGCTCAGAGGGAACCCTGGGTTTTATCGCCGAGGCAAAACTCAACCTGTTGCCAATTCCCAAATGTGTCGCCCTAGTCAATTTAAAGTACGACCATTTTCAAGAGGCGCTACGCGACGCCAAAGACCTGATGCTGGCCGGTCCCATGTCTATCGAGACAGTGGACAGCAAAGTGTTGCAGCTGGCGATGGAAGATATCGTCTGGCACAGCGTCAGTGAATTTTTCCCAGCGGACGATCGCCCGGTCAAGGGCATTAATTTAGTCGAGTACGCCGCCGATAGCGAAGAGGAATTGGAGCAGGCACTAGCCCAATTTACTGCTCATATTGATGAAGCTATTGGCCAGGCAAGTAAAAGTTTCGGTTATTCCATTGCCCGTGGCCACGCCGAGGTCAATCGAATCTGGGCCATGCGCAAACGGGCCGTGGGCTTACTGGGAAATGCCCAGGGAGAAAAACGCCCAATTCCCTTTGTCGAGGACACGGCAGTACCACCGGAAAACCTGGCGGATTTTATCGCTGAGTTCCGAACGGTATTGGATGAGGCCAATCTCGACTACGGTATGTTTGGCCATGTCGATGCGGGCGTGCTGCACGTGCGTCCGGCAATTGATATGAAAGACCCCCGGCAAGCCGCACAAATTCGTCCGATCACCGATCAGGTGGTCGCCCTCACTCAGAAATATAAGGGCCTTTTGTGGGGGGAGCATGGGAAAGGTGTCAGGTCTGAATACGCACCGGAATTTTTTGGCGAGCTCTACCCTGAGCTGCAAAAAATCAAAGCCGCCTTCGATCCTCGCAACCAACTCAATCCAGGGAAAATAGCTACCCCCAGTGATGACAGCCAGCTGCTGAAAATTGACGAGGTATCCACCCGAGGCGAGCGGGACCGGCAAATTCCCGCCCAGGTCTGGGAGGGCTATGAGGAAGGTGTGCACTGCAACGGCAATGGTGCTTGCTTTAACTGGAACCCCGACGATGCCATGTGCCCTTCCTACAAGGCCACTCGCAACCGTATTCACTCTCCCAAGGGGCGCGCCTCTTTAATGCGCGAATGGCTGCGATTGCTCAGCGAAAAAAATGTTGATGCGGTCTCCAGTGCCCAGCGCCTGCGGGAACGCTCCTTTTTTGTCGGACTCCCCAAGCGCATTATCAATTCCCTGGCAAAAACCCGTGGCGAGTACGATTTCAATCACGAAGTTAACGAGGCAATGCAAGGCTGCCTGGCCTGTAAATCCTGTGTGGGGCAGTGCCCGATAAAAGTGGATGTGCCGGAGTTTCGCAGCAAATTCCTTGAACTCTACTACAGCCGCTATTTGCGTCCGCTAAAAGATTACGCCGTCGGTGGGCTGGAATTCCTGATGCCACACCTGGCCAAGCTACCTCAGTTATACAACTGGCCACTAAAACTCAAGCCAGTTTCCTTCCTGATGGAGCGCCTGTTCGGCATGGTGGACAGCCCACTGTTATCGGAAAAAACCTTGAAAGCGACTATGGCGGAGCTGGGTGTGCCTGTCGCCAGTGCCGCCTGCCTGGAGTCCTTGGGCCCGGCACAGCGCAGTCGCGCAGTGGTGATAGTGCAGGATGCTTTTACCAGTTACTTTGATGCCCAAGTGGTTGCCGACATCGTGCGCTTGCTAAAGCAGCTCGATTTTGTCCCCATGCTGGCGCCCTACCGCGCCAACGGCAAACCCCTACATGTGCACGGTTTCCTGCGCCAGTTCCAGAGGGTCGCTGAATTAAACAGCCAGATGCTTAACGACCTCGCCGCCAGCGGTATTCCCCTTGTGGGCATCGACCCCTCAATGACCCTGACTTATCGCTCCGAGTATAAAAAGCTGATGGGCGATGAGGCACCCAAGGTCCACTTGTTACAGGAATGGCTGGCTTCGCAGCGGGAGCACCTGGAACAACAGCGCCACCGCATAGCGCCCGCCAACTTCCAGCTTCTGCCCCATTGCAGTGAACAAACCAATGCCACCGCCTCGGTGAAAGACTGGCAAAA
This sequence comes from Microbulbifer sp. MKSA007, assembly GCA_032615215.1. Taxonomy (NCBI): domain Bacteria; kingdom Pseudomonadati; phylum Pseudomonadota; class Gammaproteobacteria; order Cellvibrionales; family Microbulbiferaceae; genus Microbulbifer; species Microbulbifer sp. MKSA007. The sequence continues at coordinate 965,892 of CP128433.1, read as the reverse complement.
TGTTTTCACTGCCCTGGGCCTGGAACTCGCTACCGAGAGCCTCGGCTGCTGCGGTATGGCCGGTACCTATGGCCACGAAGCAGATCACAAAGAGACCTCACGAGTCATTTTCCAGCAATCCTGGGCGCCCCGATTGAACAGTGGCGAAAACCAGTTGGCCACCGGCTATTCCTGTCGTTGCCAGGCCAGTCGCTTTGCAGGCGTATCCTTGCGCCATCCGCTACAGGGGCTACTGGCACAACTGGATAAATAGGCATTTACTGACGTAAGAGGCCCATATCTCCGGGTCTCTTACCGTCCACCCAAAGTAGCCTGCGGGAAGTGCCTATGCACAAACATCTCTCAAACCTGCTCATGCTGTTTTATGCACTGCTTGGCATCGCCGTATTGCTAGCAGCAATATCCATAAGCTCAAACTCCGGGAAAAAACAATTAGGGCACCATCTATCCCAGGCCCAACACTCCCTGGCATTGGTTACTGAGGCTGAAACCTACGCCCGCACGGGCAACTACGCCGACGCACTGCCACTTTACGAAAAGGCCATCTCCTCACTATCTGACTATCCGGATCAACAACAGGCCCTGCGCTACCGCTACGGCATTGTGCTCAATGCATTTAGCGCCCAAGCGCGACCTGACCTCTACCCCCTTGCCCGCGCACAGTTCGAATCGGTCCTCAATTACCTGGATGAGGGCGCGGTGCTACCGCAGTCCACCGCGAGAGTGCGGTCAGCCATGGCACACACTTACCATCAGCAAGCAGCAACGGAGAAGGAGCACACTCAGCGAGCTCATCTTCTACGCTCGGCTTACCTTCTATATAAGAGTGCAATTCAAGGCCTGCGCGAACAGGCGGAATGGCAGAACCTTGCCATCACCTATTTCAACCTGGGGCAAGTCTGTGAATGGCAGGGAAACCTGGAGGAAGCCATCATCTGGTTGGAAAAAACGGTGAAGCTGGACATACAGCACAAGCTGCCGGACCTCCAGGAAGACAGTGACTACTTATCCGCATTGCGCAGCCAGGTGGAACCGATACTGGAAAACCCCGAAACCGCGCTGTAAGTACTGGGGATTCCCTGCACTTTTTAATGTGACGCACCGGTTTTTCCGCTAAAACCTGCTGTTTTTTGTCATATCAGCAATATATGGAGAATAAGTCACAAATAATTTATGAGGAATTTTTTACTGTTCCAGTCATGCTAAGCAATGCCCTCCACCACTCCTAGCACGACTCTTTAGAATGACATCGCTGTCACGCAATTTTTCTCTTTTGAAACCATTTACCAAGGAGCTGGGTTCTATCCGGCCATTTCCTCCTGTACAAAATATATACAGTGCAATTTTATTGTTCTTTATATCTTAAAATTAATCCATTTTTTTATTTTCTGTAAATAACCCGCCAATTCATACGGCTTTTTCTCGCTTTGCAGGAAAAAGTTGATACCTCAGGAATCGCCGGTAATATAGCCAGCGTTGATTAAATATTGATCAACGATTTCCAAACAAACTTGGAAATTTCACAAGCAGCCCTTGGCTTGTGACCATTTATGACCTGGAGGTAATGGGACATGATGAAACAGACTCTGCGAAATACTGCCTTTTTTATTGCTGCCTTGCTCGCTATCGGTGTAAGCGTTAATGCCTCAGCAGCACTTAAGAAAACCATGATTGTTGACGCAACTGCTTACAACTCTGTACCCGGACAAACTGACAGTGATCCCTGGGTAGCAGCTTGGAACAACCGCCTGCGCCCCGGTGACAAAATTATCGCCGTATCCCGTGACCTGGAAAAACACGGTCTGACTAACGGCGCCAAAGTTAAAATTGAAGGTCTGCCTGGCACCTATACCGTGCGCGACCGTATGAACAAGCGTTTTACTAACCGAATCGATGTTTGGATGGAGAAAGACATTAAGAAAGCCCGCGCCTGGGGCAAGAAAAAACTGAAGATTGTTTTTGAACCCGTAAAGTAATTAGACCTAATTTCAACAGAGCTTGTGACCCCGCCCTCCAGCGGGGTTTTTTTATTGTTAAAAGAATTTATATCTAATCCACCAAAAAGCAATCAGGGTTCCATCTCCATTAAAAACCCTTCTAGCTCTGTACAATTTGAATTTCCGATATAAAACAGGCTCGGCTGCTGGTTCTCGGTATAGCGATGTTTTAATCCATCCTCGCCAATTAATATTAAGTATTCTGATTTTACCCAGCGCTCACCCTCCCTGTATTCCGTTAGCCATAAAAGCGATGGCTGCCCCTCGTGACAGAGCCCATAAAACATGCGGGTTTTTTCCACCAGTTTCTTGGTCATGTAATCTAGATAGCGGCCGGGATAGGTATAGCGATCAGCCTCAATACCAATTTTCTCTGGGTTTATCCCCATATCGGCGCGGCCAACTCTCTGTATATAAATTGCCAGGTTCTCGTCGCAATCGAGACAATGGCGCCCGGCAACGATGGCATAGCCACTCAATTCGGAGATAAGTCGGGCTTCTTTCAGGTCAGTGGTGAGCAGCTGTCGATTGGAAAGGCGGATGCTCTCTGCGGATACCAGTGGACTTAATATAGTCACCAGCAGAATAAGGTAGCGCAGGTTCATGGGGAGGGTAACCGCAGGTTAGGTAGTACCGCCGGAGACCTGGATTCCACCATTGTCTCGCGGCGGCACTGTGATTGGGTGTGCTGTTACACAGTCGCGATTCCCTTCTCACATTAACCATAGCAGTTTGAACAGATGTCAGCCGACTTTTGCCACAACTCCCGCTGGGAATTGCCAGTCAGCCGATTCACCCTGAAGAGGACTTACCAGCTGCCGTCGGCTTCCTGAACTGGCCCAACAAAGGTAGCGATCCCCTCCTCTTTAAGAGCATCGAGCGCTTCGTCCAGTGCTTCCCGCTCAGTCTCAAACGCATCTTCCCAAACGGTTGAGTTGTTGTGTTCATCGACGATTTCAAGCAGCCAGCCGCCCTCACCATCTTCATAAATATCGATCTGGACGGAAACCTCGCCCTCCCGATAGATCTGGCTCAACTCCGACTCTTTCGGTGCAAACTCTTCGCCCATGGGATTCGCCTCGCTGTGACCTTGAAATTTCGGCCAGAACTTTGACAACTTGCGGCCCGGCGGTCAACTACAAATCCCTTTTCTTGCAGATGCGGACCGCCTGCTTACTGTACGACAAGCTCCTTTTTTTGCGATAAAATGCGCGGCGATTTTTTCTGCTCCGGATTTGCGATCCGGCCCGCAACTGAGGAAGTACCATGAACCAATTTGTTGTCTGTGCACTGTATAAGTTCGTTACCCTTGAGAACTTTGAAACGCTTCGCGCCCCTCTGCTGGAGGTGATGCAAGAAAACAGTGTTCGCGGCACCCTGCTGTTGGCCCAAGAGGGTATCAATGGCACCGTAGCCGGCTCCCGCGAAGGTATCGACGCGGTATTAGCCCATTTGAAGTCAGACAAGCGCCTCGCCGACCTGGACTACAAAGAGTCCATCACCCAGGCAATGCCCTTCCTGCGCAGCAAAGTGAAGCTAAAGAAGGAAATTGTCACCATGGGTGTAGAGGGTATTGACCCACTGCGCACCGTCGGCACCTATGTCAAACCCAAAGACTGGAATGCCCTGATCAGCGATCCAGAAGTTGTTGTCGTCGACACCCGCAATGACTATGAATTCCAGGTCGGTACTTTCAAGAATTCCATCAACCCGGAAACTGAGACTTTCCGCGAGTTCCCACAGTACGTAAAAGAGAATATGGACCCGGCCAAGCATAAGAAGGTCGCCATGTTCTGCACCGGCGGTATCCGCTGCGAGAAGTCCACAGCCTATATGAAAGAGCAGGGCTTCGAAGAGGTGTATCACCTCCACGGCGGTATTTTGAAGTACCTGGAAGAAGTCCCCGCAGAAGAATCCCTGTGGGAAGGCGAGTGCTTTGTTTTCGATGAGCGGGTGACAGTCAACCACAACCTGGAACGCGGCAAATACGATCAATGCAACGCATGCCGCATGCCCATCACAGAGGAAGACCAGCAGTCTCCCCTGTTCGAGCAGGGCGTAAGCTGCCCGCACTGCCACGACAAGGTGCCTGAAGCCGACCGAGCCCGTTTCCGCGAGCGCGAAAAGCAAATTCAGCTAGCCAAACAGCGCGGTGAAGTACACATTGGCCAGGACGCCCGCGCGCAAACCGTCTCCCGCCGCGAGCAAAAGAGAGAGGAGCGTCGCCGCCAGGCTGAAGCCCAACAGGCGCGCAACCAGCAGGCCTAACTCCTCCCCTAGAGAGCAAGAGGCTGAGGTGCGCCCTTTATCTGGGCTAGCCAGGCCTCTGCCTCGGCCTCCACAACGAACTCCCTAGAACTGAGCCTGCACAGGCAGGAGCCATGGCTGGGCAGCGGACAGGTCCAGCGCCCTCGCGGATGTAACACCGCGATAAATGCCCGTCGCAGTACAGGGTTCTCAGCAATAAAGTGAATAAACTTCTGGTGCTCCTCCAGTGTGGTTTTGCTGCGCGCATAACGCAGGTCGAGTAGTACACGTAGGGGTTTTCGGTGGCGATACTTTTCCACCAGTAGTGCAATGGCTTCTATTTTGTCCTTATACCCCACCGGACCAAAAAAAGCACACGCGCTATTCCACCCGCCGGCCGATAGCTAATATGAAAATTCATTGATAACAGCACCCGTGCGCTTGTCTTTTTTATTTTTATCGACTACAGCTTCCGCAATGCCTCTTTTTATTGTCTTACCTGTATTGAAAACGCGAAATAAGGCAGACTTTTTTCTCGTACACTCCTGATATTTACTTCTACCTCAACGGCAACCCAACATCCGTATAAAGGGTTTGACGTTTGTCGGCGAAAATACTGCACCTGTAAACCCGTTTTAATACCCTCAGCCCCAACTACATTTAATAAGCGACAAAAAACCTGCAAATACTGCCACCTAAAAATCATAAGCGGTCTATATCGCAAAAAAATATCGGCTTTATGATTTTTAAAGCAATAAGTAACTAGTACGATCAAAATACCCCTGTTTTTTACCAGGTAATTCTGTGAAATATTTTGAAACTTCTAATTTACCCAGGGCGCGACAGAAGTGGGCTATCGCTAAAAGGAAATCTGTACCATAAAACAAGGAACAAACTAGTACGGCTTACTTCAATGAGGGACACCGGGCTGCATCAATATAGAAATATTGGAGCCCGGTAAAAACAGAAAAACAAAGAAAATTATTTCTTTGTGATCAATATCGCGAATGGGTTCAACTTATTTCGATTTCCGGCATATCGCTGTCATCACTGCTGTTTAACCAGATCTGGGCAGCAGCCTTGCGGGCAATTTCGCAATAAAAACCAGCAATTTCACTATCTGGATCGGAAATAACACTGGGTTGCCCGCTATCCACATCGGCGCGGATTTTCTGTGCCAGCGGAAGCTCTCCCAGTAAATGGGTATCGTACTCTGCAGCGATTCGCTCACCGCCACCGGTACCGAAAATTGGCTCGCTGTGACCACACTTGGAACAAGTATGCAGCGCCATATTTTCCACAATACCCAGCACAGGTACCGATACCTTGCGGAACATCTCCACGCCCTTAATGGCATCTTTTAGTGCCAGGTCTTGAGGGGTAGTTACAATTACCGCACCGGCCAATGTAGTTTTCTGTGCCAGCGTCAATTGAATATCCCCGGTACCCGGGGGCATATCCACAACCAGGTAATCAAGCCCATCCCGACTTTCCCCCACAGGGTTTGACTGAGAATCTGGTTGAGCGCGCCGCTGGCCATAGGCCCGCGCCATACCGCTGGGGTCTCCTCGGTCATCAGGTACCCCAGAGACATTGTCTCTATTCCGTGAGCCTCTACCGGCACAAAGAATTTCTGTTCTTTCACATGCGGGCGCTGGTCTTCAGTTCCCAGCATGGTGGGCAGGCTCGGGCCGTAGATATCAGCATCCAACAAACCAACCCGGGCACCTTCCGCCGCCAGGGCCAGGGCCAGATTGACCGCAGTCGTGGACTTGCCAACCCCGCCTTTGCCCGACGCCACAGCAACAATGTTTTTTACCTTCGCCAGAGTTTCCGGCGCCCCGGAAGTCGGCGTAGCGGGAATATCGCTGAACAGCTCAAACTGTAACTTGGAGCCTTTGAGGGGCCCGGCTTTCAACAGCGGCTGACAGCTCTCCTCCACCCGCTGGAGCCAATCTGCCTCCTGGCTGGCACACGGATATCCCAGGGTAATCCCGGCGAAAACAGTTTCGTCCTCATACCCAACTTCAATTTCTGCGTCCAAATCATCCAGCGGCAAGCCACTGGCAGGATCATGCAACTGGCCGAGGCACTCCGCCAGTCGCTCCAGTTCAGCCTGAACTTCCTGTGACAGCTCGTCATGATCGTGATGATGATCGCTCACGGTATCTCCCTCTCAGCGCTTCTAGATTGGCTCGCATTGTGTCGGATGACGCGGCCTAACACCAGCCACAGCAGCCAAACAAGGATTCACATAAGCCAGCTTGATCCCTCCACGACATAGTGCAAATCTGCTATATTCCGCGGTCTTTTGACGATCTTCGGCCCACTCTCCGTGAGTCCCTGGCCGCAACCCCACAGCGATGGAAAAACCGATGTCCGATACGCGCAACATTCTCGTCACCAGCGCACTGCCCTATGCCAATGGCTCCCTACATCTGGGCCATGTGCTCGAATATATCCAAACCGATATTTGGGCCCGCTTTCAGCGTGCGCGCGGTAATAACTGCCTGTATATCTGTGCCGACGATGCTCACGGCACTGCAATTATGCTGAAGGCTGAACAACTGGGCCTGACCCCGGAACAGCATATCGCCAATATGCAGGCAGAACACGAGCGCGACTTCGCCGACTTCCTAATTGGTGTAGACAACTACCACTCCACCCATTCAGAGGAAAACCGCGAGCTGTCGGCAATGATCTACCGCCGCCTCAGCGAAAACGGCCACATCGCATCGCGCACTATTACCCAGGCTTTCGATCCAGAGAAACAGCTTTTCCTGGCGGATCGCTATATCAAGGGAACCTGCCCCCGCTGCAGCACGCCCGACCAGTATGGTGATAACTGTGAAGCCTGTGGCGCCACCTACAGCCCTACCGAACTGATCGATCCGGTATCAGCAATCTCCGGCGCCACTCCGATAGAAAAGGAGTCAGAGCACTTCTTCTTTACCCTGCCCGCATTCACCGAATACCTGCGCGAGTGGACCCGCTCCGGCACTCTCCAGGATGAAGTAGCCAACAAGCTGGCCGAATGGCTGGAAGAGGGCCTGCAAGAGTGGGATATTTCCCGCGACGCCCCTTACTTCGGTTTCGAAATTCCCGATGCGCCGGGCAAATATTTCTACGTGTGGCTCGACGCTCCCATTGGCTATATGGCCAGTCTCAAAAACTACTGCGACAGCAAAGGGCTGGACTGGCAGGAGTACTGGAAAAAAGACAGCGACGCCGAGGTCTACCACTTTATCGGCAAGGATATCGTCAACTTCCACGCACTCTTTTGGCCAGCCATGCTGGACTCAGCGGACTTCCGCACCCCCAATAAAGTTTGCGTACACGGCTTCCTTACCGTAAACGGTAAGAAGATGTCCAAGTCCCGCGGCACCTTTATCAATGCCCGCAACTACCTGGATCACTTGAGCCCTGAGTATTTGCGCTACTATTTCGCCGCCAAACTGACCGGTGGCGTCGATGACCTGGACCTGAACCTGGATGACTTTATCGCCAAGGTGAACTCTGACCTGGTGGGTAAAGTAGTCAATATCGCCTCTCGCACCGCCAAGTTTGTCAGCAAGTCCGGTGGCAAGCTGGCCAGCGAACTGGCCGACGAACAATTGTGGAACCAATTTGTAGAAGCGGCTCCACGAATTGCTGAGTATTACGAGCAGCGAGAATACGCCCGTGCCATGCGCGACATTATGGCTCTGGCCGACGCCGCCAATGCCTGGATCGCCGACAAGGCTCCCTGGTCCCTTGCCAAGCAGGCGGGCACCGAAGCTGAGGTTCTGGCTATTTGCTCCCAGGGTGTGAATATGTTCCGCGCCCTGATCACCTGGCTCGCCCCGGTATTGCCCAACACTGCACAAAAAGCGGCGGAGTTCCTCAACAGTGAGCTGGATTGGAACAGCGCAACCAAACCGCTGACAGATCACGAAATCAAGAAGTTCAAGCCGCTGCTGCAACGGGTGGAGAAAACCCAGGTAGATGCGGTTATGGATGCGGCTGCGGAATCCCTGGCCCAGCTACAAGCGGAAACCAAAGCTGCTACCGGCCCTCTGGCGGAGGACCCCATTGCTGAGGAAATCCAGTTTGATGACTTCGCCAAAGTAGACTTGAGGATCGCCCTGATCGCCAAAGCTGAGCATGTTGAAGGCGCCGGTAAACTGCTGCGCTTAACCCTGGACCTGGGCGGCGAAACCCGCCAGGTATTTGCCGGTATTAAAAGCGCCTACGCCCCTGAAGACCTGGAAGGTAAGCACACCGTTATGGTCGCTAACCTGGCGCCGCGTAAAATGCGCTTTGGTGTCAGTGAGGGTATGGTTCTGGCAGCGGGCCCCGGAGGTAAGGACCTGTGGATACTGGAGCCCCACGAGGGCGCCAAACCCGGTATGCGCGTAATGTAATTTCCCTGCGCTAACGCAGGGAAACTGCAATCAAGCCGGCACACACCAGCCCCACTCCCAGCAGCTGGGGCCTGTGTGCCGGCTCCTTGAGTAACCAGACCGCCAAACCCACGCCCAGGGGAATACTCAACTGCCTTAGGGCGACTACATAACTCACATTTTCAGTCATTGTCATCGCCAGCAGTACCAGGCCGTAAGTCGCTCCCATCATGGCACCGGTCAGAGCCCCGACCTTCAAATCCCGAAAACTTTGGATCAATGGCGCAGTGCCACTCTGCCCCAGGCACCCCAGAAGCAGCCATACACCACAGGCGAGAAACTGCATCCCCAAATAGCTGTAGGCCAGAACAAGCGCAGGGATAGTGCCTCCCGCAGCATCCCCCAGGTAAATCAGCGCCCCTTTATCCGCCAGTGAATAGCCCACAGTGCCAATGGCTGCTACCAGCGCCCAGGCGCAGTCCGCGCGCCAATAAGCTCTCCAGTGCCACTCGCGGAAATACACCAGCGGTACCAGCAGGCAGCCAATTGTCACCAACAGCATTCCCACCCAGGCGAGTGGAGGCAACGATTGCCCCAACAATACCGTTGCCAGTGCAACCAGCAATACCGGCAATGCTCGAGCAACGGGATAGACCAATCCCATATTGGCTCGCTGGTAGGCGAGGGATAAGCCCCCCATATAAATCATTTGAAAAAAACCACTACCGATAAGGAGGATCCAAAAACTTCGCGGGAGTGAATCAACCTGATATAGCAACCAAAAATTTAGCGGTAAAAGAAAAATTCCAACACTGAGAGTCGCGATACAAAAAAAGGCGGGAGTTGGTGTGCGGGACTTCCCCAGTAAATTCCAACCCGCGTGTAGAAATGCAGAAATTAAAACAAGACTGGCAGCGGTAAACGATATTCCCATAGAGGCCCTCTTCAATTGCGACAGAAAGGCCCCGACAAACCAACCGTAGCCACGAATATGCGCAGTTAAGGCCGCTGGCCAGCAGAGTTTTGCATTCCTTCTTCACTGCCGTAGCATGTCCACCACACTGCAAATCTATCGAGGAGATGTCATGCGCGGCGTATTTCTGGACACTTTGACAATGAAGCTTGAGGAGCTGGATACCTCGGCCCTAACAAATAGTCTAGACCAGTGGGACTTCTATGAAACGACTCCCGCCGAAAAAGTCGCGGAGCGAATCGCCGAGGCCGAGGTGGTAATAACCAATAAAGTCATAATAAGCCGCACATTATTGGAGCAGGCCAGCAAATTAAAAATGATTTGTGTTTGTGCAACCGGTACAAATAACATCGATCTCGCCGCCGCACAGGAATTAAATATTCCGGTGTACAACGTTAAAGGTTATGCGGGGGCTTCTGTACCACAGCACACTCTTGCCCTGATCCTGGCTCTTGCTTCCAAGTGGCACCGCTATCACAACGATGTTTTTGCCGGACGCTGGAGCCAATCTACAATTTTTTGCCTGCTCGATCACCCAGTGGTTGAACTCGCAGGAAAAACACTCGGTATCATTGGCTTTGGTGCCCTCGGGCAGAAGGTGGCAAAACTGGGGGAAGCCCTGGACATGCGGGTACTGGTGGCTGAATCATTTAGCGGCACACCTGCTGAAGGCAGGACGCCACTGCAACAATTGTGTGCAGAGTCCGATGTCATCAGTCTGCACTGCCCGCTCACAGAAGAAACCGATCAGCTGGTAGACGAGCAATTCATCGCCGCGATGAAACCCGGCGCACTCCTGGTCAATACGGCTCGGGGCGGACTGGTCAATGAACAGGCACTGGCGGATGCTTTGCGCAGTGGACACCTTGGGGGGGCGGCGCTGGATGTCCTCAGCCAGGAGCCCCCACCCGCCAGTCACCCACTATTGGACAGAGATATCCCCAATTTGATTATCACCCCCCACAACGCCTGGATCAGCCGTGAATCACGCCAGCGCCTACTCAACGGGGTCGTAGAGAATATTGAAACCTGGAAAAGTGAGAGTACCAGCCATCCATAAACAACTCGCTTTTATCTAACCCAAGCCATCTCAGGCATCTGCCGGTCCGAGGACTAATCCCCTCTGTGAACTCAGGCCGGCTTTTGCCGTTTGAAACTACGACCGGGCCCGAACAGCTGCCAGCCATAGTCCAAGATCAGTAGCAGAGACAGGGACTTTTTCCTGCAAAAATCGCGTGAAAAAAACCCCTTTTTCAAGTGGGAATTACCACGCGGGACTATAGACTTCCTCGGCAATTAAACCCCGAGAGGAGAAACCTGATGGCAACCGCAAGATCTCCACATACGAACTCCAGTAGGGAGAAGCTGCAACAGGCCTATAATCTTGCTGGAGAGGCCGCTTCACAAGCTGCTGGCAGCTTGAAAGAGAGGGCCCGGACCTCTGTAGAGTCCCAGAGACAACGTGCCACCGATGTAATGGAAAAAGCGGAGTCCTCACTTCGGGAGCGCCCCATTCTCGCTGTTGGCTGTGCATTTGTTGTTGGCTGGGCAATTGCGAAGCTCTTTAAGTAACGCTTCTCTCTTTTTTCGACTGGTAAGGACACCCCCTGATGGGCAATGAAAAAAAGTCCCAAGCGTCTGGCGAGAATGCCGATTCCGCTGCGCAGGAGCGCAGCCCGGGTCAGTCTTCACCTTCTCCCTCAGGGAAAGACTCTGATGGAGAAGGTGAAAATAGCCTTGAAGCTACCCTTGCTCGTGCCGAGGCAACACTGACCCTACTGACTGCCTGGTTGGCTAATATTCAAAAGCTATTCCAGCTGGAGTTGGATAGAACGATTGCAGCCGGCAAGCGTATTGTTGCCCTGCAACTGATGTTACTGCCTCTAAGTGCGGCCCTCATCGTCAGTCTCTGTGGAGGCGTTGGGCTGATTGCCTACTATTTTTCCCAGTCTATTTATTTGGCATTTCTGGTATTTATTCTTATCCAGGTCGCTATTTTGGCGGGAGCTATCGTTTATCAAAAGAAGCTGGTGCCCCTACTGGGTTTTGAAGAGACCAAGCGACAAGTTAAAGAGGCTTTAAACGATGTCACTGAAGTCTTTAAATAAACAGATCGAACAATGCAGCCGGGATACGGAGCGACAGCGGCTCAGTGTATTGGCAATCGTAAATCAGCAACAGCAAGATGTTCAGCAGCGTTTACAGGGAATTCCCCTGCCATTGGTTTTAGGCCTGGCTTTAATCGCCGGCTTCGCGGCGGAAAAATTATGGCAATTGCCCCGCACCTCACAGGTGGTTCAGTTTATGCTGTCTATGAGGGCTTTTTAGCCGACGCTACTCTTTATATAAATATTAATTCAACGGCCACTTCTAAAAAGAGGGGCACCGGAAAATAACCTTAGAAAATAGATACTGGCACATCCTTGTGCCAGCCTTACCTATTAATACCCTGTATTAATCAACATCCTTATCGGTCACTTTATCTTGGGTGTTATTGTCAAAATCACCAGCGCTGTGGCGCTCATGTAGTTGTTCGCTGGGCTCACCCCAGGTTCGATTGACCATTCGTCCGCGCTTTACTGCTGGCCGCTCTGCAATTTCCCCCACCCAACGATTGAGATTTTTATAACTCTGGGTATCGAGAAATTCCGCCGCACTATAAGCTTCATTGCGCACCAGAGCCCCATACCAGGGCCAGATCGCAATATCGGCGATGGTATAAGTCCTTCCCGCCACATACGGATGCTTTGCCAGCTGTTGGTCCAATACGTCCAACTGGCGCTTTACTTCCATAGCAAATCGGTTGATCGGGTATTCATATTTTTCCGGTGCATAGGCATAAAAGTGTCCAAAGCCTCCCCCCAGGTAAGGGGCCGAGCCCATCTGCCAGAAGAGCCAATTCAAAGCCTCGGTGCGCTGCTCGGGCGTATGAGGCAAGAAGACATTAAACTTTTCCGCCAGGTAAAGCAGTATGGAGCCACTCTCAAATACCCGGATTGGTGGCGTAGTGCTGTGATCCACTAAGACCGGAATCTTGGAATTTGGGTTTGCCTCTACAAAACCACTGCCAAACTGCTCTCCTTCAGTAATACGGACTAAATGGGCATCGTATTCGGCTCCCTCAAACCCGAGTTCCAATAACTCTTCTAACATCACCGTCGCTTTAACCCCGTTCGGCGTGGCCAAAGAATAGAGCTGCATCGGGTGCTGCCCCTGCGGCAGCGCTTTATCATGGGTCGCACCCGCTACCGGCCGATTGATACTGGCAAAAGCGCCCCCGCTTTCCTTATCCCACTGCCAAACCTTGGGGGGAGTGTAGGTTTCGTTCGACATTAAACTGCTCCAACTGAATTTAAGGTTGCTCTCAAGCAAAAACACGCATGCCGCGTCAATATACTGTATTGCCTCTACCCCACGCTTAACACCAAGTACCAAACTGGGTTACCCATCTTGTACCTATCGTTTCAAATTGGCAAAGGTACTGCAAATAGTATCCACAAAGACCTCCACCTTTACTCCAAGTGGAATCCTTTTGATCCAGAGGTGGCCCTTTGTCGGCCCTTTTCCCCTGCCACCCTCCTCACGAGTTGAAGCCCCCAAGCGACTCAACCATAATAGCCGCCCTGCGCGGCATTCGACGGTGCTCACAAGGAAGGTGCTAGTCTCACCTTAACCCTGCCGACGCCATTGCCGCTGTTCGCGCCACTCCGCCCTCGGGCTTTAACCGGACCTGTTATGACCGAATTTGCCGTCATTCTGCTCAGCACCATCTTGGTCAATAATTATGTGTTAGTGCAGTTTCTCGGCCTGTGCCCGTTTATGGGAGTCTCCAATAAACTGGAGACCGCTGTGGGTATGGCCGGCGCTACCACCTTTGTACTTACTTTGGCCTCTATTTGTTCATACCTGGTCAACACCTATCTGTTGGCCCCTTTTGGTATTGAAGATCTTCGCACCATCTCATTTATTCTGGTGATTGCTGTCGTCGTACAGTTCACACAGATGTTTATCCAGAAGACCAGCCCCTTGATGTACAAGGTGCTAGGCGTTTTTCTACCGCTGATCACTACCAACTGTGCCGTGTTGGGTGTCGCCCTGCAGAACACTATGAAAGCGCATACTTTTATACAATCCACTCTTTACGGATTTGGCGCAGCAGTGGGTTTCTCCCTGGTATTAATCTTGTTCTCCTCGATGCGCGAGCGCCTCTTTGCCGCCGATGTCCCGCTGCCATTTCGCGGCGCCGCAATCGGTATGGTCACTGCCGGACTGATGTCGCTGGCATTTATGGGCTTTAGCGGTCTGGTATAGGGTTTCGAAATGCTGGACTGGATTTCACAAATTTCTTCTCCCCTGCTGGTGCTCGGTGGCATGGCATTGGTATTCGGTGCCCTGCTGGGTTTCGCAGCCGTTCGCTTCCGGGTGGAGGGTGACCCGCTCGTTGAGCAGGTCGATGCGCTGTTGCCACAGACTCAATGTGGCCAGTGTGGCTACCCCGGCTGTCGCCCCTACGCAGAAGCGATAGTGCACGGCGATACCATCAACAAGTGCCCCCCCGGCGGGCAGGCCACTATCAATGAGTTGGCCAATCTGCTGGATATAGAGCCCATGCCATTGGACGCCGAGCACGGTATTGAAGATGTAAAAAAAGTGGCATTTATCCGCGAGGCAGAGTGCATCGGTTGCACCAAATGTATTCAGGCCTGCCCGGTAGATGCCATTGCGGGCGCCGCCAAATATATGCACACGGTGATCACCGATGAGTGCACAGGATGTGACCTTTGTGTCGAACCCTGCCCCGTTGACTGTATCGATATGGTTCCCCTGGAAACCGCTTTACAGGATTGGCACCCACACAAGCCCAGCGATAGCTCGGTGCTGATTGCCAGCGATCGCCGCACTATTCAAGAACATACCGGGGAGGCGCGGTTTGAACCCCGTAGATAGCAAGACCAAGCAAAGAGAGGCCGTTCAGGAGAGACGCGCAGCCCGCGAGGCACAACTGATTGCCAGTGAAAAAGCGCGCGAGCTGCGCCCCAACGACTTCCCCGGCGGAGTGCACCCTCCCGAGAACAAACACCAGAGTACCGGTGAGCCTATAGGAGTGATCCCCCTCGCCGAGGACTTGATCGTACCACTGCTACAGCACTCTGGTACCACCGCCATACCGCTGGTGAACCTCGGTGATAAGGTATTAAAGGGACAAAAGATTGCCGAGGCCGACGGTTTCATTAGCTGTCCAGTGCATGCTCCCAGCTCCGGCAGGGTTATGGCCATTGAACCCTATCCAGTGCCACACCCTTCGGGTCTGCTGGAGGACTGCATTGTCATTCGCACAGACGGCGACGATGCCTGGTGCGATCTCACCCCCTGCGAAGATTACCTTCAGGTTTCACCGATAGAGCTTCTGGACAAGATCCGCGACTGCGGTATTGCCGGCATGGGCGGTGCAGGGTTTCCAACCGCTGTGAAGCTAGACCCTCACGGCGGCGCCGAAATTGATACTTTGATTATCAATGGCACAGAGTGTGAACCCTATATTACTGCCGACGATATGCTTATGCGGGAGCGTGCCGACGAAATTATCGCCGGCGTGGAAATTCTTGCCCATATCCTCGACCAGCCCGAACGGGTATTGATTGGTATTGAAGACAATAAGCCCAAAGCTATCCGCGCGATGCGCAAAGCCGTTGAAGGCACCCGTTTCGATATCGTGGTATTCCCCACAAAGTATCCGTCCGGCGGCGAAAAACAGCTGATCCAAATCCTTACCGGCCGAGAAGTGCCCAACAAAGGGCTACCGGCCAATGTGGGGATTGTATGCCAGAATGTCGGCACTGCTCGCGCGGTATATCGCGCGATTCGATTTGGCGAACCCCTGATCAGCCGAGTGACGACTGTTGTCGGCAAAGCGCTGGAGCAGCAGCGCAATATCGATGTACCTATCGGCACTCCCATAGAACATATCCTCAAATACCACGGTGTCCATCGGGGCCTGATGCAAAAGGTGATCATCGGCGGTCCGATGATGGGTTATACGATTGACGATCAACGCGCTCCAATCGTGAAAACCACCAACTGCCTGCTGGTACCGACCCGTGAGGAGCTACCGCCAGCACCGGTGGCCCAAGCTTGTATTCGCTGCGGTTTTTGCGCAGAGGCATGCCCGGCTTCGCTGCTACCGCAACAACTCTATTGGTATGCCCGCGCCGACGAACGGGAGAAGCTACAGGCCTATAACCTGTTTGACTGTATCGAGTGCGGTGCCTGCTCTTACGTCTGCCCCAGTACAATTCCCCTGGTTCAGTACTATCGCGCTGCCAAAGGTGCAATTCGCACTGCTGAAGCGGAAAAAGAGAAGTCCGAACGCGCACGCGATCGTTTCGAATTCCGCAAGTTGCGCCTTGAAAAAGCTGAAAAAGAGAAAGAAGCAAAACGCGAAGCCCGGCGCAAAGCCGCTGAACAAGCTCGCCAGCAAAGGGAACAAAACCCTGAATCTCCGACAGCCAAAGCTGAGAAGCAGGAAGCAGATGTTGTCGCCGCCGCCCTGGCGCGAGTTAAGTCCCGCCAGGAGGATCCTAAGCAGCTTTTGGCCCGCGCCCAGCGTACTTTCTCCAGTGCCGAGAGCCGGGTGGAACGCATGCGCAATAAACTGGAAGCTGCCGATGAGAGCCAGCGCGACCAATTGGCAGCGCAACTCAAAGCTGCTGAAGTGAAATTGCAGGAAGCACAACACAAGTTGACCCTTGCCGAACGACGCGCCGATAGGGATACCGCCCGGGAGCCCAACCAGGAAGAAACCAATGCAGCTGTGCGGGCAATTACCAAAGCCCGTGCCTCCGCAGAGGCGCGGGCCCAGATGAGTGACGCCGACAGACTTGCTGCAGATATCGAGGCACTGCGCAAGCGCGTCGCCAAAGCTGAGACTCGCCTGCAAAAGGCTCGGGATGAAGATGATACTAATCTGGGCGCATTCGAAAGCGCCTTGGAGAAGCTACAAAAGAAACTGGAAGACAAAATGCGCGAACACAAAGCAGCACAGGACGGAAAGCAATAATGTCTCTGATGCGCGCCACCTCCCCTCACGCCCGCTCCGGCAATGACACCACTAAAGTCATGCTACAAGTCGCCGCGGCCACCATACCCGGTGTGCTGGCGATGGTGATTTATTTCGGTATCGGAGTACTGATCAATATTGCCCTGTGCACAATCACAGCGCTTCTGTGTGAAGCAGCGGTAATGAGATTACGCGGCAGGCCGGCAGCATTCTATCTGCGGGATTGCAGTGCTTTTGTAACTGCACTGCTGCTCGGTATCGCGCTTCCAGCCTACTGTGCCTGGTGGCTGCCGATAGTGGGCACTGCGGTGGCTATTGTCCTGGCCAAGCATCTTTATGGCGGTATGGGGTACAACCCATTTAACCCCGCAATGGTGGGCTATGTTGTCCTGCTGATTAGTTTCCCGGTAGATATGACCCGCTGGGTGGGAGCTGCAGAGGTTATCGGCGGGACACCTAGCCTGGAAGAGGCCTTCTCTCTGGTAATCGGTACCTACAATGTCGATGGTTTTACCCGCGCTACACCGCTGGAAATCGTGCGGTTAAACGAGTCAGTGCTTCTCTCCCAGCTCTATGAAATGGAGCCGGTCCTCAATAAAGGCACATTTGCTGGAGTCGGTTGGGAAACCGTCAGCTTCGGATTCCTATTAGGTGGGCTGTTCTTACTATTTCGCGGCATTATTACCTGGCATGCACCGGTTGCCATGCTCGCCACCCTCACTCTGATTTCCCTGTTTTTCTACGACAGCGGCAGTTCCTTGTCAGAGGGATCCCCCGTACTGCATTTATTTTCTGGGGCCACCATGTTTGGGGCCTTCTTTATTATTACCGACCCTGTCAGCGGTGCCACCAGTAACCGGGGCCGCCTGATTTTTGGGGCCGGTGTGGGGCTGCTCACTTATGTAATCCGGGCCTGGGGCACTTACCCCGATGCGGTGGCTTTTGCTGTATTGCTGATGAACTTTGCAACACCAACCATTGATAACTACACGCTTCCACGGACCTATGGCCACAAGGGCTCCCGCCGCGCTACCGACCTGGAGGAGAGCTGATGCTTAAACAGTCAATGGCCTCCAATGCCGCCGTTCTCACTCTTATCGCCCTGGTCACTGCAGGTACACTCGCAGTGACCCAAATTACGACTAAAGAACCGATTGAGAGAGCTATCCGGGAAGCTTCGGCGAAAGCGCTACTGGAAATTATTCCATTGGAACGCCACAGTAATGACATGTTGGTAGACACCTATCCAATTCCAAAACCTTACTGGAATCAGCTAGGCCTGCAACAAGGTGGAGATATCAATCTCGCGCGGGAAGAGGACGGAAAAGTCTCCGCAGTCATTGTGCCCGCAGTCACACCGGATGGATATTCCGGCCCGATAAAAATACTCGTTGGTGTGAATCGCGATGGCACTATTGCTGGCGTCAGGGTAACAAGCCACACAGAAACTCCGGGGCTGGGCGATAAAGTCGAGCTGAAAAAAAGTAACTGGGTGCTCCAGTTTGACGGCCTGTCACTAAAAAATCCGCCCTC
Organism: Microbulbifer sp. MKSA007; assembly: GCA_032615215.1. Lineage (NCBI taxonomy): Bacteria > Pseudomonadati > Pseudomonadota > Gammaproteobacteria > Cellvibrionales > Microbulbiferaceae > Microbulbifer > Microbulbifer sp. MKSA007. The sequence goes on along the minus strand of CP128433.1, from coordinate 947,703 downwards.
AGCCGATTGGAAGGTACAAAAGGATGGCGGCGTTTTTGATGAATTTACTGGCGCAACAATTACTCCTCGCGCTGTTGTCAATGAAGTGCACCAGGTGCTTGAGTTTGTAGCCCAGCACCACGAACAAATATTTAATGCGCCAATGTCCAAGCGAGCGGTAGAGATTGAGAACTCTGAAATCGACTCGGAACAAGTACCTGCGGCGGTTGAGGAGCAGAACTGATGGCAACTCCCGGCTACACAGAAATCGCCCAAAATGGGCTGTGGAAAAATAACCCCGCGCTGGTGCAATTGCTTGGCCTCTGTCCCCTGCTGGCGGTCACCGGTTCCGTAGTGAACGGCATCGGCCTCGGTTTGGCCACTACCGGAGTTCTCACCTGCTCCAACCTTGCGGTCTCCCTAATCCGACGACAAATTCCGGATACTGTCCGTTTACCAGCCTCCGTTATGATCATCGCCACCTTCGTTACCTGCGTTGAGCTATTGATGAAGGCTTATACCTACGAGCTTTACTTGGTGCTAGGTATTTTTATCCCGCTAATCGTAACCAACTGTGCGATCCTCGGGCGAGCAGATGCTTTTGCCAGTAAAAACCCCGTGCTTCCGTCCTTGGCAGATGGATTTATGATGGGTATAGGTTTCACTGCAGTACTCATCGCCATTGGCGCAGTCAGAGAAATTCTTGGCCAAGGCACGCTATTTTCAGATATGGACTTGTTATTTGGTTCAATGGCAAAAGATTGGGGTATTTCCATTTTTGGCAGTGACTATCCAGGCGTTCTTGTTGCCGTGCTTCCTCCCGGTGCATTCCTTGTCGCCGGCTTATTGATCGCAGCAAAAAACGCCATTGATATCGGTATTGAAAGACATAAAAGCCAGAAAGTTAAGATCATTCCAGGCTCAAAGCGCGTACGTGTTACCGGAAAAATCTCTTAAGATAAGCAGCAGCTAACCAATTTAATTCTGCAATTGAATGGCTATTTATCCTGCCAATCGATTGCAGAACTTAATTTTTTCACCAAAAGCCAAAATGTGAACCTCCTCACTAATCTGTATCTTGCGGATTTTTCATCTTTCACTTTTTCAGTATGATGAGATACATCATCAAATCCCCACTTTTTTACATTTATTGCGCTGTACCAGTGCAATATTCGTGTAATCGAATGTAATAGCATTATTCCCTTTTTTTAATTTTGTTTGGCTAGAATGGCACGGCCGACCAGCTTCACCTTGCTATCGGCGCCAACGCAATAAGACAGGGATAATGCTATGACTGTAGACACTGGAAAGTCTGAATTGGTCTACCACGGCCGCCGGGCCCAACGCGCAGATAGCCGTCTGCGGCGCAAGGCGATTCTAGAGGCCACCCTGAGACTGATCGTTAAAGAAGGTATCCGCGGCATCAGGCACCGTGCAGTCGCCCGCGAAGCTAACGTTCCTCTCGCGGCTACTACTTATTATTTCAAAGACCTGAATGACCTGATCAGCGATTCATTTACTTATTTTGTTGAGCAGGGACTCGAGGCTACACGCCAACTGCATGAAGAGAGTTTTAGTGCGGCACGTAATTTATCCGCACAGGAACGGGCATCACATAGCAGTCGTAAACTGCTGATTCAACAATTGACCCGTTTTATTCTTACTCATGTTCGCACCCAGGCTGAAGACCGGGATCGCAGATTGGTTGAACTGGCATTCCGCAATGAAGCGCTTCGCAATGAGCAGCTGACCCGCGCGGTGCGGATGGCCAATCACGCCAGAGAGTCAATGATTAAGGAATTCTTCCAATTACTGGGTCTAGCGGATTCTGAAGCGGCTGCACAAATTGCTCACGGTACGATCCTGAACCTTGAGTATGAAATTTTGAGTGGTGCTATTGCTATCGACTCACCGCTGTTGGAACGCACCGTCACCTTGATGATCAACGGATTAATTCCAGCGGCAACAGTTGTTGCTGAAACTGCAGCATACGGCTGAATCTTTCTGAATTACTCGTCTCCAGGAAACGGGTATGGAGTTGTCCCCTCCATACCCAACTCCTCTTCACATAGCTCTTTCCAGATAGCTTCCAATAAAGATTAAGTGCAGCTTCCCGGTAGGGAGCTTACCCACTGCTTTAGTAATTCAACGCCCTCTGTATGCACCACGCTTCTACCTAATTCAGGCATCATGGCCCCAGGCGCGGTAGACTCTACACGAAAATTCAAAATAGAATTTTCAGGCTCTCCCGGTACTATTGCGAATAAATGCCCTCCACTGCCTGTACCCGCAGCAATAGGCGGTTTACATAGCCCAAGTTTGCGCCAATCAGTTTCGCTATGATGCAACATAAGCCCTGAGGTATCTGCCGGCCCAGTGGGATTGTGGCAGTGGCCACAATTGATATCCAAATATGCCCTGGCGCGATCTTCCAGCGACACAGTCGCATCGTAAATATTGGCATTTCTCGGCAAACTTTTCAGATCAGGCAGTCCACGTAAATAGCCGGCCTTTTGCCAAAACAGCAATTGATTTTCTACTCCACTACGGTAGGGAAAGTCTTTATTCAGATGTCGAGCCTTAGGGCCGAGAGGAGAAATGGCTTTTTCAGTAAACTTTTCTGCATGACAACCAGCACATTGATTGGCGTCAGGTACTACATAACTAAGGTTTTCCTGCTGTCCGTTCAGGCTAACCAACTGAAAACTTTTCACATCTCCAGCAATCTCAAGAGTTGCCTCAGTCTGCTCTTTATTCCAGACATAGGGCAGCGCCTGCCAATTTTCCTGCCTGCGTATTAAAAGCCGTGTCTCAACGAGACGGACACGATTTAAATCAAGTGCCTGCCCAAAGCTCCCCTCAACATAATCCGCAGAGAAGTCATCGGTACGACGAACTACACCACTACTCTCCTGTGGATAGTAAAATGTCTTGCTTAGGATAGTTCCGACAGGGTAATTAAACTGTTCTTCTCCGTAGGTTGCAAAAGCCCCCTCAGGCAGCCAGACAGTTCTGAACTTATGAGCATAATCGGTAAATAACCCCGTATTTAAATCGTAAGGTAATGCTCTTTCCGCAGGGAAGAGCACACCTTTCTCCAGCCTCAATAAATTCCATGCACTGAGTTTTTCGGGTACCTCTTCTACTGGAAATAAATGAACATCCTTTTTGTATGATTCACACCCTGCAAGGCCAACCAATAATATAAGACTCCAAATAGAGTAGATAAGCTTCCTACTTATTTGATTATTATTCTTCATTAGCTACCTCTATCACTGCCAAATGGTCTTCATTTTCCTGCTTTGAATCAAAGTCTAAAACTACTTTGGCAAGCTTTTCCAAATGACACTGATGAGGTTCTATATCCGTGGATATATTCTTATACTCATTTCCAAAATCTATATTGAGAATTCCTGCAGGCTCGTTATCAATACATAACTTTAATGCTTCAGGTATTTGACCATCCACCAGTTTACTTTGATCAACCACTCCATCCCAAAGAATATCCGGCAATGCACCTGATATTCCAAACATAGCTAACTTCAGAGCTTTTAACTTAAGATGATCTGGCGATGTACCACCGCCAGAAAAGTTATTGGCATAGATATAGATCCCCTCTGGGTATGGGTCAAAATCAGACTGCGTAGACTTATCACTATAGTATCCAGCCGTAAAATAGCTGCTGATCAATATGTTAGCAGTATCATTATCAGAAATATCATTTTCAAAAATCTCCACCCGATCATTCGAGTTAATAACCACCCCAGATCCTGCTGGCACGGCAGCAACCGGCGTGCCCTCATGACCAAAATTTCCAGTATTATTATTCTTTATCTGGTTATTGTAGATACGTGTACTGTGCCCTGGCTGCGGAAGATTAGGCATATTAAAAACAAGAATTCCCCCAGTGTTATTCACAGCAATATTGTTGTAAACATCTGCACCGATCGTATTCTCGACCTCAATACCCGCCACATTAAATTCTGCGCGGCTATTGCGAACAATAACATTCCGCGACTGACCGACATAAATCCCTGCATCTGAAGCGCCAATAGCTACCACACCATCGATTAAAGTATTTTCAGTCTGTACAGGATAAATACCATAGGCACCATTTTGGGTAGACGGACCATTGGTCCATTCAACACGAACATCCCTGATGATAATGTTTTTGCCCTCATTAATTTTCAGGGCATCGCCTATGGTATCCTCAATAGCCAACCCCTCAATAGTAAAGTTACTGGCATTAACTAATATCCCCTCAGCACCCTGAATTTGCCCCTCAAAGGAGAGGACAGATTTATCCATGCCAGCTCCACGTAGCGTTACCCCATCAGTATTCAGGGATAAACTACGATTGATATGGAATTTACCCTCAGGAATAGTAATAACATCACCAGTCTTTGCGGATATCAGTTTTTTTAGTAGTTGCTTTTGAAAATCAACCTTACTGGAACTGTCCTCAACTCTGGATTCAGGCCGTTCAGAACATCCAACGGGTACTATTAAAGCCAGAATTACTCCCATATTCGCTAAAGTCTTCATAGCCACACCTTTTATATAAATTATTGTCAATTGAGCTACTCAAACCTCAAATTGGCACTACTGTACCAATTTAAAGGTGAAAACAGGACTAAATACACACTTTGATACTATCCAACCAACACCTCGTTATCAAGGCGCTATTATTAGTACAGAAGACAACCCTAGAAATTCATTTAAGCGCCATACTCTCAAAAACAAAAACCACTTATTGAAATCAAGATGGCCAGCACTTCAATTAAAAAATGTCAGTTTTTGTGTTTTCTTATTTACGTATTCTGCTCACTTGACGCTGCTGCCGAAATGATAGCGATACAGATCTCTGCTCCTAATGGATCAAACCTCTACACAGAACAACCTATCGATAAAAGTACAGATATCAAAGGAAGCGAGCCTATCTATATCAAAATATCATCAACTCAATATCAAGCAATAAAGTGCAAAGGCCCGTGGGGCGCTACAAAGTACAAAAAATGGATGACGGAGGGGCCTGGTTTCAAGCTCTACCAAAGTGATAAGCAGCTGCTCATTCAGGTTGTTGAACACCGAGTAATTAGCGCTGACATAGCCATTAACTCCATGAGCATACATTGCATGGACGCAGAACCTAAACAAGTTATTAAATCAATAGCGGAGATAGTGATCGAAAGATCAATAAATTCAGAAGAAATACTAGAGTTTGATAACGGGTATAAATTATCTTACCAGTACTCAATTACAAAAGGAACGCCGTAAGTTTAGTCATTCAGGAAACTATTCATGCCGGCATAAACTTTTGCGCACTCCCCTTTCACTAAATCTTCAAGAATCAAAAATGGATGAATCATATCGGAAAAATGAACATTTTCAGACCTAACACCCACCTCTTCCACTTTCCGGTAGTAAATATCCCCAGTATCCCGGTGCGGGCAAAACTCCACGGTAAAAACTAAGGTTTCAGGAAGAGCTGCCGTAAAATCCATAAAAAGAGGGGATGCTTTTTTCTACACTGCCCCTCAGCAAAATATTGCCCCAAGTACCAAATTGATTTTCGTGCCTCTAAAAAATAGCCTACCGCATTCTCTTCATGGGACCGTAAATGCATGGTGTAATCGAGAACCGGATAAATTAAAACCTGCTTTTTAATCTTAACGCTGTAGTCAAATTGAGCCAGGTGAGACATTGTGGCGGCCAGAGCGCCACCTGCAGAGTCCCCAGCGACAGACAAACTCGGTTGATAATATAGGCCCAATCTATCCAGTGCCGCCCAAACCCCAATAACTGCAGCATAGCAATCTGTTACTGCGCTCGGATAGCGGTTCTCAGGGGCCAACCGGTACTCAGGCGCAACAACAATATGTCGAGTCTCCCGGGCAATCTTTCTGCAAATCGGGTCAAATGAATAAACGTTTCCAGCTACATGGCCACCGCCATGAAAATAGACAAGAACAGGTAGAACTTCATCGGGATAGGGGACAAAGACTCTTACAGGTACGTCATATGCAGAGGCATAGATAATGCCATCTCGTACCGAGGCAACATCTGGAATATCAGTGACATACTTATCTATAAACTTTGTGGTCGATTCCCGAACATTGATGGGGTTGAACTCAAAGCCCTTTGAGTAGAGCTCTTTCATAGAGCTGTTGAATTCTTCAAGAAACCCCGAAAGGCGGTCATTTACTTTACGCATTGTCGTTACAGCCAGGATAGAAGAGACTTCGCCGTACCCGTGAATATGAGCCCCTTCACCGGGTACGACGTCGATAGCTTGTATCCCCACCACAACAACAGCCCTAAATCGCCTGGCGAAAATGCCTGAAACGACATTTCATCTAGTGATAGCTAGGAGCCCAAACTACTCAAGAGGAGTAAAAGACCGGTGCGGATACATAGCTCCAGAATAGAACTGTAGCAACCATAACAATGACTGCCATGACGAGTGACACCGTAATAATTGCACTGGCAAAAAGGAAGCCACGCTCTTCAGAAACACCCATCACAATAGGAATTCCCAAATAAAGCAGATAGACGGCGTAAGCAACCGCCAGAGTTGCGAGCAGTATGTCCAGCCACAACACAGGGTAAATCCCTGCAATACCCACAATAAAAATAGGCGTGGCAGTGAAACCCGCTACAACAACGCCTTTAAGGGGGTGAGTTTCAGCTCCGTAAGTCTTGGCCATCCAATGGATAAAATAACCAATAGCAGTAACAGCCAAAACCATTGTGCAATAAAATACGGCGACCAATTCCAAAGCACTTTGTCCCGTAATTCTCACCGGGGCACCAGTGCCAATCGTCCAGCCAACTTGTGTCGTGCCAAAATACCAAGCAGCTGCAGGAAGTAATGCCAGAACGATGACATAAGGAACCTGTCTACGCAGATTACGTTCAGAGAGACTGCCAATAAGCTGCCACTGTCTACGTGGTTGCAGCATAAGGCCAAGCATATGGGTCAACATCTCGTTATCCTCGACTGTGCAAGGAACTATAAGCGAGACCTATTAGCTCAAATTGATCTTGGAACTGCTTGTCAAAATGAGGTGTACCGCAATCAGGCCACTCTCAAGCTCCAATTTATTTCTTATTTAACCCCTTCACTTTTAGGTGTTAAGGTCGCACAAGTCAACAAACTCAATTAAATTGGCGGGAATATTTACGCGAGCGTTTCGCTTGGAAACAAGTAAATAGAAAACACTGCTACAAAAAAACCCGCGAAGGATAAAGCAGGATTTACGGTGGGGAAAAGCTGGTTACTAGACCCAGGCAGCCTTGGAAACTGCCCGGGTACGAAGATTTAGTACTTAAACTACAGGCTCAACAGAGTGCATCCACCCGTAAGCATCCTCAGAACGCCCCTCCTGAATATCCAGCAGTGCTTGTCGCAAACGCTCTGCAACAGGACCTGGGGCATCGGCTAGTTCGTACTCCTTATCGCCATCACCGATTACGCTGATAGGACTGATTATTGCAGCAGTACCACAAGCAAAAGCTTCGCTACAGTCTCCAGAAGCTACCTGTTCTAACAGTTCATCAATGGGGATCGCCCGCTCAACAACCTTGTACCCCAATCCCTCCGCAAGCTGGATCAGAGAATATCGGGTGATGCCTTCGAGAATTGAGCCGTTCAACGCTGGGGTATATATAGCGCCATCAATGACCGCAAAAAAATTCATCCCTGACAGCTCATCGATACTCTGCCGATTAGAGGGGCTCAACCAAAGCGACTGATCATAACCTCGCTCTTTAAGGCGGCCGATACTAAGTAGAGAACTGGCATAATTTCCGCCAACTTTAGCATCCCCAGTTCCCCCTACTGCAGCTCGAGCATCTTCTCTCTCAACCCACAAACGCATATTGCCGGAATGGTAGGCTTCCGAGGGACTAGCTATTACATAAAATTCATAGGCATTACTGGCTGAAACCGTTAGGTCCGGCTGGGTTCCCATTAGGAAAGGACGCAGGTACAGGGACTCACCGCTGTTGCTCGGGAGCAGGCCAGCGCAGTAAGCAGTCACAACACGAACGCCATCCAGGAACAGGGACTCAGGAACCGGAGGCATACATAAGCGCTTCGCTGAATATGCCATTCGTGCAGCATTCATTTCGGGCCGGAACAGTGCAGCTCCCCCTCGGAAGTTCGATAGGCCTTCATTCCTTCAAAGCATGACTGCGCGTAGTGAAGTACCTTAGCAGCAGGGTCGACGGTCAGAGGCGCATAGGGGATCAACTCTCCACTACTCCAGCAACCATCCTGCCAAATGGCGCGAAACATTACTGGGGCCATGGCGGTTCCAAAGCCCAGCTTCTCGGGTGCTTCATAGCCCCGAAGGCTTACCGCGATCTCTGGATCGATATAGATACTCACTGAGCTCTCCTCTGAATTCGAATCAGCTGATTATGGCGCTTGTTACGCTGCAATCCAAATAGATCAACCTCTGATACAGCAACAGCAGTAATCTAACCCCAAATTCAGCATACTTGTTAGGACGATGATCCACCTATTTAGCTTCCGCCATCCTGATGTGGCACCAGCGCCAACCAAGCCACTCGCTACACTTCGCTGCCAAGTCGCGATATCGGACGTAATCAACAAATTTTTGGCATCTACTTACAGTCCCTCACCCCTAATTTGCACTCCCAACTGCTAAACCAAAAGGGTGGTCACAGGCATGCTGGCGCAATGGGCATTAAGTGGCTGAAGTACCCGCCGCAGCTTCCTTCTTGGCACATAGTGCTAGCTATACTGACTAATACGCGGCCAGGCAGGCATTTATAAGCATCCAGTCGCGCCGTCACTGTGAGCTTGAGGATACCCCCTCAATGCGCTCAGGGTCGAGAGAACCACATTCAGGAGAGAACTTCCGCCGTATTCGCTGTTGCAGTGGGCGAGCGGAAATAAGACCCGAAAACTGACAGGTGCAGGTTCCAACCTCAGCTGTTTGGTATTCGGTGAAGCCAAATATGAAACGGAAGTGGTTCAATCGTGACACAGATAGATACCAGCAATTCCTTTGCTATCGGCTTGATGTTTACAGCCACAGCACTGCTGTGTAATGGCGCCCTGGCCGACGATGGCGCACCTGTGGCAGTCCAAACTAATGCACCTCCAAAAGCCTTTATTGAAGCCGCCTCGAAACCACTCAAGAAAACACCTCGACAGCTAAGGCCCTCCGAGGCTGTAGAAAATTACCGTGAACGTATAGAGGAGCTCGAAGCCCAATATGGTGCTTATGGCGCCGGTATTGATGAACAGCTTTTGGGGCTGGCCACCGCATTACAGAAAGCTGGCGATCATGAGCAGGCTGTCACTGAATTTCGTCGTGCAATGCTGATTAGCAGAGTCAATGAGGGGCTCTATTCACTAAGCCAAATCCCTATGATCAAGCGCTTGATCGAGAGTCAAATAGCGCTCAATCAGTGGGAAGAAGCTAACGACAACCAGCAGTACCTCTACTGGCTCTACCAGAAAAATTACGGCGAAAAAGACCCCCGTATGCTGCCAGTAATCAACAACTTGAGTCGTTGGCATTTACAGGCTTATGTGGAGGAAAAAGGGGACACGCTATTTGAGCATCTAATTAGTGCAACCAATCTTTACAGTTTGGCGGTAGATATTATTACAAAAAACTTTGGCTCCACCGACCTTCGCCTTATTGATGCCCTGCGCGGATTAAAAGCAACTAACTATTATCTGGCCACCTATAAGGGTGAACCCAACTCTCCAGTTTTTGTTAACGCCAGCTTTGGTGGTAGTGGCCCCGACTCACATCAGCGAACCAAATTAGATCACTACCGGATGAAGAGTTTTAACACCGGGAAAAAAGCCATTACCCGTATCGTTGATGTCTACCAAAGAAACCCCAAGTCCCCCCGGCAGCCTCAGCCAAAGCCAAAGTTGAACTCGGCGACTGGTACATGATGTTTAACAAGTGGCACTCCGCACGCCAAACCTACGGCAAGGCCTACAAGGCACTTTGGGATAACGGTGCCTCTAACGATGAAATTGAGGACATATTTGGACGACCTGTGGCTTTACCCGCACTCCCCGTTTTGGAGTCGGACAGCAAAGCCCTAGCCAATTCCCGGATTACGGTCTCCTATGATGTCACGGCTTTTGGCAAGGCGAGGAATATAAAAATACTCAGGGCTTACCCTTCAGATAAAGTGAAGATCCGCTCAAAAGTTAGAAACATTCTAAAACGCGCTAAATTCAGACCAAGGTTTGAAGATGGAGAGGCGGTGGAAACCCGCGGAATTGTGCAACGCTTTATATTCGACTGAGAAACCTATCACCACTGACACCAGCTCGATGTGGAATCTACGCAAATAATCAAATAACAACTATTTTTAAAGTTCCACATTGAGCATTTGCTAGTACCGGAAAAACACTTCATGTGTCTCACGCGGTCACACCGGCAAACAGTCTAGGAGAGAAAGAGATGACACCTCGAGCAGCGGTAGAAAAAATTCACCGCCACAGCTGTTTGTCAAATGTACTGGTACCAATTGCTTTGGCGGCGATCTTAACCGGTGGGTGCAAGAGCCAACAAACTCAGTCACAGCCACCAGCAATGCCATCTCTACCATCCTCCAGTTCATCTTCCAGTTCTGCATCGCAATCACAATCGCAATCGCAATCTAGTAGCAGCAGTAGTTCGCAAAGATCTGGCCAATCAACGGCTTCGAGCAGTGGGCAGCCTAGTAGCAGCTCTTCCAGCCAGCCCAGTGCGAATATGCCTACAGCGAGATCAGAACAGAGCCAGTCCTCCAGTAGTGGAAGTCGCGGATCAGAGTCGAGGGATCAAAGTTCACCTGGGGATCAAATGCCGGACCCAAACGGTTCAAATGATCCATCGTCACCAATTTATACGGATCCCGAACAAACCAGCCAAAATGGAGAGAAACCTACTGATCCTTCGTCTGGTGAAGATGGAACGCCTCCCGAAGAAATTGATTTTTCTGAGGAGGAGCAATCATCTTCGTCTTCCAGCGCATCATCTAGTAGCTCAGCTTCTAGCAGCAGCTCATCCAGTAGTAACTCAGCGGCCAGCGGCGCGCCTGCCAGCAGTTCAGCTTCTGGGCAACCCGGCGGTGGTTCGCCACGTTCCGGCAGTGCCCCCAATGAAGCTCCCACTTCATCGGCAGATCGCGTTGCAGAACTTGAGGGCCAGTTTGAATCCACTATGGTCAGCTATGACGGCATGATTTTGCGGGAGCGTGACTTTGTAAGAAACAGACCGGGGTCAGCCTCCGATGAAAATAAAGAAGAGGCGATGGATGAGGCACCACCAGCAGGGGAATCCCTAGAAGACTTAATTCAATCTGCAGAAGCCGAAATTCCACCTCCCCCCAATGCAGGCCCAACATCAGGTAACGGCCCCAAAAATAATAACTCCAGTGGACAAATAACCGGTCCCGGACTGCCCGCCTCTGGACGTAAAGGTGATTTTAATCACGGTGGTTCACAGGCAGTTGTGCCTGCCGATATACCCAGTGGTACAGATGATGACGTCGTAGCTCGACAGATTCGTGAAGCTGCCACACGCGAGACTGACCCCGAATTGCGCGAAAAGCTTTGGGAAGAGTATCGCAAGTATAAAAGTGCAACGCAGTAGTCTTGGAGAACGCCGATATGTCGACCAACCAAAAAACCCGACCGGTTAAGTATCAGTTCATAACAAGAGTCGCAGCATTTTTACTAACTCTTGTTGTTATCAATGGTTGTACCACTACCGAAGTCAGAACTACCGCATTTACTCCGCTAACAATCGAAGATAACAATGTTCCCGAAGAGAGACTGCTGGATGTCGGCGTTATTCAATTCAATCCAGGTCTCGATACAGCACAAGCAGATGAAGATGAGCTTGTTTTTCCCGAGCTTCGTCAAGCTGAATCCCGCTATATGGCTGTCACCCTTGCCGATTCATTGCAGTCCAGCCTGGGGTGGGGAGCTGTAAGGGTTATTCCATCGAGCCGCACCAATATTGATGTGACCGTATCCGGGCGTATTTTGCAATCTGATGGAGAAAAGCTCACGGTGGAAATCACCGTATCCGATTCCCGGGGGCAGTTGTGGTTTACCAAGCAGTATTCAGAGAACGCATCCCACTATGCCTACGACCGAAAGCACCCTACTGAAGGAGATGCTTTTCAGGGAATCTATAACCGTATTGCTAACGATATGCTGAATTACCGACAAAAGCTTTCAAATCAGCAAATCGTAGAGCTGCGCACAATTTCTGAGATGCGGTTTGCACGGGATTTTTCTCCCCAGGCATTCAATCGCTATTTAACTCAAAGTGCTGAGGGTGTCTATTTTTTAAGTGCTTTACCCGCAGAGAATGACCCCATGTTGCAGAGGGTAAGAAAAATACGGGAAAGGGATTATCTGTTTGTCGACACTCTGCAGGAGTACTACGGCACCTTCGCCAAAAGTATGGAAGTTCCCTATCAGGAGTGGCGAGCCCGCAGCTATGAAGAAGTAAGGGAGATGCGAGAGTTAAAGCGCAAAGCCCGCAATCACACAATTATGGGAGCAGCAGCCATTATTGGAGGTATCGCAGCTGCTGGCGCTGGTACTGGAAGCGCCCAGGCAGCTGGGCAGGTTGGAATCGGTGCCGGGGGCTATCTTGTTAAAAGTGCATTTGACCGAAAATCCGATGCCAAGATGCATTTGGAAGCTCTGCAGGAATTAGGAGACTCCATCGAGGCAGAGGTAGAACCGCAAATTGTTGAGCTGGAAGATCGCACTATTACCCTCACAGGTACTGTAGAAAATCAGTATCGGCAATGGCGGGAAATTCTAAAGGAAATCTATGAAGCCGAAACTGGCGCAGTCAGTAACAGCATTTAAATCACGTTAGAGGTACCCAAAAGCACGCTAATCATTGTGATTAGTTATTACTGAATACCCAACATCTTCACTGGGTCACTGAATAACACGGCGGAATCACTATGCAGCACCGCGATAACTCCAAGGAAGATACAGTTCATATAGAGCCCGCAGAATTCACATTCGGCGGAGAGGAAAGCTCTAAATCCCCTAAGTCAACGACTGCCAACGCTATTCATCAACGGGAGCAAAGGTCCTACTGGCCCGCCGTTCTTGGGGTGATAATGGTAAGCGCACTGGTCGGTGTATTTTGGGGGCTTCCTCAAGTTGTAAAACCACCAAAGCGTTCAGCCGATACAATTGTCTCCGTACAGCCTGGAAACAGCGCACCTGTGGAGAGCAACCAAAAATCTCCTTATAGCGATGCAGAAATAATGCAGCAGCGCAGGGAGGTTCAAAAGGTTCTCCAGGAAATTCTTGAAATCAAAGAAGAGCTCAAAGATCGAAAGGTAGAAGTATGGGCTTTTGAAGAATTCTATTCTGCTGAAGACTTGGCTCTAAAAGCTGATGAAATTTATCGCAAACGAAATTTTATGGCAGCGCTCGAAAAATACCGGGAATCACTCCAGGCATTAGAGTACCTGAAAGATAGTATTCCCGAGCGTATTGAAACGCATATTAGTGAAGGTAATCGAGCTCTGAGTCAGGGAGATAAGGATTCCGCCAGCGATGCTTTCAAGATGGTATTAACCATATCCAATAACCATCCCAGAGGCCTTAAGGGTATTGAGCGAGCCGACAAACTCCCCCTCGCTTGGTGGCACTTAACTCAAGGAACAAAGGCATTTAAACAGGCCAAATTGGATTTGGCCCAGGAACAGCTCAAGAAATCTCTCGCGATCGACTCAGAAACAGCCGATGCTCAGGATCTATTAGCAAAGGTTGAGGGTGCAATTACAGAAAGGGATTATCAAAGCGCGATGTCATCTGGCTACGGTGCAATTGCCGAAGAAAAATTTGAATCGGCAAAATCCTATTTTCATCGAGCAAAGAACTTAAAGCCAACAGCAAAAGCCCCCGATATCGGCTTAGCACAAGCACAAAATGAAGCTGACAGAGTGCAGATAGAAAAACTCCTCCAACAAGCCCGCATGGAAGAAACCAAGGAAGAATGGCACAGAGCCCTAAAAAGTTATACAGATCTGGTCAAGAAGGACTCTAGCCTGGTGGACGCAATAACAGGCAAGGCTAGAGCTGCTGCCAGAGCAAAACTGGATGACCAGTTAAAAGACTTAATTCAAGATCCATTAACCCTTGGCGAAGGTAAAAGGAACTATTTTGCCCGACAAGTACTAACAGACGCTCGCAAACTCAATACTAAAACCCCAAGGCTGCAAAGACAAATTGAAGACCTTGAAAATGCCCTAACACAAGCCCTGATCCCCTTACCGGTTAAATTCAAGTCAGATCGAACCACCAGTGTCACCATTTACCATGTAGGGAAATTAGGTAATTTTGACCAACGGGAAATCGCGCTGAAACCTGGGCGCTATATCGCCATTGGTACCAGAGAAGGTTACCGAGACGTTCGCCAAGAGTTTGTTGTAAAACCAGGTAAGCCCACAACGGAAGTTGTTATCCAATGTGCCGAAAGAATAAACGGTGCCAATAATAGTTAAATGAGAGAACCCAGACAGCAGCATAAACTCTAAAAATAAGATTTTCCGTAATGAGCTGCGATGACAACAGACACCTCGTTGAGCTGAGCGAAACGAGGTGTTCTGTGACAAACACCCTATAAATCCCCATGCAGATTACGCCAGCAAGCTAAGCTTTCTGCAGATAGAAAATTGTGTACCCACCTTTGGTCAGGCTGACTGAGCATAAAGCTATGCGTGCCAAACCAATGCCATTGCGAAAAATCTATAAGTACCAGCAATAGGGAAACATAAATGACAGTGAAGGAAGCAGTACCTGTCCAGGATGAGAAGCCGCCAGTTCAGGAACAAAGCCTGATTGAGCCAGTTGGATTCACCCCTGTACAAATAAAATCTACCCGCGCGCGACTCTTTCTTTCTAAGCGAGCATTGATTGTCGCAGGTTGCCTTTTACTCGCTACTTTTGCACTCAGCTATCTGATTATGGCGCGGTCATTAATCTTTGATACCAACCCGGTTGATGCCCGCATCAAAGTCAGTGGGTTCGCCATCCCTCTGGGCGATGGACATTTGGTTTTACCTGGTAATTATCAATTCACGATCAGTGCTGACGGCTATTTGCCCCAGAGTGGCGAAGTCGAAGTAAAACGTGACGGGCACAGTCGCCACTCCGTTTCCCTGGAAAAACTTCCAGGCCACCTACAGGTTAAAACAACGCCCCCTGTACCAGTAAAAATCCTTATTAATGGACGGGAAGTACCCAATAAAAATGGTCTTGTGGAGGCAATCAACGCAGGTCCTATGCGTGTGACTGTCCTATCAGACCGGTACTTGCCGTTCACCCGTGAAATCAATGTTGAGGGGCTAGACAATACCCACACACTGGAGACCGCGCTTCGACCGGCCTGGGCCAATATCACCGTCAGCAGCAACCCTCCCGGGGCCACGGTCACGGTTGAAGGAAAAGTTCTCGGCAGAACACCACTGACCACTGAATTAGTTCAGGGCGACAGAACCGTATCCATTTCACTGCCGGAACATAAAACTGTCGATATTCCTGTCGCTGTTACAGCCGGTGTCGATCAAACGCTTGCAACCGTCAGCCTGGGACCCGCTGATGGACTTTTACGCGTTGTTACCACCCCAGAGGGAGCGGGAGTGACAGTCAACGGAGAGTTTCGCGGTCATACCCCACTGGAACTGGAATTGGCCTCCGGCCACAGACATAGACTTCGCTTCTTCAAGGATGGCTACGCCTCTATTGAGCACACAGTTGACCTCGGTGCTGGAACACAGCGGGACCTGAATATAAACCTAAATGCTGTGTACGGCAGGGTTCACGTCAGTAGCGTCCCTCCAGATGCGGAAGTTTACATTGATGGTCAATACGCCGGGAACAGTGGACAAACTTTTAACCTACCAGCTCGCAGCCATAACATTGTCGTACGCAAACAGGGCTACCAGGAATTTGACACTCGTGTCATTCCCAGCACCAAACTGGAGCAAACTGTCAGGGCGGTACTGCTTACATCCGAACAAGCGCGCTGGAGAGAAACCCCTCAACTTTGCGTCACGCAGCTGGCGGCACCATGAAACTCATGCGCCCCAACGCCGTATTTACCATGGGATCATCCCGGCGAGAACAGGGGCGGCGGGCAAACGAGGTTATGCGTCAGGTATCTCTAAATCGGCCTTTCTATATTGGCACCACTGAAGTTACCAACCGGGAATATCGGCGTTTCAAGCGCCTGCATACCTCAAGCCATGTCAATGGTGTCAGTCTCGACAATGACAATCTGCCAGTTGTAAATGTCAGTTGGGTAGAGGCAGTACTATTTTGCAACTGGCTCAGTGAAAAAGACGGTCTCACACCGGTCTATTTGACGGAAGCCGGGCGTGTTGTCGGCTTTGATGGCGCAGCCAACGGTTATCGTTTACCGACTGAAGCCGAATGGGCCTGGGTCGCACGATACGATCAGGGCACCATGAAAAAATTCCCTTGGGGAAATGAGCTACCAATAAAGAGCAATTCCGGAAACTACGCAGATACTACTGCCACAAAACTAGTTCCTGCAGTCCTTCGCACCTACAGTGATCGTTACGCAGCTACCTCACCGGTAGGTAGCTACAGTCCTAATGCTTTTGGTATTTATGACTTAGGTGGAAATGTCTCTGAATGGATTCACGATCTATACACGATAGGGACCGGGTTATCCCGACGTATCGAAGAAAACCCTGTCGGTCCAGAGGATGGGGACTTCCATGTAATCCGCGGTTCCAGTTGGCGTCATTCGGGGTTGACTGAGTTACGCCTCTCCTACCGTGATTACGGAGAATCCGCTCGTAATGATATTGGCTTTCGCCTTGCCCGCTGGGTGAATTAGGAGACTAGTGTGAAATTTTTATTACTAACTTTACTGCTTCTATTTATCAACTTCGCGTACGCAGAAGATGAAAACAAGCCGGAGGAGAACCAACAAACAGCGGCAGTAATCCCCAAAAAAGAAGCACCAATAACTAGGAATAAAAGTAATTCAGATGACTATAAAGCCTCGGAAGAAATCTCCGAAGACTTATCAGTTTCCTTTCCCGTAGATATATAGAAATAGCTTCTAGCGAGTATCGCCATGAAATTTAAATCATCAGATTTTGTCTTCCAGGTCTTTGCTCTTCTGGGGTCTATTATTTTGGTCCATGCGATTTATGTCGCCATTATTCGCCCTAATGCAGATACGCTAATTGAGGAGCAACTGGCGAGGGAGGCCGCTGGGGAAACCTACGTTCAACAACGCTCTATCTACATTGTGATGCGCGACTATGAGCAAGAGGCCTGCTTTGTTCTGATGTTGTGGGCAATGGCCATTATGGGACTAAAGGCACAGAGAAGCATTCGCGAGCGAAAATTACTGGACAAAGCTCTACTTAATATCAGCGAGGGAACTCCTATTCTTCCCGAGGATACCCGTGATTTATCCCGCCCGATACAAGCCCTTCCTGAAGAGGAACGACGATATTTAGTTCCCAGGGCACTACTCACCGCCCTGCAGCGATTCGGTTCTACCAAGAATGTCGCCGCCGTTTCCAACTCTGTAAAAGAGGTTTGCGAAACTGAGGGAGACAGACTCGATTCTGAACTGGCAATGGTTCGCTATATTACCTGGGCTATTCCATCTATCGGCTTTATTGGCACGGTACGAGGTATCGGCGAAGCATTATCACAGGCGCATAGAGCCGTAGAGGGGGATATAGCTGGCGTGACGGTAAGTCTGGGGGTCGCGTTTAACTCTACCTTTATCGCCCTGGTAATTAGTATCGTCATTATGTTTTTCACTCACCAGCTACAACTCATGCAGGAGCGCCTGGTGTTGGATACACAAAGTTACTGTGACAACCGCTTACTGCGTTTCCTGAAAATCAGCTAGCGGTTTTACCTGAATAAGTCGTAGCGAGGAATAAACCCATGGGACAAGGCGTCCTGGAAATAAATGACTGCGGATTACGTGTATTTTCAAATACTAACGAAGTACTGGAAAGTCCTGGAATTGCAGTTATTGAACACAATAAAATTCATATTGGTACCTCAGCTCAAATGCGTGCCAGGAGCCATCCGACTCAGGTTAACAACCAGTTTTGGAGAAGACTGAGCCTCGAGTCGCTAAAGTCAGAAAATCAACGCTGCCGCCACCATGCCGACTTGGTCTACTGCCACCTTCAGGAAATAGCGGAGCACTGTGACCTTCCCGATGAAATTGTTCTCGCTGTTCCCGGCAATTTTACCCACGAACAACTGGCCTTACTTCTGGGAGTTATTAAAGTCAGCGATATCAATATCGTAGGCATTGTTGATGCTGCAACCGCGTGCCTGGGTAATTTGGCTCCTGCTGGAATCCAGCTGCATATCGACCTACAACTCCACCAGACACTGGTAACAAAGATTGCTGTGGATAAGCAAGCCACGGTGAAAACGGTAGAAACTGTTGCCGACGCAGGACTACACAACTTCCAGGAATCCTGGGCTCGTGTATTTACCGATGCATTTATTATGCAGTGCCGATTTGACCCTCTCCATTCAGCTGAATCAGAACAGCAACTCTATGATTTGATGCCCCAGTGGACTGATCGAGCGATGCGTCACGGAGAAGTTCTAGCTGAACTTGATGATCGAACAGCAAAGATCAGCCTGCGGCAGCTTCAAGATGCAACAACCCCTCTCCTATCCCGTATACGAGCAATGATTGAAAACCTGGAGGAAAGTCAAAGTGTGAGTTTTATCTCCCATCGCTGGGCTGATATTCCAGGGGGAATTCAGCTTGCCCAACGTGTACATCTTCTCTCAAGAGACTCCATTGCACATGCCATCAATCATCGCTGGAAAGAATTGCGCAGTGATAGCAGTACATTGAAACTGATCAACTCTGTCACTGCCCTCCCCCCAACGAGGTCAAGGTGCATGTAGAGAAATCCTCAGAAACCGTAGCGACACATTTACTTTTTGGCCACAAGGCACTGGCCGCCCAGGAACCTCTATTCGTTTTCTGGCATGACGAGAAATTTCAAGTCACCCCAACACCACCGGAGCACCCTGCCGCAACAGTCACAAATCATGCCGGCAGACTTGCTTTGCGGGTGGATGCTGGAATTCAGCTCACACTCAATGGAAAAGAGATTGAGTCACCCGTTAATCTCAACGCCGGCGATACAATTGGAGTTGCAGATTATCAAGATGTGATAACTGCGATTAGCGTGGAGCGATATGGGGCGTAAAAAGCGTCGTTTTTCCACATTTAGCCTGTCCTTCCTCGATATCATGTCCTGTGGTTTTGGGGCAGTAGCGTTAATTTTTCTTATTATCAAACACGGCTCCGATCACCAAGTTGAAGTAGAGACTGAAGATCTCACTGCCGAGGTGAACCTTCTGGAAGAGGAGGTGGAATTTGGACAGGAACACTTAGTTCAAGCCAGAAATACTCTGGATGTCGTTAGTGATGAACTGGTTGAGGCTCAAGGGCTTGCCAGGCGCATTTTGGAGAAAATAGAGGAAACCAAAGGCAATATCGCTGAAATCGACAGTATCGATGAAGAAGAGGATATCAAGAGGCTACAAGATAAACTCAAAAAACTGGAGCAGGCGAAAAAGAACCTTGAGGAAGAAAATAAAAAGCTGGGAAATAACGTTCGTAAATTTGTCGGTGATGGGGACCGTCAATACCTCACCGGCCTGCGCCTAGGCGGTAATCGCATCCTGATACTATTGGATTCATCTGCGTCCATGCTCGGCGACGAGCTTATTAAAATAATACGCGCCCGTAACATGTCTTCACCGGTCAAACGCAAAACTGAAAAATGGCGCAGGGCCGTCAGCACAGTCTCCTGGCTAACTGCTCAGTTTCCCAGGGATAGCCAATACCAGATCTATACTTTTAATACCTCTTTTCGTGCCGCAATAGCCGGTACAGAAGATCGCTGGCTCAATGTAGATGACCGCGACCAGTTGGACCAGGCTATCAAAGGGCTAGATGAAGTAGTGCCAGAAAATGGTACCAGTCTAGAGAGAGTATTTAACGCTATTAACGCTATGACGCCACTGCCCGACAACATTATTCTCATTACCGATGGGTTACCGACCCAAGGGATGAGTGCGCCCAGAAAACCCACTATTTCTGGTAGAGACAGGCGCAGTCTATTCAAGCGCGCGGTCAAAGTGCTCCCCAAGAATATCCCCATCAATGTCATTCTTGCCCCTATGGAGGGGGACCCATTTGCGGCTAGTGAATTTTGGAAGCTGGCGATGCAAAGCAAAGGCTCTTTCCTTGCACCTTCGAGGGACTGGCCATGATAGGAGCACAGAAAAAGCGTCGCCAGGAGGAGTTCAGCATTTCCTTCCTGGATGTTATCTGCTGCGGATTTGGCGCAATTGTTTTGCTGCTGATGATCGCCAAGACTGCAGAACCGATTGTATTAGAGGAAGCTGAAGTAGACCTCGAAGGGCAGGTATTGGAACTACAGCAACAGCTGGCAGAAATCCGTGGTGAGACCACAGTTATCAACCGGGATCTAAATTCAAAGCGAGAACAAATCGATATCGAGCGCAAGAGAATTGCCAACCTGCGCGGTGAGTTGGAAGCGCTCCAAGCGGAATTTGCCAGTAAAACCGAGGGGCAAAGTGAGGATGGCAAACTCAAAGGTGAGCTGACCATTGCACTACAATCCATCACTGATGAAATGCGTCGCCTACTGGGCGAGAACTACCAGCGTAAAAACAATGTTATTGGCGGAATCCCTGTCGACAGCGAATACATACTCTTCATTATCGACACCTCCGGCAGTATGTTTAATTACGGCTGGGACCGAATGATGGCGGAGATGGTCAATACTCTAGACCTTTATCCCAATGTTAAAGGTATCCAGGTCATGAATGATATGGGGGACTATATGTTCTTCAATTATCGAAACAAGTGGATACCAGATACCCCTGGGCGCCGCCAAGCGATACTAAAGCGGTTGAAGTCCTGGAATCCTTTTAGTAACTCCAGCCCTGTTGAAGGTATCCAGAAAGCTGTCCGCAGCTTTTATGATCCCAGTAAGAAAATCAGTATTTATGTGCTTGGCGATGAATTCACCGGAAAATCAATCCGCAGGGTTATGTTAGCTGTCGAACGGGTAAATGCTAAGCACGGTGAGGGAAAACGAAATATCAGAATCCATGCAGTAGGATTCCCTGTACAGTTCTCTCGCCCTCCACACCTACAAACCACAGGACTGCGCTTTGCGGCCCTTATGCGCGAACTCACCTATCGAAATGGCGGCACTTTCGTGGGGTTGAATGACTTTCGCTAGTTAAATGATTCAAGGAGGAACATATGAGGTATAGGTCGACTTCCTTTGGACACCTAAAGGTACTTATTCTTGTAAGTTTCTTCCTGGGTGCTTGCAGTCATACAGTACAGGTGGATGGCAATTACCCATCCCCAATAGGCGATCAATTGCCAATAACCGTAGGCTTCTACCTCAGTGAGGACTTTAAAAGTTTCACTTATAAAGAAGACAGTGAAGATCGTGAAGAATGGAATATAAGCACAGGCAGAGCACAAAAAAATCTGTTTGAAACAGTATTGGGTTCCATGTTTACCGATACCGTATCTCTATCCAGTTATCCACAAGAAGTCCCCGCCAATGTCGAACTGGTGATAGTTCCAGAAGTGCGAGAGCTGCAGTTCACAATGCCCAGAGAGACAAGGGTCAATATTTTTGAGGTATGGATTAAATATAACATGACCGCATTTGACCCCAGTGGCGGACAGGTTGCCAACTGGGTAATAACCGCATACGGAAAAACCCCTACCGCATTTTTACAGTCCCAGGAACAGGCATTAACTCAGGCGATAAATATCGCCCTGCGCGATGCCGGAGCAAATCTTTATACCGGGTTTGGGAAAGTCCCTGAACTACAGGCCTTTCTCTCTGGGAAGCGCCGATCGCTATCACTGAGAGAAATCAAGGTGAAAGCCAAAAAGGCTGAATAAGAGGAGTAAATCGTGTTCAAGCCACTTCTAGTTGCAGCGATAATCTTTATTAGCGGTTGTACCACTGTCGTAATTGATGAGTATCGACGCTCCGATGGTGAGCTTGCCGAAGGAGATTCCGTCGTCATCTTGGGCCGCCGTCATTCCAGTGAATATGAAACAGAGCCTGATTTAATTGCCTGTGTTGGTAGAGAACTACACAACCCTGAGTTAGGTGTAAACATTATTCCAGAGCAAGACTTTGTCGATCTTATGTACCCCTGGTTTGAACCCAGGACAGCACCTATGCATGTTCGCTCCCTAGATCACCTGATGGAAAATGAAAGTGTGCGTGAGCGAATGGAAACCTATGGAGTGAAGTACATCGTCTGGATTGATGGTTCAACAGAGACCACAGCCAGTGCCGGCTCTATCAGCTGTACCATCAGTACCGGCGGTGCAGGGTGCTTTGGCTTTGGGACCTGGGATAAGGAATCTGACTACGAAGCGGCAGTATGGGATTTCAGGGACCGCGAATTATCTGGGAAACTTAGTGCAGATGCCAAAGGAACCTCCTATATGCCCGCGATCGTGGTTCCAATACCACTAATCGCCAGGGTCCAGAATAATGCCTGTAAAGGAATGGCGCTGCAGCTCCAACAATTCTTGATGCCAGCAGTAACACCCAGTTCATAAAAATTAAGACGCTACGGGAGGCCAGGGGTAATGAAATTTATCGAGCGTGTTTTTGCCAGCGCTATCCTAATACTCAGTGCAGGCTGTGCATTTAACCCTGCCACCAATAAGCCTGACCTTGTTCTAATGTCAGAGGACAAGGAGATCTCCATTGGTAAAGAGATGCATGAGAAGCTAATAGAGAGCACTCCGATCTATAAAGACCCAGTCCTAACCGCTTATGTTAATCATGTCGGGCAAAAAGTTGCCGCCGCCAGCGACAGACCGGATATCAAGTACCAATTTACGATCATCGACAGCCAGGATATCAACGCATTTGCCCTTCCCGGTGGGTATATCTACATCAACCGAGGCCTTCTAACTTACCTGCACTCTGAAGCTGAAATGGCGGCTGTACTAGCTCACGAGATTGGCCATATCACCGCCCGCCATGCGGTAAGGCAAAAAACAGCTGCGACCGGAGCCAGCGTTGTATCAGTATTGTCAGTTTTGGTTACCGGTAGTGGTGTAGTCGGAGATGTTGCAAATTTATATAGCACCGCTGCTGTGAAGGGCTACGGCCGTGAGATGGAACTGGAAGCGGATCGCTTCGGCGCCCAGTATATGTTCAACGCTGGTTATGATCCCCAGGCCATGATCAATGTTATTGGGCTATTAAAGGATCAGGAGACATTTGCCCGGCGCCGTGCCCGTATTGAGGGCAAGAAACCGCAAACTTACCATGGTGTTTTTGCATCTCACCCGAGAAATGACCTTCGCCTACAGGAAGTTGTAAACGCTGCGGGCCAGCTTCCCGAAGATAACAAAGAAACCAAAGTAGAATACTATCGGGAAAAAACAGATGGCCTTGTATATGGACAAAACACACAGCAGTCCACTAAAAATCGCTACAATCACAAGCGGCTGGGTTTCTCCCTTCTATTTCCCGATGGCTGGTTGGTAGAAAATCAACGTTCAGCCATTGTCGGCTCTGCACCTGATAAAAGTGCACAAATTACCATTACAGTGACCCAACGTGATGGCAACCAGCCCGCTGATATGGCTCTGCGTTCAGAGTTCGATCTACGACAACTGGAAAAAGGGGAGAAACTCAATCAATATCGACTTGAAGGCCATACCGGAAAAATTCCACCGCTTGAAAAAGAGGATGCAGATCCAGACAGAATTGCGGTAATTTTTTATGGTAGCAGACAATTTGTACTGCAGGGGAAAGTCACAAATGATGAAGACTCAGATCCAGAAGCTATTGATAAATATGACAATTTATTCCTGACCAGCATTAGAAGCTTCAGGCCGCTACGACAAACTGACATTGTAGAAGAGAAGGACATCAAACGCTTGCGCTACGTCCAGGCCAATGAAAAAACTACTTTTGCCTCCCTGGCAAAACATATGGAAATCGGCGAATATGCAGAGGAGCAATTACGCCTCTTAAATGGTTATTATCCCCGAGGAGAACCCAAGCCCGGAGAATGGATAAAGATCGTTCAATAATTTTATAAGAAGCAGCCCCTAATCCTTTTTCTATCACCCCCCAAAATTTTGGAGGGTTAGTGTCTATCTGAAAATAAAAGATAATAATAAGGAGTAAGTGATGAATGGCATGATGATGCAATCCCAGCTCATCCTCACCGGTATTATGAAGCATGCTCTAAGCAACTCACCGGATAGTGAGATTGTTTCAGTTACCTTGGATAACCCCGATTTTCGTTATAGCTATCAACAAGCTTTTGAGCGAGTCTCGCAATTGGCAAATGCACTACAAAAGCTTGGAGCCAATGATGGAGATCGAATTGGTACTCTTGCCTGGAACGATCACCGGCATTTTGAACTCTACTACGCAACTTCTTGCAGCGGGCTCGTTTGCCATACCATTAACCCCCGGCTTTTCCCTGAGCAAATATCTTACATTATTGAGCATGCCACAGATCGATGGCTGTTTATTGATCCACTATTTATGCCCCTAATCGAATCTCTGGCAGAATATCTAGATTCGATTGAAGGCATCATTGTGCTAACTGATAAAGCACATATGCCCGCCACAAGCCTGAGCAATGTTTACTGCTATGAAACATTGATTGCAGCAGAGCCCACTGAGTTTCAATGGCCTGAATTAGAGGAAGAGAGTGCAGCAGCACTCTGTTATACATCAGGCACAACAGGCAATCCCAAAGGGGTGCTTTATTCCCATCGCTCTCTGATGCTGCATACCTACGGCGTATTGATGCCAGATGTCTTTGCGATTAGAAGGGACGAAGCCATATTGCCTGTTGTTCCCATGTTTCACGTCAACGCCTGGTCAATACCCTATGCGGCACCGGCTGTTGGAGCAAAACTCGTGTTACCTGGCCCCCAAATGGGGTGTGGAGAAACGCTCAGTCAATTAATTCAAAAGGAAGCCGTTACTATCGCTGCCGGCGTTCCAACCGTTTGGCTCGCCCTGCTCAAGTACCTGCGGGAAAGTGAAGAGACCCTACCCAGCTTGAATCGAGTAGTCGTGGGTGGATCGGCTTGCCCCTGGAGTATTATGGAGGAATTCGAGCAAAAGCATGGGGTATACACCCATCACGCCTGGGGCATGACTGAAATGAGCCCACTGGGAACCTACAATGCCCGCATACCTGAGAACCTCTCTAAAGACGAAGCACAGGCCCTCAGGCTCAAGCAGGGCCGAGCGGGCTTTGGGGTCGAGATGCGTATTGTAGACCCCGAGGGAAATACCTTGGCACAAGACGGGCTGGCTTTTGGAGCCCTTCAAGTGCGTGGTCCCTGGGTCTGTGAGCGCTACTACCAATCCAAAGAGTCAGCACTTACCGAAGACGGCTGGTTTGATACTGGTGACGTTGCCACGATCGATGCTGACGGCTACCTGACAATCACTGATCGCACTAAGGATGTTATCAAGTCCGGCGGCGAGTGGATTTCCTCTATTGAGCTGGAGAATTTTGCTATGACACAGGCGGGAGTAGCCGAAGCCGCTGTTATTGGGGTTGCCCATGAAAAGTGGGCTGAGCGGCCTCTCCTGATCATTGTTCCCGCTGAAGGCAAAACACTAAAAACTGAGGAGATTCTGGCATCCTTTAAAGGGCATTTTGCCAACTGGTGGATTCCCGATGACTGTGTCATTGCCAAGGAAATCCCCCATACGGCTACAGGCAAAGTCAGCAAAAAAGACCTTCGGGAAATCTATGCCGACTATCTATGGTCTCACGAAGCCACTGTGTGAAGGGGATTAAGACGCTTTTGGCAGGCATCATCGCGGCATAGCAAAGCGTTGCACTGTAATAACGCAATTTTACCTGCCTCAAGTCTTGATTAAATTTTGACGGCGCTGAAATAGCGCCGTTTTAGAATGCTTAACTTCCTGTTAATACCTAAACCAGCGGTTCCTCTGTAGGCGACAATCTTTGCTTGCTGACTATTAACCCTTATCGATTCATGGTTTCCGGGCTGACTGGATATCGGTTTATCTTCTATTGACTTACCTAGGCGCACTAGCCAACCAGAATTGTCTAGAATTATCTTGAGTAGAAGTATCTGACTGTGGATATCCTGGAATATCTCAGTCCATGTGAGAGGGAATAGGGAATTTACACTTCCTTGCGTTGGATGGCACTGGCTTACAATCTAGCCATTATCATACTCCTCACAGCAACGGCATTTACTCATTAACGAGGAAGTCACAATGAAGAAATTATTCAGTTTGGTAATCGCTGCAATAATTACCATTTCTGCAAATACCCTAGCTTGGGCAGATAATGACCATGCCGCACAACTTGCGGAGCGCTTAGAGGCAACTAAAGCCAAGCTTAACCTCTCTGATGAGCAGGTAGAAAAAGTAAAGCCAATCCTGGAATCAGCCAATGAACAACGCCGCCAAGTGCTTGCAAAATACGGCGTTAACATAGAAAGTCCCTCTGGCGCTATCCAAAAGATGAGCTTTCGTGAGAAGCGCCAGTTAGGCAAAGAAATGGCCGCTATCAGAAAATCTACGCTCAGTGAAATGTCCACCGTACTGACGGATCAACAATTAGCAGAGTTCAAAAATCTTCAAGAAGAAAATCGAGCAGCCTTCAAAGCCAACCTTCAAGAGAGAAGAAATTAGAGTCTCCAGGGTTCATAATGCCTATCAGATAGACGAAGCCGCGCTGAATAGCTCTGCGAAAGCCTCGTCCCGGCAGGGCTCTCGTATTCAGTTATATCCCTGTCACATTTCTCTGCTAGAAAGTGCCCCACAATTCATCACGGGCCTTTATCAGATGTTAAAAAACATTCTATCAGTAGTGTTGATTGGCTTTTCTATAGCCGCAACACTAACCTGCGCGGATAACTTTGATCAGAGAAATAAACAAACTATTGTGGTAGCTCATAGAGGTGCCTCAGCCTACCTACCTGAACACACCCTCGAATCCAAAGCGCTGGCTTACGGTATGCGTCCAGACTATATCGAGCAAGATTTGGTACTCAGCAAAGATGATCACTTGATCGTAATGCACGATATTTATCTAGATAGTGTAACTAATGTCGCCAACGTTTTTCCCCAGCGCGCTCGCGATGATGGTCACTTTTACACTATCGATTTTACCCTGAGCGAACTTAAACAGCTTCAGGTATCAGAGCCCTTCATAGATAGTGAGGATGGACTTCAAGCAAAATACCCCGAGAGATTTCCAATATGGAAATCTAGCTTTAAGCTATCCACCTTTGAGGAAGAACTGGAATTAATTCAGGGGCTTAACCGATCTCTGGGCTACGATATTGGCATTTACCCGGAGATTAAAAAACCCTACTTCCATCACTGGGAAGGAAAAGATATTGCCTCTATAGCTTTGCAATCACTCAAGAAATACGGCTATACCGATCGCGATCACAAAGTTTTCTTCCAGTGCTTTGATGCAGAAGAGCTTCAGCGAGTTAAATTTGAGCTGATGCCCTCCATGGGGATGGATCTATCATTAGTTCAATTGATCGCCGCCACCGACTGGGGGGAAAAATTGGTCGAAGTGAATGGAGAAATTGAAAAGTACAATTATGACTGGATGCTGCAACAGGGGGGCTTGCGCAAAATCGCCACCTACGCAGATGGGATTGGCCCCTGGTATCCTATGTTAATGGAAGTGACAAATGGCCAACCAAGAGCTAACAGTGTTGTCCGCCGGGCACACCGCAGACAACTAGAGGTTCACCCCTACACTTTCCGCGCCGATACAGGCAAGATTCCCGAAGAATTTGAAAGCTTCGAGGACTTCCTGCATTTCGCTGTATATCAGCTGCGCATTGACGGTCTCTTTACCGACCACCCCGACAGAGCCGTTAACTATCTTTCCCGGGGACATAGGGATCGTTAAAAAATGAAATCAGAAAAAAGGCCGCATAGTGCGGCCTTTTTTTACTTAATCAAACTTGGAGAAGTCCGCTGGTCTCTTCTCCATGAAGGCCATAGCAGCCTCTTTAAACTCATCAGAGGCGAGGCGTTCCTTAAAGTAACGGCCTTCGTCTTGAATAAACTCTAACCCTTTCTCTTGAGTTGCTCTGCGCAAAAGCTGCTTAGTTAAACGCAGGGCGGCCGGAGCTTTCCTCGCTAACTCAGCTGCGGCTTCACGTGCTCGAACTATGGCGTGTTCTGGCGCCACTGCGGCATTACAGATACCAATCTCAACGGCTTCCTGAGCACTAAAACGCTTGCTCAACAGTAATAGTTCAGAAGCTTTGGCATGGCCGGCGATCCTGGGCAATAAGTAGCTGGAGCCATACTCTGGACACAGCCCCAGGTCCACAAACGGCATCTGGAACATGGCGTCGTCTCCAGCAAAAGACAGGTCGCAATGCAACAGCATGGTCGTACCAATACCTACTGCGGGGCCATTAACGGCTGCAACTACCGGCTTGGGGAAGTGGTAGAGAGCACTCATAAACTGGAAAACCGGAGACTCCTCCCCTTCGGCAGAGCCGCCCAGGAAATCTGTCAGGTCGTTACCACTGGTGAATATACCCTCAGCACCGGTAATAATCGCGACGCGAACATCCGGGTTTGTAGCTGCGCTATTCAATAACCCTGCCATCGCGGTATACATGGCCATAGTCAGGGCATTTTTGCGCCCGGGTCGATTAATCGTAATCTCGAGGATGCGGTCCTTAAGCTGAGCCTGAATTTCAGCGCATTCGCTTTGCATATTGTTCTCCGGGGTAAGAAGTAGATTGGGCTACTCTCAGTAGCCTAATTATGGAACCCCAACGGAAGCCACTTTTAATCCGCTGTAGGCCATCTATTTAGGAGATTCATATTAACCGCTACTCCCAGAGGTTCGAGTTCCTAATCAACCACTTTCGTTGACGGGATTAACCCGGTCACCAGTGACCGGGCCCTCTAGATAACCATCAACAGTAATCAAACTTTATTGGCTGAATCCCGGCGCAGAGGTTGGCACATGCAATGAACGCCACCGCCCCCCGGAGTAATCATTGAAATATCCGGGTCGATAACTTCCAGGCCATGTGCGCGACACTTCTCCGCCAGTCC
Organism: Microbulbifer sp. MKSA007; assembly: GCA_032615215.1. Lineage (NCBI taxonomy): Bacteria > Pseudomonadati > Pseudomonadota > Gammaproteobacteria > Cellvibrionales > Microbulbiferaceae > Microbulbifer > Microbulbifer sp. MKSA007. The sequence continues at coordinate 918,489 of CP128433.1, read as the reverse complement.
GGTATTGGCCTTAGGTAGCATCACTCGATCGTTCCCCAGGGCAACGACATTCACTCCAAGTTCCAATACTTGCGGGAAGGGAATATCGATAATCTCTATATTTCGGCTTTTAAACCACTGCACCAGCTCCGGCTCAACAGCATCAACACAAATTGCTGCCAGCTTTTCCGCAAGCATGGCTACCATCACATCAATATGCAGGAAGAACGGATCGAACTGGTAGCCTTTAACTTCCCAGCCCTCTTTTTCCACCCAACTTTTCATCTGCTCAAATCCCTGCGGGCTGGTGCGTTCGCCGGAGTAGCCACACAGAATGACGCCGGGCTCTAACACCATAAAATCACCGCCCTCCAGAGAGCCTGCGGTGATAATGTCGTAAATAGGGATATCCAGCTCTGCATATTTCTTCACTATGGGCGCCCACTCACCACGGCGCCAAGGGCTGAACATCTGAGTCACGATAGGCCCCCAAGGGGTCATTACCGAGGAATCGCGACCGTAAATTTGGTAGGGCAATGTGTTATCCGCTGGAATAAGGTGCGTATTCACTCCTGCGTGGCGGTAAGCATCGAGCATCTCTCCATGCTGTGTCATCGCCACCTTGTGATCAAACTTCATACCGAGGCGCTCGGCACGTCGCGCACTCGCATTACCAGTGCGCCAGCTGAAGTTATCCACAGGCCCAATTAGAACATCTCTCAGTACACCGTATTCTGAATCCATCCCCCACTCACTCAGGGGTGCCGTACCGCCGTTATCCTGACGGTGCTTCAAAGTAAAATTACTCATTCGCCTAAATTCCAACTTGTTATCAACTATGCCAAAACAAAGACAGTGCAACGCCGAGAGTTGACAGAAGCACTTGTTTTACTGCTACTTAAGCCTGCTCCGCACTGTTTAGCATTGCGTGAAGCAACACATTACAACCCGCCTCAAGATGATCCGGCTCCGCCGATTCTGCTTCATTGTGCGACAGCCCTCCTTCACAGGGCACAAAGATCATAGAGACAGGGGCGACTCGGGAAACATATACGGAATCGTGCCCAGCACCTGAAACCATCTTGCGATTGCTATATCCCAAGGTCTGCACAGCACTGCTAACCGAATCAATGCAATGCTTATCAAAGGCGACGGGAGGTGAGTACCACTCTTCACGAATATCGACTCTGGTACCTGTCTCTTCCTGTACTCTTTCAGCCGCCTTATACAAGGCTTTATGCAGATGGTTTAACCCTTCAGGTAACGGGTGACGGAGGTCCAGTGCCAGCACAACCTCTTCAGGAACTGTATTTCGGCTGCCCGGCGCCGCCCTTAAATCCCCACAGGTCATACGCGCATCTTCTGAATACTCCCGGACTTCACGATACATGCGCTCGCACAGAATGGACATTGCCTGGACCGGATCACGGCGGTCCTCCATCGGAGTTGGACCCGCATGGCAAGGCGTTCCGTAAAAAGTTACGTCATACCAGCGAATACCCTGTACACCAGTGACAACACCAATTACCTGATCCTGTTTTTCGAGGATCGGGCCCTGCTCGATATGCGCTTCAAATGAAGCTTTAATAGCCCTCGGCTGAGCTGGCTCAGTACCGAGATAGCCGATCCGCTCCAACTCTTCACCGATGGTGATGCCCGATTTATCCGCGCGGCTGTGCCCATACTCCAAGCTAAATTCGCCAGCCCAAACCCCGGAGCCCACCATTGCAGGAGAGAAGCGCGCACCCTCTTCATTAGTCCATACAACCACCTCTAATGGGGCCTTGGTCCTGATACCTTGATCCTCTAGAGTGCGCAGAACTTCCAGGCCGGCAAGTACGCCATATACACCGTCAAATTTGCCACCCGTGGGCTGGGTATCCAAATGAGAACCAGTCACTACCGCAGGCAAGCTGTTATCTGCTCCCGGTCGTCGGGCAAAAATGTTGCCCATCTGGTCCACTCTGACCTCACAGCCTATATCTCGGCACCAGCGCACGAAAAGGTCGCGCCCTTCACGGTCTTCATCTGTCAGGGCTTGTCGATTGCACCCGCCCGCTGGGGTCGCGCCTATCTCAGCAATTTCCATCAGGCTATCCCAAAGGCGAGAGCCATTGACACGTAGGTTTTGCGCTGGGTTTTCCATTCAAAGAGCTCCGGGCTTTATAATGGGTCCAATATAAATCACTTTGCCGTAATTTTTGTTTTGATCCACACCGGCTAAAGAGAGCATTATTTTGTAACTGGTCAAAACACACTCAGGAAGCAGCTGACTATGACAATAACTTATAGCTCTTACCTAAAAGTAGACGAGCTTTTGCAGTGCCAAAAACCCCTTTCCGATGGTCCCGAGCACGACGAACTACTTTTCATTACTATTCATCAAAGCTACGAGCTCTGGTTCAAGCAAATGTTGCATGAACTGGATTTCCTGGTGCGACTATTCAACGCAGGTGAACGCAATCGCGCATTGCATACACTTAAACGTGTCGACACGATTTATCGTACTTTGATTCAACAGGTCGATATCCTGGAAACCCTAACCCCACTGGAGTTTATGTCTTTCCGCGATCGACTATCCACGGCTAGTGGTTTTCAGTCGTACCAGTTTCGCGAGTTGGAATTTCTTTACGGAGCCAAGGACCCGAAAAAACTGGAAAACTATACCCCTGGCTCAGAGCACTACCAGCGCTTGATGAAGCGCCTTGAGGCGCCGACCCTTTGGGATGCTTTCCTAAACTTTTTGGTTCACGAAGGGCATAAGGTACCCGCTAATGAGCTTGAAAGGGATTTTAGCCAAGTTGCGGAACCTTCTTCAGCCGTCCAGAAAATACTGATCGATATCTATCGCAATGATCCACTGGTAAGTGAAATCTGTGAGGCTTTGGTGGACATCGATACTTCGTTACAACAGTGGCGTTACAGACATGTAAAAATGGTCGAGCGAACAATTGGCAGGAAAATGGGGACTGGTGGATCGAGCGGAGTAGGTTATTTACAGGGAACCCTGTTTAGACCGGTTTTCCCCGACCTCTGGGCAATTCGTTCAGAATTCTGATATCGGATTTCATTTGAGGGGGTACTTAAGTACCACCCCAATTTGTGACCAGTTCAAAACCATAATTCACAAATGAAAAAAGCCAGCAATATGCTGGCTTTTTAAGCGCGGGTAACTCACCGGGAACTTAGTCCTCGTAAGGTACCAGGGAGACCTGAATACCCAGGCTCACTTCCTTCGCGGCATCCGCAATCTGTACGTAAGTATCCGCACTAGACTTGTTGTGTGCACGCACAATCACCATTGCCTGCGGGTTCTCCGCATACATCTGGGCGATACGGGCCCGTACAGCACGGCTGTCAATACGGCTGCCATCCGCCATGGTGATTTCATCATTTGCGCTAACCATCAACAGAATATTCTGCTTGGTAGGATCTGGCTCAGCATTGCTGGTCTCATTCGGATCAGGCACATTCACATCCAGCGCCTTCTCTTTAACAAATGAAGCAGTCACGATAAAGAAGATCAACATGATAAACACAACGTCCAACATGGGCGTCAGGTCGATATCTGCCTTTTCTTCTTCTACGGCCTTTCCGCGTCGTCTACTCATAAAACACCGTGCAATTTTCAAATATCAGGGGTGCCGGATTGACCGGTCTAATCTGGTGGGCAAGATTGCCGCGATTTCGCAAGCATTGCAAGTGCGAGCGATAACAGAGATAAATAAACTTTAAAAATCAATAAGTTACAGAATCGAGCCGACAGAAAAGATCAAATTTTAAGCAAAAATTCCGACTAACGTCCTGCTAGATAGCTGTGATAGTCAGGCACCTCATGCTCGAAGGATTGGTCCATCAATGGTGACTGTACCACCATATCTGCACTGCTCTGGTTGCAAGCCACTGGGATATTCCACGCTGCAGCAATACGCAGTAGTGCCTTGACGTCTGGGTCATGGGGCATGGGCTCAAAGGGGTCCCAGAAGAATATCAGTAAGTCCACCTGCCCCTCGCTAATCCTCGCTCCGAGCTGTTGATCACCTCCCAGAGGGCCACTTAAGAGCTTTTCGACACTTAAACCCGTCGCATCTTCAATTTTTCCACCAGTAGTCCCCGTAGCCAATAACTGGTGTCGTTTGAGCAGATTGTGATGTCTGAGACACCACTGAATCATGGCATCTTTACGGTTGTCATGGGCTACCAGAGCCACTCGCTTTGTCGCCGGCAGTGCTTTAGCAATAAATTCCATTTGAACCTCAATATCAAGAGTCTCTTCTATAGTATCTCAAATAAGCACCGACAGATTTGATTTTCCCGTAGGTTTAGTCCCTGTTATCGCAACCCAACTCCTTTATAGAGACTTCCAAAATTACTACAAAACGATTCATTAGATTCGAAGAAGTAATGTGGATTAATTCAAAGACCTCTTTATTCATTGTTATCTAGAGTAAGATCCCCCTGAACACAGCCCCCCTCGCTATAATGCAACAGCAAGAAACCGGACCTTTATAAGGAGTAAGTATGAGCGTAGGAGCCTGGGAGCCACAGGTAAGTGGCCCACAAAATGAAACCAGTGAAGAATTCAACCGGGAGCAGTTGCTCAGACTTATCGAAATTGCAGAGTCAGATAAACCTTTTACAGAATCAGTAGGAGCGTTTGAAAAAGTACCCTCTACACTTATTCGCCTTCCCTTCCAACACTGGATCGAAGAGAGCGAACATTGGAACAGTGCCCAGCTATGGCAACTGATCCGCTTCTTTACCTTGGCAGAAATGAATCTGCCAGGCTGGGACGCCGGCGCTGAGTCTGCAGTAATTCCCCTCGCCAAAGTACTCAAGCAACGCTCGACGCCATTAACAAAAGAACAACTGTTATGGATTCGCCAGAATTCCAACAATCGTTATTTGCCCTACGGGCCACTATAAAGCTACGCGATTGACTCCATATCACCCCAGTGACAGAGATATTCTGTTACTGGGTCAGTCCTGTCCCCCTCTCCCATTGCAAAACTCATAAGGTTGCCTTCGGTAAGAGCAGCCACTCCAAAGCAGAAGCATTGCCCATAAAAATATCATTAAGATTGTTGATCAACGCACGGATAATCAGGACTGCATTCAAATAGCTTCTGGTATTACTTGCCTCTGAACAACTGCCCTCTACTCCTTTTATGGCTAGCAGGGATGTCACGTGATAGCAAAACAAATGACTGGAGACCAAGCGCTCGCTTTCTCGGTAATTAAAAAGACCTCAACTGAAGAGCACAAACTAATACAGTTCCGTCCCATTAAATACATGGTTATAACTAGATTTATCACTGGTTTGCTTTCCGCTATGTAAAAGTAAACCTCGCAGCAATAATGTCAAATCCCGGCAGCCAAGACCCCAAATACCCCAACCGGTTGGAACTTATATACTGGGCAGTAGATCCCGTACATGAGTGTAAGTTCGCTCCCAGTTTTTAATTCCTTACTAAATGCCAGGGTACGGCAGTAGGATTCAAACTGTCTCTGACATCTTGACACTTGCAACTTTCCGCAATTTGAATATCACACTTCAATACGCAAGGTTACACAACCAGCTATGGAGGTTGCCCGCTAATTGGCGCAGGCAAAAGCTCGCAGTTAAGTTTTGTTAATCCGGCTCTCTGTTAATTGATGAACAGAAACTATCTGCCACCATCAAAATCCAACTATAAAAGCCAAAACAACTAAACCAACAAGTTCATAAAGCTTACAAAATTACTCAACTATTTAACGCCACCGATACTGACCTGATACAAGGAATATTGAAGTTAAAGAATCACCAGTAATGAGTGCTTTCAAGTTCCCAAAAAGATCAAAAACACAGTTCAAACGGCCCCCAATTGAAAAATATGTAAAAAAAAGCCATTTTTTTTACATTAAATAGAAAAAAACCATCTAAAGGACTTGCAATTAGGTATACAAATAAGCTGCAATTAGCGCCGCTAGCTTGGGGGGACTCACTATCAATTGTTTTCTGCCGAAAACATGCATCTTGGACGGTGCCTAATTCCGTTAAAGATGGCTGAGAATAATTGATAGGAATGCCCCCACTTACTAAAACAATTCATTTTGCAGGGATATTTAAATGGCTACTAAAAAAGCTGCTCAAGTCGCTACCAGCGACGTCGCAAAAATGGAAGCGGAGCTACGCTCCCTTACCGCTAAACTGGAAACTGCCCGCCTTAAGCAGGAAAAAGACCTGACTGTCAAAGCCGAGAAATTGGCAAACAGTGCCAAGAAAGCTGCTGCTAAAGCAAAAACTACTCAAGATAAAGTAGCGACTGTTAGAGCTAAGAAAAAGACTGCTGCTCAACAGCAACAGCTGAAAAAAGCACGTGAAGCCGCCGCTGCAGCTAAAACTGCTGCAACTGAAGCCAAAACTGCCGCAACTGAAGCCAAAGATGCACTGGCTGAAATCAAAGCCGCCAACAAGCTGGCTTCTCAGGTAGCTAAGATCGTCGCTAAAGAAGAAGCTGCTGTAGCTAAGAAACTGGCTGCTGCTGAAAAGAAAAAAGCCGCTGCCGAAGCAAAGAAAACTGCTGCTGCCGCTAAAAAAGCCGCTGCTGCTGACAAGAAGAAAGCCACCGCAGCTAAGAAAAAGCCCGGCCGCCCAGCTAAAACTGAAGAAGCCAAGAAGAAGCCTGGTCGTCCCGCTAAGGCCGAAGAAGCTAAGAAAAAGCCTGGCCGTCCCAAAAAAGACGCCACTGAAGCCAAAAAGAAGCCCGGTCGCCCAGCTAAAACTGAAGCCGCTAAGAAAAAGCCCGGCCGCCCCAAGAAAGCAGAGACCGCAACCGCCGCAGCAACTGATGCTGCTCCTGTAAAACGCGGTCGTGGCCGCCCACCTAAGGCAGAATCCGCACAAAAGAAGCCCGGTCGCCCAGCAAAAGCGGAAGCCGCTAAGAAAAAGCCAGGGCGCCCCAAAAAAGCAGAAGCCACAGCCGCAGCAGCAACTGAAGCTGCTCCTGTAAAGCGCGGTCGCGGTCGTCCGCCCAAGGCTAAGTAAGCCAGCGCTTAAGTAAAACTGATTTATTCAGTTAGTTTAAACCCTGGCCTCGCCAGGGTTTAAACAGAACTTACTGCATCCGCAAGCCCTTCACCTGATGGTCCTCCCCCAACTCAATAACACAATCTGCCCAACCCGGCATATCCTCTAGTAAGCTCCGCGTCACTCTTTCGTAGTGTTGTACAAACTGAACAATTTGTTGATCTGTCATCCCCATTCCGGAGCGAATCCTGAGTTTATGTTCCTGTAACTTACGCCACTCAACGATACATTCCATACTCGGCGCTTTGAGCATCACCCATACATCGATAAGCGAAAAAAGATCTCGATAAGAACCTTCCAACTGTTGATTAATATAATTTCGCCATTCGCCAGTACTATCTTCCCTGCACTCCAGTTCATTGAGCGGTCCTTCATGCCCTTCTGAAGGCTTGGCCCCTAGGCACCATCCTTCGAAGATAACAACATCAACCTGCCCCTTGAATACGGGCCACAAGTGCTCAGGGATCCGATCATCACGTCCTTTATCAAACCTAGGTAATGCTATAGCGGAATCAGTATTGGCTGCACACAGGGCCTTGAGCATGCTAATTCCCAAGCCGATATCATGGGTTCCCGGCACACCACGAGTTTCGAGTAAAGGGTGTACCTGTGTAGCCAGCTTGCGGCGCTGTTCCAGCGTTAAATAGATATCATCCAGAGACAAAACACAGCAGCGATAGCCCATCGCCTGGTAAATACATTGCCACACATCCGCCAGGGTCGACTTGCCGGTACCCTGCCCCCCGCTAACCCCAATTAATAATGGATTGCTGCGCTTATGGCGAGTCAGTACCCAAACTCCGAGGGGAAGAAAAAGTTGTTCGAGTACCTGGAGGAAATCGCATGGTAATTGGTGCTCACGCAACAACTCCTTAAAAGGCCCCGATAAACTCTCCTTAAGCTGTCCACTACGCTCTAAAACTTCATTCGGCCATTTAGCCTTATTCATAAATTCCCTGCTATAAAAACGGGGGCCTAAGCCCCCGAATTTTGTGATCACTAAGTATGATTACAGTACTTATATAGCCGTCACTAACTCGTTACCGACTCAATAACCCCCTCTGGATTACCCCTCTTCTTGGAGCGGCCCGGTAGTACTAACATAATGGGTGTAACCAATAACGTCAGCAAAGTGGAAAAGGTAAGCCCGTAAACAATTGCACTGGCTAGCTTCACCCAAAAAGAGGCTATCACTCCATCGACAACAATATTGCGTCCGACCATATCCACACTGACGCCTAGCGCCAGGGGCAACAACCCGAGGATAGTTGTTGCCGTTGTCAAAAAGACCGGTCTCAGCCTCTGTGTCGATGCCTTTACTGCTGCTTCCGTTGGTGTCAGGCTCGGCTCATTCTTACGCACGAAATTATAGGTATCTATCAGTACAATATTATTGTTCACCACGATTCCAGCCAGCGCCACAATCCCCACTCCAGTCATAATCACACTGAAGGTGCTTTGTGTTATTAGCAGACCAAACATCACCCCCAAAGTGGACATAATCACAGATGAAAGTACTAATAAAGACTGATAGAAGCTGTTGAACTGTGTTACTAACAGGATAAACATTAAAAACAGAGCCAGGAGGAAGGCTATGCCGAGGAATTGAAAAGACTCATTCTGCTCCTCGTCCGCCCCACGGAATAGCAGCTCAACCCGGTTATCCACCGGATTACTCTGCAACCACTTCCTTATTTCCTTCACTTTGTCATCCGGCAGAATCCCCTCTTGCGCATCAGCCTTAATTTGCATGCGAGTAATTCCGTCGATTCGCTCAATCTTATCGACCTTGGGCATGGCTTCCGTATGTACGAAGCTGCTAATCGGAACGGTACCCTGCACGGTATTAACTTTTAGCTGATCGAGCGCGGCTATGCCTCTGGCACTTCTGGGGTACCTGATACGTATATCTACTTCTTCATCCGTATCATCGGGTCGATATTCTGCAACCCGGACGCCATTGGTAACCAACTGCACCGCCCTGCCAACTTCAGTTAGATCGGCACCATATAGGGCAGCCTTGGCTCGATCGACTTTCACTTCCCACTCGATGCCAGGTAGTGGCGCGGTGTTTACAATATCTCGCAACCCGCCAATTTCCTCCATTGCACGGTGTAGTCGCCAGGTTTCCAGCAGTAGCTGCTCATAGTTCTGACTGCGCAACTCCAGAACAATATCCTTGCCTACCGGCGGTCCTCCCTCCATTACATTTGCGGTTACTTTAATTCCGGCAAAATCTGAGGTGCGGGAACGGATATCGGCAAAAATGTCGCGGCTCCGCCGCTCGCGTTCCTCTGCGGGATAAAGCTCCACTAACATATTGGCGATTTGATCTGGGGAACGATCAGAATTTCCAGAAATTCCGCCAGAACCAATAGTAGTGTGAGCTATTCGGACCTCAGGCACACTAAGCACGGCTCTTTCCACTTGCACCACCAGGGCTTTTTTCTCCTCCATGGACAAATTGCCCTGGGCCCTAATTTCTACATTGCCGTATTGCTCTTCTGTATCCGTGAAAAATTCAACACCCGCACCAAAATTGACAAAGCCAATAAAGATGGCAACCAGAATGGCAATAGTGGTTAAGAACCCACCCAATGGGCGCTGTAGAACCTTCTCAAGAATACGCGCATACCAGCCGGTAATTCCAGGCAGGGCTCGAGGTAAGCCATCCTCTAACTGACTCAGGTAGTTACGAGTAGAGGCATCCATTGCGCTTTTGCCAAACAGTGAACCCAGCACAGGAGCAAAAAACAGGGCGTACAAGAGTGACCCCGCCAATACTGCAAATACTGTAACGGGCAGGTAACGCATGAAGTCTCCCACCACTCCAGGCCACAGCATAATAGGCAAAAATGCTGCAAGGGTAGTCGCCGTTGAGGCAACTACCGGCCAGAACATCCGACTGACTGATGCAATATAGGACTCCCTTGCTGACAAGCCTTCAGCCATTTTCCGATCGGCAAACTCGGTGATCACAATGGAGCCATCAATTAACATACCGAGGGCCAGCAACATTCCGAACATCACCATAAAGTTAAACGAATAACCCAGATACCAGGTGATGATGGAACCAAACAGCAAAGAGAAGGGCACTCCCAGCCCCACCAGAATTCCCGAGCGAAAGCCGAGCGCGGCAACGACAATAATCATTACCAATAGCATCGCGGTCAGGATGTTTCCCTGCATCTCACTGACCATATCCCGTGCAAAATCAGATTGGTCAAAAACAAACTCAACCGTAATTCCCTGCGGCAAAACACCAAATTCAGCCTGAACCACTTCCCGGACTCGATCCGCAACATCGACAGAGCTGGCATCGTTGCGCTTTTCAACATTAATAGCGAGCCCCGGACGGCCATTGATACTGGTGTAGCTCACGGCATCCTTGAAGGTTCTGCGAATATCTGTAACAGCACCCAAGGTCACAACTCCATCGCGTGACTTCTTGAGCGGAATTTCATAAACATCCTGAGCGGTCTCAATCAACCCTGGGACTTTCACTGAAAAACGGCCCCGATTGGTTTCCAGCTCCCCTGCAGGAATTAACAGATTGTTCCCCAATACCGCGTTGATTAACTCCGCACTGGTGATTTGATAGTGCTCCAGTCGCACCGGATCAATCACTGCCTCAACGACCTCCTCCCTATTACCATGGAGATCTGCACCTAGCACCTCAGGGATACTCTCTATCTTCCGCTTAAGCAATTCAGCCGAGCGCAGTAAAACCCGTTCATTCACTTGCTCGCCGGATAGGGTAACGACGATGGTGGGGAAAGGTTGAGCGGATACTTCCTCCACGGTAGGCTCGTCGGCATCCCGGGGCAGCTCAGCCCTGGCCCGCTCTACAGCATTGCGAATATCATCGACGGCATCATCTACACCAATGGCAGAGTCAAATTCAATCACGATATATGCAAGGGATTCCCGGGCGACAGCAATCACCTCGACAACCCCTTCCACCGCACGAATTTCCTTCTCCAGAGGGCGGACCAACAGGCGTACACCATCCTCTGGGGAAATTCCCTCATGAGTGACCTGTACAATTACAAATGGGGGGTTCACCTCAGGGCTTGATTCAATTGTCATCGCTGCGCGAGCAACTATGCCAATTAAAACAATCAGCAGCATCAGACATATTGTGCTGCGATTTCTTTGAATAGCGCTTTCCAACAGCTTCATCGCGAATCCCCCTCGGGAATCACTGAAGTTTCGGATACCGGAGTCACCTCTGCGGAATCTGCGGAATCTACTGCGGGAGCTTTCTTCGCTTCGTTCTCCCGGGAAAACTCCACCCCAGTTTTCAGTATTTCCGCACGAACCAAATCTCCCGTAGTGACATATTCTTGTCCCACAGTAATCAGAGTGACTGTGTCGGGCAGCCCAGAAACCCAGACGCCGCCATCACCATCCCCAACCAGTGAAACATTGATAAATTGCACTTGGTTTTTATCATTGAGAGTCCGTACCCCCAATTCACCGCTATCATCCAGCGTGAGTAGAGAAGCATTAATATGGTGGGCCGTAATTTCACCGGTCGGGAGGACCAGCTGACCACTCAAGCCTCCGGGAAGTTGATTACCTGGATTATCTACTGCTACCTCCACTCGGTAAGCCCGAGTAATTTCCTGCGCCTGTTGACTGATATAACGGAGGTATCCGTCTACTAGCAGCCCTCTTTGTAATTGGGCTCTGGCCGGCCCGCCCTCAACAAGGCTCCCCACTTGATCCTCTGAAACTTCGCCAACAATTAAGATGGGATCCAAGTCAAGAATGGTCGCGCATTCCTCTCCCCGGCGAATAAAATCTCCCAGCTCCACCGCTCGGCTATTCACTACTCCAGCAAATGGTGCACGAATTTTCAGTTTCTCTACCGTCACTTTGGCACGTGTGTACTCCGCCTTACTTCGGGCAAGCTCAACTTGCTGCTGGGCCATTGTTGTATCCGACTGCAATCCTTTTTTCTTAAGTTTCTCAGCACCGGCAAAGTCTATTTCTGCTTTGCGTTTTGCCGCTTCAGCTAATGCCAGTTGCTCGATACGATCTTCAGCCTCGATTTCGCAAATGACATCCCCTTGTCTAACTGTCTGCCCTTCCGAAACTGGAAGTGCAGCAATAATGCCATCCAGTTCAGCGCGCAAACGTACATGCCGGTTAGCCTCAGTGCGTCCATTCACTAGTATCTGAGTGGCGTATGGGCTGGACTCAATGATTTGGGCTTGAATTCGCAATTCAGGCTCTGGCTTCTTGGCAGTTACCTCTTTAGGTTCTGACTGCTCATCCTCTGCATCGGAGAATAACTGCCCACTCAGCAGCCATAAAATAGCGATCACCGAAACAATAATTGCCATCCGGTAATTGCGCCTTGACCAGATTGATACCAATACATTCATAACTTACTAAACCTGCTGGGCAATGATGCGCCATCGTAAAAGGGGTCTTAAATCCAATCGAAGGGATCTGCGATAACAACTGAAGCGAAGCGATTTTTACACAATCACAGCGACATATAAAAAGCTCCGCTGTGTCCCACTCGAATTCTGTCAATAAATACGTGGTTAATGTCGGGCAAATGAAATATCCGAGTGATCTACAAATTTAGACTGAAATCAGCAGATAGTCCCCCCTTAAGAAAGGTGTACACATGTGCCAATAAAAATAAGTACAAAGAGGAGGGAGAGCAGTCAGGAGCGAGGAAATAATTCTCTCGCCCTTGGTTTGAACGGGATATCTCTACGACAGCATAGATTCCAGAAATCCAAGCATGTCGGATTCATCATCAACCAGCTCACCAGAACCAAACTCCGCATTCCAGTCGAGCAGAATTTGAGCCAAAGCTTTAGCCTGTTCCGCTAAGGCAATTAACTCTTCCCGGCTATTTTTTGGTCCCGTATAAAGTTTCAGCTTTCTATGGCTATTCGCCAACTGATGCCCCGGATACTTGGACCTATAGACCTCCAGTTTCCAACGCAATGAATGCACCATATTGCGATAGAAAACCAGTTTTGCTGGCAACTGTAAAAGTGATAAGTCTTCCAGGTCACCAAACAGCGTACAATCAACGCCCAGAACCTGAGTATCCTGGCTATTATTCGCGGCAAATACATCGGCACTGCGGGGCTCCGCCAATAGCATCGACAAATCACCAAATAACTCACCTGGACGTATTACCGCCAAAGGACGTTCATTTCCCGGAGCCTCCTCAGCTGCGGGACTGTTCACCTTCACATGTAACTCACCGCGTAACAAGAAGTAGACCCATTGATCCACATCCCCTGCACGCAGCAGCTGTTCACCCGACTGAAGGCTGACCAACCGGGAGCGCTTTAGCAATACATCGTATTGCCACTCACTCGAGGCACGAATATCCCGAAATAGATGGATGACATTGAGAAGACGATCCACAGCATCCCGTGGATACTCGCTAAGAGGTTTAATTTCCATGCACAATTCAAATTTAGTGAAAACTATTCCATTTTCCTGAAAAGAGTGGCCTAAGCCACTCTGCAAAGTGCCATTCTAAACGATATCGACCTAGCACACCTGTTTCTAAGTGTGACAATCGTTTCCTTACCAACCCTTTATCTTGGGCGAATGAGGACAGTCTGACCTTATCAGGCTTGAACTCCGTTCCAGTTACAGTAGAGTTAGATGTAGTGAGTAGTACATTGTACTCTCACAAGCTTTGGGCGCGCACTTTTTAATCTGACTTGTGTGCATTGGGGTTGGGGCCCCTGAATTCTTACTTAGCGGAACATTTTACTCCTGCTACTGAGACACCGTAGAACAATGAAATCGATAAAAATTGTCCTCTCTTTTTGGGTGTTTACATTTGCTCTCACTGCGAAAGCTGCACCACTTTTAAACGGTCTTGCACTAGAAAAACAATTTAATAAAGACATTTATATCGCTGCAATATACTCGGAAAATCTAACCCGGGATTCCAGCACACTACTCGATAACAATATTCCTCGGCGCTTGGAGGTTCGTGTTATCACCAAAAGTCTGCCGGCACGGCGACTCCGCAATCAATGGATGGAAGCCATTGCGATTAACAACCGTGGAGATACGCTCAGCAGTCAGGCAGAAAACATGGTGACCTTTGCCAATCTGTTTAAGGGGCGCTTTGCTCACGGTGATCAATTGAGTATCGAGTTCGCCGCCGATACCGGCTCGACAACAATCTCCCTTAACAGTATTCGACTTGGAGAGATTGCTGACCCCGACTTCTTCAATACCTTGCTACGAGCCTGGATTGGTTCTGTCCCTCCCTCTACTGACTTTAAAGATGGGCTGCTTTCCGCCGGCCAAGTGTCAGGTAGCCTGGTAACTACATTCGAGTCCCTGGCCCCAACAAGCGAGAGAATTGCCGAATTACAACTCAAGCAAATAAGCCAGGAAGAGGCCATTGCCGCCGAAGGGGCGCCAACCGAAGCCACTAAGCCTAAACCAGCTATTGAAATCGCTGATCTTCCGCCTCCAACTCTGGCCCTAGCCGCAACCGCTCCCGCAGCAACGGTTGTAACTGAGGCCGATAGTATTCAAGGGGACAGTGAACAGGGACCACAACCGGAAGGGGCCCTTCCAGCACAAGCTGAGGATGAGATTGAGCTGATTACAGTCCCCCCCGAGGATGGCCCGGTGCTGGCTGCAGATGTCGAAGATATGATGGAAGAGGAGGCTCCCCTAACGGCTGATATGATTCTGGCACGTCAGATCTACCACTCCAGCTTACTGCGCCACACCTTCCGCTACATTCGCTACCCTAAACGGGCCCAAGAGCGGGGCCAAGAAGGTAGTGTTCGCTTAAATGTGACGATCGGCTCCCAGGGACAGTTGATAGACATCCAGCCGATCCAGGAGTCCCGTTTCTCCAGTCTCAACCGAGAAGCCCAAGCTGCCGTTCGCCGAGCGGAGCCTTACCCTGGTGTACCTATGCAGTTAGGTGCTGATAGCTACAGTTTTTCAATTCCTATCACATTCCGCTTACCAGACTAATAAGACACCTAAACTCCAAGCTCTGCTCAACAGGGCTTGGAGAGTTCAACTCACTTCAACACCCCCTATCCCCCGCTAGGCGCAGCCCCTTGCCCAGGCTCCCCCTGCTTTTAGTATGCTCTACGGACATTCAGCCAAAAGAGCAAAGATGAAAAAATTACTATTACCACTCGCTATCGCTGGTACCCTGATCGGAGTCCAGGCTCCCCTCTTCGCAGTCGCTCATGACCACACTAACAGTAAAGCTACCATTGATCAGGTAAAGCTCTCCTCAGGTATTGACCTAAATGCCATGGATACCAGTGTACGGCCTCAAGACGACTTCTTTGCTTATGTAAACGGCACTTGGCTGAAGAATACTGAAATCCCTGCGGACAAGTCCCGCTGGGGTGGTTTCTCTATTCTGAGAGATCAAAGTACCGAGCAAGTCAAAGCTCTGATTATGGAAGCCAGCCAAGGAGCTAAGAGCGCCGATGCCAAGCAAATCGGAGATCTCTACAACAGCTTTATGGATAAAAAGCTGATCGAGAAAAAAGGGCTCTCCGCTATTTCCGGCGAACTCGCCAAAGTTGATGCAATTAAGAGCCGCAAGGGTCTTACCGATTTCTTCGCCTATGCGGACACCGTCGGCTACGATGTACCATTTGGTGGCAGCATCTGGCAGGACCTGAAACAAGTAGAAAACTACATGACCTTCCTGTGGCAGGCAGGCCTAGGACTCCCTGATCGCGACTACTACTTCGAAGACACTGAGAAGAGTAAAAAGCTCCGCGAAGCTTATATAACCTACCTCACTGACCTGCAAGACCTCGCGGGACTTAAAGAGGCTGACGACTTTGCCAACAAAATCTTCAAACTCGAGAAAAGTTTGGCAAAACACCATCGCAGCCGCGTTGATAACCGGGACCCGGAAAAGTATTACAACAAGAAAACTGTTGCTGAACTTAAAGAGCTAATGCCCGTTGTAGATTGGGACAGCTACCTGGCCAAAGCCCAATTGAAAAAAGCAGATAATTTTATTGTCGGCCAGCCTGAGTACCTGGAAGCGGCCAATAAGATTATTGCCAATACTGAACTGGCAACCTGGAAGCGCTATCTGAAGGTCAAAGTACTCAATGCAGCGGCGCCCTACATGCATGACGAAATCGCACAATTGCGCTTTGACTTCTATGGCACCACCGTTCACGGTATCGAGCAGATGGAGCCCCGTTGGAAGCGCGGAGTGGAATTCGTTAATGGTTCTGTTGGCGAGCTGGTCGGTAAGCGTTACGTAGAAAAGCACTTCCCACCGGAAGCCAAAGAGCGAATGATTGTACTTGTGGACAATCTGAAAGCCGCTTACCGGGAATCCATTGAGTCCCTCGAGTGGATGGGCGAAGACACCAAAAAGCAGGCTCTGTTTAAGCTAAGCAATTTTTCCACAAAAATCGGCTACCCAGACAAGTGGCGTGACTATAGTAACTTGACGGTTAAATCCGATGACCTGATTGGCAACGTTCTGGCAGCCAACTTGTTTGAGTCCTCTTACGATCGCAATAAGCTGGGTAAGCCAATTGATCGTGATGAGTGGGGCATGAGCCCACAGACGGTGAATGCTTACTACAACCCAGCCATGAATGAAATCGTATTCCCTGCAGCGATTCTGCAACCACCATTCTTTAATATGAATGCGGATGATGCAGTCAACTACGGTGGTATCGGCGGTGTAATCGGCCACGAGATTGGACACGGGTTCGATGATAAAGGCAGTAAATTTGATGGGCGCGGCTATCTCAACAACTGGTGGACCGACTCCGATCGTGACAATTTTGAACAGCTGACCAGCAAGCTCGTATCCCAGTACAACACCTACGAGCCGCTTGAGGGTGAGCACATCAACGGCGAGCTGACCCTGGGCGAGAATATCGGCGATTTGTCAGGCCTGGGAATTGCCTATAAAGCTTATAAAATGTCTCTAGATGGAGAAGAGGCACCTGTTATTGACGGCTTTACTGGCGATCAGAGGGTCTTTATGGGCTGGGCTCAGGTGTGGCGCAGCAAGATGCGCGATAAAGCCCTCAGTGGACGTTTGAAGGTAGATAGCCACTCTCCCGCTGAGTATCGTGTGAAAGGCGTACTGCCAAATATCGATGCCTTCTACGAAGCATTCGATATTAAGGAAGGCGACGGTATGTACCTGCCTGAAGAGGAACGGGTAACTGTCTGGTAAACCGGTACCCTCACCTGGCCGCCCACGCGGCCAGGTTTCCCCCCAACCAATTCTACCTCTCTCCCAACAACCCCTAATCTATCGTACCAATGTACCCACTATCACAGGGGATACCTCCCGTCGGCAGTATGACTTACCATTAGCCCACTTAAATAAGAAGAGAGTTGCCAATGGCTAACCAGTCTCAGTTTCATCTTCTCACTAGCCGCCGCTTTTTGCCGTTCTTCTGCACCCAGTTCCTGGGCGCCTTCAATGACAATGTTTATAAAAATGCCCTAATTGTCATGATCGCCTTTCGCCTGGTGGAAAGCGAAGCGAATGCACTAATTAACCTGGCTGCTGGTTTGTTTATTCTTCCCTTTTTCTTATTTTCTGCTTCCGCCGGTCAGATCGCAGACAAATACGACAAGGGGAGGTTGATACGCTGGATTAAGCTAGGAGAGATCGGAATCGGTGCTCTGGGTGTTTTCGCCCTTTTTAGCGGAAGCAACGCACTCTGTTTAACTGTGCTCTTTCTCCTGGGCATACAGTCCGCCTTTTTTGGCCCTGTGAAGTACGCGATTATCCCTCAGCACTTGAAGCGTTCCGAACTGATAGGGGGCAATGCTCTGGTGGAAATGGGGACATTTGTGGCCATTTTGACGGGAACGATTGTCGGTAGCCTACTCGCAGGCCTCACAGGCCATGGGCAACAAGGGGTCCTCTACTTAGGCCTGGTAATTATGGGTGCAGCTACCCTGGGATATCTGGCCAGCCGCTCAATTCCTGCGGCGCCAGCCCCCACACCCAATCTCAAAATAAACCCTAACCCAATTACTCAAACCCATAAAATACTCCGTGCCAGCGCGAATACTCCCTCAATTTTCTACTCCATTATTGGAATATCTTGGTTTTGGTTAATGGGAGCGGCATATCTGACACAAATTCCCAGTTTTACCAAGAATGTCCTAGGTGGCAGTGAATCAGTGGTTACATTGCTACTATGCAGTTTTACCATTGGTATTGCCATTGGGTCCTTGATCTGCGAGCGCCTCTCCAGTGGATTTATTGAACTTGGCCTGGTGCCTGTTGGCGCGACTGGACTGACCATAAGTGGTATCGCCCTGGGTATTGTCGGGGGAAACTTTGCAGAACTCCATGAAGCCAGCTTTACTGCATTTCTAAGTACCGATGGTGCATACTCTCTTCTCAGTTGCTTGGTACTGCTGGGGATGTTTGGGGGGCTTTACATCGTTCCTCTGTACACCATGATCCAGGACCGATCCGACCCGGCAATTCGTGCACAAATCATCTCCGTAAACAATATTTTGAACGCCCTCTTCATGGTGGTTTCGGCTCTACTTGGAATTCTGTTCCTCAATATGCTAGACGCGACCATACCGCAGTTCTTTCTTGTAATTGCCCTTATGAATGCGGCGGTCGCCATTTTTGTGTTCGCCAAGGTGCCAGAATTTGCTATGCGCTTTTTGATCTGGGCCTTATCCCACACCATGTACCGGGTAAAGCACCAAGGGCTTGAACAGATACCCACAGAGGGACCAGCCCTAATCGCTTGTAATCATGTGAGTTATGTCGACGCACTATTACTCGCCGGCGCTGTTCGCCGCCCTATCCGCTTTATTATGTACAAGCCCATTTATGAAATTCCAATTTTGCACTTCGTCTTCAAAACAGGCAGGGCAATTCCAATTTGCTCCAAGCAGAAAGACCCTGAAGGGTATGAACAGGCTTTTCAAGCCATTGAGGACGGGCTAAAAGATGGAGATCTTCTCTGCATATTCCCCGAAGGTCAGTTAACTAAAGACGGAGAACTACAGCCATTTAAAGCCGGCATAGAAAAAATTCTGGAGAGAACCCCCGTCCCTGTAATTCCTATGGCCCTCCAAGGTCTCTGGGGTAGCTTTTTCAGCCACAAAGACGGTCATGCCTTCACTACATTGCCTAAGCGTTTTTGGTCGCGGGTGAGCGTCGTTGCCGGCAGGCCTGTCGAAGCAGCCGGTGCCAAGGCAGAGGCTCTATACCGCCAGGTGCTGGGCTTGCGCGGAGAGAAGCGTTAGCCTCCCCTTTTTCTTAACCAACAAGGATATGTGCCTACTTCACTGGTAGGCACATAAATTCTTCTCCTGCCCCACGACACCAGCCCCCTCCTTAAATCATTCCGATCACCTATTCTGATAGCGGGAATATAAATACATAGCTGCTAAGGGCGGCACAGGGACGAAGGCTTAACCATGTCTCAAAGCAACCAGTTCAAGCTCCTCGCCAGTCGCCGCTTTACGCCACTGTTTCTCTCACTGTTAGGCAGTGTTTTTAATGACAGCCTGTTTAAAAACTCCCTGCTAGTCATACTGGCATTTCATTTGGCCAAAGCAGAAGCCAATACACTGATTAACCTTGCCAGTAGCCTCTATGTCATACCGTATTTTCTATTTTCACTCGCCGCTGGACAATTGGCTGACAAGTATGAAAAGGGTCGAGTCATAAGAATTATTAAAGCCGCCGAAATACTAATCAGTATCCTCGGGGCCATTGCACTACTCACTGATGACCGAGTTTTAAGTTTTATCGTATTAATACTTTTTGCCACCCACACAGCTTTCTTTAGCCCTGTCCGATATGCCATCTTGCCTCAGCACCTAAAGCAATCAGAATTACTTGGAGGAAATGGTTTAGCCCAGGTTGCATCCTTTTTCGGATTACTGGTTGGAACAATTGTCGGCACCCTCCTAGCCGGTGATGTGGGCCAGGGAAAACCAGGGCTTTTATATCTAAGCTTGGTGATGGTCACTGTCGCCGTACTAGGCTATCTCGCAAGTAGGGCAATCCCCCCGCTCCATCCTCCGCCCCCAATTTAAAAATAGATTGGAACCCTATCAGCCAAACGCTGAAAATTATGCGGGAAGTAATCAAAACACCCACTGTTTTTTACGCAATTATTGCAAACTCCTGGTTCTGGTTATTTAGCACCGCATACCTAACCCAGGTTCCCAGTTTTGTCAGAAATGTGCTTGGCGCCAGTGAACCAATAATCACGATACTACTCTGCTGCCTAACTGTTGGCGTTGCTACAGGCTCACTAATGTGTGAAAGCTTATCTCGCGGTCGTATTGAACTGGGCTTGGTGGCAGCCGGCGGGCTGGGAATGACGGTGGCGGGACTTTGGTTGGGCATCCTATCGGGAAACTATCAGATGCTCTCCAACGCATCCCTTAGCCAATTCCTACAGAGTGATGGTGGACTGACCATTTTATTTATCACGACTTTCATTGGCGTTGCCGGCGGTATTTTTATCGTACCGCTATACACCATTATTCAGGAAAGGACAGCAGAGCAAATTCGCGCGCAGGTTATCTCTGTAAATAATGTCCTTAATGCCGTATTTGTAGTCATTATATCTTTTTCTATTATTGGGCTACTCGGGCCTGTGGGAATGACAATTCCCCAGGTATTTACCCTGCTGGCCGTACTAAATTTCGCTCTTTTAGTACTCCTGCTTTTTCGAATGCCGGAAATGTTATTTGACACCCTTTCTTGGCTTACCTATATCCTGCCCAGGCGCACGAAATACGAGGGGACTGAGCAAATCCCTAGCGAAGGTTCAGCACTTTTAGTTGCCCGCTACTCTAACCTGCTAACCCCATTTATTGTTAGCGGGGCAACGCAACGCAAGGTTCGCTTTATCCCCAGCGACGCCATTACTAACAGCCCTAGGCTTCACGCACTTTTACGCAAAAGTGACTATTTCCCCAAAAACTACTATGAAATCGAAGCTTCAGAGCTCAAGAGAAAGCACAATGCGATTCATGAGGCAGAGGCAAACAGGGATCTTCTTTGCATCCTGATTGAGGAAAACAGCAGGAAAGAAATTACGGAGCTTGTCACGCTGCTCAAGGAGAGTTTTCAAGGCGCATCATTGCCATTTATCCCTCTATCGATCCAAGGTTCGTTTAGCTATAAACGAAACCTAAAGACAATAGTACGGGTTGGCAGCCCAATACCGCTTGCAGAAATTTCTCCAGAACTGCTATCCGATAACCTGAAGGGTGCCGAATAAAGAGAGGCAGAATAGGGTACCCACAGAGTTGCTGGTACCCAAAAGCCATTTAGGCCGCTTTAGCGGAACTGGAATCTGAGCGGCCGCCTTTCAGTAGCAACCACAGAGCGACAACCAGTATTGCCCCCTGAATACCAACACCTTGCCAAGTCGGGTAGATACCCAACCAGTCAAAGCTGAGATTTACCGGCAGCGGGGAAATCGCAATCCACGCCGCTTCTTGCAGCGCCGCGACAGCCTTGCCCGCAAGAACAAATGACAACGCCAACAGTAAATAGGTCGTCATGGAGAAGAACTTGCCTATAGGCAAGCGAGCAGAGAAGCGCACAAAGGCAACGCCCAACACAACCAGCAATATCGCACCGGCAGCGAGCCCCCCCATAGGGCGCTGTACTGACTGGAAGCTGTTTGCACCAATAGGGCCTGGTAGAACAGGATGGTTTCAAAAATTTCGCGGTACACAGCGACAAATGCGAGACCGGCAATGCCCCACAGGGCGCCAGCGCTAAGGCTGCGGTTGATGCTGTTCTGGATATATTGCTGCCACTGATCCGCCTGGGTCTTACTGTGCATCCAGAAACCCACGTAGAAGAGCACAACTGCGGCCAGAAGCGCTGCAACCCCTTCCATAACTTCCCGGCTGGCGCCACTGATGGAAACCAAACTCTGTGCGGCAACCCAAGTAACAACACCTGCGACCGCGGCACTGATCCAACCGAAGTGAACAAATTTCAACGCATCGCGACGACCGGATTTTACCAGGATCGTTGTCAGTGCAATCACAACCAGCAGCGCCTCGAGACCTTCGCGCAGAAGTATCACCAAGCTGGCAATAAATAGTGCACCCGCAGAGAGAGTTGTCTCCTGCATTAAAGATTCGGCGCGCCCGAGTTGCTCAAGAATTACCTGTACCTGAGCCCCGACTTGCTCGGGGTTACTATCGGCATTCAGCTGACTGCGCAGCCCGAGCAGCTCCCGCTCAGTGGCTTTACGCAGATCGGCGTCGAGGGAATCCAGAGAACTCTCCGCCATCTCAAAACCGTCCAGGTAGGCACTAATAGCCAGGGTGCGGGCGTGATCGTAGTTACCTTCCTGGTAGGCCACCAGGGACTTTTCCAGTTGCGCACGGGCTATCTCAATCGGCTGGCTACTGAGGCTCTCCTCACCAGTAAAGAAGGGTGTGGGGTCGGCACGCAGGGAAGCAACTGCCGCGCCGGACAGTTCCGGGCGATCACTCTGCAGCACATTGGGGCTGTACATCACGATATCCTGCAAGCTCGGCTCAACGCCTTCGCCCTCCCCCGCTTCACCTTGGAAAGCCAGGCCGCCAACATAAAATGCCAGGGACCAGCGCTGCTGCTCATTCAGGTTTTTGAAGGCGGTCATTGCAGTGCCATCGATACCGTTACTGATAGCATCGTAAAGGCCCAGCAGGGAGCGATTTTCAGCGCGCTCCAACTCGTAGAAGTTTGTCGGCGCCGGCTCCAACTGTGCCGCTAAGGGGCCATCCCCTTTACCCTCGATACCATGGCAGGTAACACACTGCGCCTGGTAGATAGCGCGACTCTCATCCACATTCAGCAATGCAGTGGGCAAAGATAGCGCGGGGGCGATAGATAGTAGCCCCTGACGCAACTTGGCGGTATGCGCTTGCACTTCCTGCACACTGGCCTTGCGGAGAATCGCCGCTTGCAACGCATCCGCCTCGGTGCGGATCATCGCCGCTTCAGGCGACTCTTGCAGTTGTGCGCCGCGATCGATCAGTACCGAGGCGAACTCCTGCATCTCTGCAAACTCATCGTCACTAATGATCTCCCCGTCTGCCACCGCTTCCGGGTAATCTACACCGATGTACTCTGCCATCTGCATCAGCTGGCGCAATTCCTGCTCTGAAAGACCGGAGGCCTGGGCTTGGACGGGTAGAACCGTAATGGCCAGTAGCGCCACTAGCAGGCGGGCCAAGTGTAAGGTGAGGCGCATGGAGAATCCTTTACTGTTATTGCAAAAGGGTTTTATCAATCTGGCGCATAATATAATTGGTAATCATTCTCACAATAAAGCCTGCAAAAGGGCTACTCCCAAATAAAGCAGTTGCAAAAAAGGTTGCGCACAACTAAATTTAGCAAAATACAAACCTTCGAGGCTCTCCCAATGACCGATCTCTACTCAATTCCCGTGCAAACCGCTGATGGGCAAAAGACCACTCTGGCCGATTACAAAGACAAGGTGGTGCTAGTTGTTAACACGGCCAGTAAATGTGGCTTCACCAAGCAATATGCGGGCCTTGAGGATTTATATAAAAAATACAAAGACCGTGGATTTACCGTCCTGGGCTTTCCCTGCAATCAATTTGGCAAGCAGGAACCCGGTAGCGATGAGGAAATTCAGGAGTTTTGTGAACTGAACTTTGGAGTCAGCTTCCCCGTCTACGCCAAGCTGGACGTCAATGGCGATGAAGCTCACCCGCTGTTTGTGGAGCTCAAGAAACGTGCGCCGGGCCTATTGGGAACCGAGGGCATTAAGTGGAATTTCACTAAGTTCTTGATCGGTAAGAATGGCGAGAATGTTAAACGCTACGCGCCAAAGGATGCACCGGCATCCCTGGAGACAGAAATCGAGCGTATGCTCTGATGGTTGTCTGTGATGACGATTCCGGCGAGCTGGCACTGAACCGCCAGCTATGTTTTGCCCTCTACGCCGCATCCCGAGCCATGACCCGCGCCTACCAGCCGATGCTAAAGGAATTGGGGATCACCTATCCGCAATATCTGGTTTTAATGGTTCTGTGGGAGTGGGCCAACACCGAGGCGCCATCGGAAGAAGAGCAGAGCGTCAGTGCACTGGGGCAGAGGCTGATGCTGGATTCCGGCACCTTGACCCCGCTGCTTAAGCGGATGGAGCAAAACGGCCTGGTCAAGCGCCGCCGCAGCAATCAGGATGAACGGATAACCCTGATCACTGTGACAGAGGAAGGCCTTGCCCTTAAACCAAGAGCCAGAGAGTGGGTGACAGCACAGCTGGACAACAGCCGTATCAGCCGCAGCGAGGTAGAGCAACTACACGGAGACTTGTGGCAGTTTCTGCATAAATTGACCGATACCACCCTTTAATAGCGGACCCCATTGAAACCCTCAGTGGGGCAGCCCTTCAAAAACAGGATATAAACACTAAAAAATAGCCATCGGCGAAAACAATATAACAAAACAAGAAAATAATACGCCAATATTAGGATATACATTGACCTCTCGGTTGATTCCGCTTCATAATGCCCTGAATCCGACCTAATGCGGAAACTGTTGTATATGAAGACTCCATTTATCACTCAGCGCCAGTCTTTTCTTGCCCTAGCTTTCTCGCTACGACTGCCCCTGCGCGGCATATAATTTTTCTCCCCCCACCCCCAACAGAATTCCAAACTTTATTTGAGCGATGCATAGACAGCGGCAAGGCCCCCTGTTTAGCCTCAAAGCAAATAAGGAGAACAAACGAAAATGAGCACAAAAAAAGATAAGTTAGTCATTTTTGATACCACTCTGCGCGATGGCGAGCAGAGTCCTGGCGCCTCTATGACGAGAGAGGAAAAAATTCGCATCGCCCGCATGCTCGAGAGAATGCGTGTCGATGTCATTGAGGCTGGATTCGCGGTAGCCAGTCCCGGGGACTTCGAGTCGGTCAAGGCCGTCGCTGAAGCCGTTACCGAATCACGGGTTTGCAGCCTGGCCCGAGCGGTCAATGCCGATATCGTGCGCGCTGGCGAAGCCCTGAAGAATGCCAACGCCTCGCGTATCCACACATTTATTGCCACTTCTCCAATCCATATGAAATACAAGCTGCAAATGGAACCGGAAGCGGTGTTGCAGCAGGCAGTGAAAGCGGTTCAAACAGCGCGCAACTTTACCGACGATGTGGAATTCTCCCTCGAGGATGGCAGCCGCTCCGAGCCGGAATTTATGTATCGCATCATCGAAGCGGTTATCGCGGCAGGGGCCGGCACTATCAATATTCCCGACACCGTTGGTTACGGGGAACCGGAAGAGTATGGGGCTATGTTCCGCCGTGTTATCGAAAACGTTCCCAACTCCGACAAAGCCATCTTTTCGACCCACTGTCACAACGACCTGGGCCTCGCCGTTGCCAACTCCCTGTCAGCCGTGATGAACGGTGTGCGCCAAGTGGAATGCACCATCAATGGCTTGGGAGAGCGCGCCGGTAATGCCTCCCTGGAAGAAATCGTTATGGCAGTACAAACCCGCCAGGATCTCTACCCGGTAGAAACAGGGCTGGATACCAGCCACATCGTGCCCACTTCGAGAATGGTGTCGTCGATTACCGGCTTCCCGGTACAGCCCAACAAGGCCATTGTCGGCGCCAACGCCTTTGCCCATGAGTCCGGTATTCACCAGGACGGTGTTCTGAAACACCGCGAGACCTACGAAATCATGCGCGCTGAAGATGTAGGCTGGGGTCAAAACCGCCTGGTTCTCGGTAAACACTCCGGCCGGGCTGCCGTCCGCGCCCGTTACGAAGAGCTGGGGGTAGATTTCGCCGATACCGAAGAATTCCAGCAGGTATTTGCCCGCTTTAAAGACCTCGCCGATAAGAAGCATGAGATCTTTGATGAAGATTTGCACTCTCTGGTGAGCGGAGGCGAGTCCCCAGTGGAACGGTTCCAACTGAGCGACCTGGATGTGCGCACCAAAATCGGCTCAGCCCCCCAGGCCTTTGTCAGCCTCACCATTGACGGAGAGCCCCGACAGACTGAAGCCAGCGGTGGCGGCCCAGTAGATGCCACCTTCAAAGCTATTGAACAGCTGGTAAACAGCGGCGCCGACTTAAAACTTTATTCTGTAAATGCGGTCACCCAGGGAACAGACTCTCAAGGGTCCGTTACAGTGCGCCTGGAAAAAGACGGCCGTCTGGTCAATGGCGTTGGCGCAGATACAGATATCCTGATTGCCTCAGCACAAGCCTACATGGATGCGTTAAACTTGCTCGCCAGCAGTGAGAGTAAGAAACAGGGCGTATAAGTGAACGAGCTTCAGCGAGCGGAATATTTATCAGTACTTGGGGTTCCAAGCTATGTGCCCCGATTCGTATTGCCGCTCGCACCCGATCCTCGCCAGGCCGAACTGCCTCCCGCCGAAGAAGCTGCTGGGACTCAGCAGCCTCCGGTTGCAAGTGGAATAGCTCAAAACCCACTGCCCCACTCAGCAGATCAGATAATCACCCAGCCGGTGCAAAGTCCGGAGCGCAACGCCCGTGTGCTAGATGAAATAAGCGCTCTCACCGACCAGGCAAAACGCCCACAAGAGACGGTGGCAGTGACGCCGGCTCCTGTTGCCCCCCCCAGCAAAGTGTTAAACCTTTTGTTTTGAACTGCTGGCGTATTGGGGAGGAACTCCTGGCCGTGGACAGCCACGAGCCCGGTGCAGCGCTTCCCCTGGAAGCCCTGTTCAACAATATTCTCCGCGCCTTGCACTGGCACCAGCTCCCCCGGCAACAGGAGCGCCTGCAATGGCCTTTAACAGAAAATCGCTTTGGTCCTGCCGAAGACGCCTCACAGGCTCGCGATACATTCTCCAGCTGGTTGGAGGCCTCTTATTCCCGTATGCCGGTTAAATCCATCTGGCTGATGGGCAGTGAAGCTCAAGACTTTTGCACTCCGATCCCATTGGAAAGCCAGGTTGTCGAATGGCAGAAGGCCCGCTTAATTAGTATGCCCAGCCTCTCGCAACTACTGCGAGCCCCCGAACTAAAACGCCCCCTGTGGAACCTGTTGCGCACTAGTTACCCGACTGAAACCCGCGCAGAATGACCTATTTAAATTACACTGAGCTACAGTTGCGCTCCGCCGATGCCGACGACTGTGCATCTCTGGCCCAGTTGGCAAAAAGTGCCCACAGTCATCCGTGGAGTGAAGCCCAATACCAGCAGAGTCTCAGCGCCGGCCACTACTGCTGGGTCCTGATCCAAGGGGATGACATTATCGCCTGTTGCGTGATCAGTAGCCTGTTTGACCAGGCAGAAATCCTGGACATTGCCGTATCCCCAGCGCGACGCCGACAGGGCCTCGCCGAGGCACTGCTGAACAGCGTGAAAACGGAATTGCCCAGCGAAATTGAACGAGTTTTGCTCGAAGTGCGGGTATCCAATCTCGCTGCGCGCTCCCTCTATCGCAAACTGGGTTTCTCTGAAGACGGGATACGCAAAAATTATTACCCCGCGCAAAATGGCATGCGCGAGGACGCTGTACTCATGAGTCTCGCTCTGAATGACACTCAGTCGTAGAATGAGCCTCTCATTCGGAATTCCCGCCTTACCGACAAGGCCTTGAACGGCAGGCAGCCACTCCTGCTCTGTAACACTATTCCCGACTTCCCAACCCCCTCGTTGGATTGACAAGAGTTATACATGTCTCTATCAAAAAGCAGCCCATCACTGCTGGAAGGTTCAGTTTCCAGTCACTTACAGAGACTGGCACTACCCATGGTCTGGGGAATTCTCGCCGCCATGTCCTTTAATATCGCCGATACCTATTTTGTCTCCCAGCTGGGCGATGGCCCCCTGGCGGCGATGAGTTTCACCTTCCCGGTAGTGATGGCCATAAACAGCTTTGCCATCGGTCTCGGCGCAGGTACTTCTTCGGCTGTGGCCCGGGTTTACGGCGCTGGAGATATAAAAAACGTTCGCCGCCTGGTAACTGACGCATCTGTACTGGCACTGCTGATTGCTATTGTGATTACTGCAGTCGGCCTGGCCACCATGCGCCCTCTATTTGAGCTGCTGGGCGCCGGCCCCGATATGCTTCCACTTATTGCCGATTACATGATCCCCTGGTATCTGGGAACCATCTTTGTCATTGTCCCGACCGTCGCGCTCGCCGCTCTTCGCGCCATTGGTAACAGCGCGGTAACCGGCCGTATCATGGTGGCGGTAGCCCTGCTGAACCTGATTCTCGACCCCATTTTGATTTTTGGGCTTTTCGGCTTTCCCCGACTTGAGCTCCAGGGAGCAGCTATCGCTACGATTATCGTGCGCGCCCTGACCTTTATTGCTGCACTCTACTTCATCATCAAAAAAGAACACCTGATGACAGCCCCGCAATGGCGGCTGAGCGGCCTACTCGAATCCTGGCGCAAAGTGTTGGCTGTCGGGCTTCCGGCTGTACTCACCAATGTCATTATTCCCGTATCGGGGGGTGTTGTCGTTGCACTCGTTGCCGTGCACGGCGAAGACGCCGTCGCGGGCCTGGGAGTCGCACTCCGAGTAGAACCCCTGGCACTCATTGTGTTTTACGCGCTTTCCTCTGTGGTCGGCCCCTTTATGGGACAGAATGCCGGGGCGGAAAAGACCGACCGCCTACGGGAAACCGTGAGCGTATTGGCAAGATTCTGCCTGTTATTTGGAGCGGGACTGGCGGTGCTTCTCTACTTTGTTGCAGAACCTATCGTAAGTCTGTTCAGTGATTCCACTGAAGTTCTCGCCGTCGCTGTTGCCTACCTGACCCTGGTACCTCTCAGCTATGCCGGGTACGGCTTTGTGATGTCTGCCAATGCCGCATTCAATGGACTCGGGAAACCGCTGCCTGCAACTGTCATTTCTTTCCTGCGGGTACTGGGCCTATACCTACCCCTGGCCTGGATTGGAAACAGCCTGTGGGGCATGACCGGCCTGTTTGTCGCTACAGCAGCATCCAACCTGATTCTAGGCTTTGTTTCCTGGTGGTGGCTGCGCCGCGATACGCACCAGCGCACAGCAGAGACAACATCCAGCCCCGAGCTGTCAACCAACTGATCAATCTATGGGCCGAATCACTCCTGATTCGGCCCATATCTATCCACCACCCCCCAAAACACAACACAAGGAAATCAGTGCCTTAACAGGCAGCGTACACATTACTTGCCATTTTTGCCGATAACTTCAAATTCCTCCAAACCCCGGCAGACAGCAGCATAGCCCGCCTTCTTCTCTTACTGCGAAACATGGATGGTGATTCGATGAGGCTTCAGGAGATTTCCCCCTTCAAACCCGCACCCTATTAATCAGCGCACTGACAATACTTCTGGTCTGTGCACCTTTAACAGGGTGCGACAATGACGATTCAGATCCACCCCCATCAGATGACGATACTGGCGATGACAGCAGCCCATGGGTGCTAAATACCGACGATGAACGGGCGCCTTACATCTACGAAAGCAATAGTAATGAGCAGGTCCTGGTCAATGTACAAAGCATCGAAACCGTCACTTTCGACGGCAGGGAATACACTCAAGTCACAGCATCTGGCATCCCGGATTATGAAATTGAAATCACCACTGCTATCTACGACGAGCTAATCAATCGCCCCAAAGCGAGCACCGACTTTGTCTACGGCAGCCCCACGGTACAAATTGGCGATATCGTGAGTTTTGGTCAGGATATCGGCTTTAGCAGCAATCCACATACCTGCTACGCCGAAGCGGGTTTTGGATTCTGGCCGCCGGGCCCTGTCTGCCCAGAAAATGTTTCCCACAACAGCTATTTTCCAACTGAGCCAGAGGTCTCAGAAGAAGCTTGTGAAAGTGGACTCGGACCACAGGGCTATTGGGTCAACGGCACCTCTATCTACCAGTGGAGCGATGGACAGTCCGTGAATGGTACCTGGCATACTCTGGCACCGGTCGCTGAGATGTACGATGTTGATATCTGTGGTGGACACGCTGCTCGGGGAGACTATCACCACCACTTCTACAGCGATTGCCTGGCCGACTTGGTTGGAGACACTGGAGATAGCCACTCCCCCGTCTATGGGTTTACCGCTGATGGCTATCCCATTTATGGCCCTTGGGAGGCCGGTGGTGTACTTGTAGTAAGTAGCTGGGTCACTAGAGACTATGACGATGCCGACTCTACCAGCGGCTGCAGGATTGCCGGTGAGCGCAGTTGTTTACTGGTAGATGAATACGATTTATCACAGGGCACAAATACACTTGCCCAATCCGGCCCCAGTACCAGCGATACTTTTACGTCCCTATCAGGCAATCTTTTTCAAACCACCAGCGGTTTTTTTACGAAGACTATTACTGGGACTCCAATTTGACCAGTCAGGAGGGCGCTTATCTGGATCAATACAATGGGCACAGTGACAGCGAGCGTGGTTATCACTACCACCTAACGGTAGAGCTGAATGATGAAGGGCAGCTGACACCATCATTTCCCTATACCTTTGGGCCCCGCTTTTACGGCAAACTTGATGACCAGACAATTGTGAACGTTTGCTCCGATGAAGTCGGCGGAGGTTTTCCCCCTGGCCCACCGCCCATGTAGCTAGGCCAGCAGAAAACAGCTTACCTATATCACCTATAAATCATTGATAAAGCCCCACGCCAGCCTGGAACCGGTTAAAGCTTCCAGACTGGCGACTCTCCCAAATACAGTCTCAGAATCCAGGCCTCTGCTTTCAGTAGCTGGCTTCACTAGATACAGCCAACCAACTACTAGACCTTTTAGTCAAAAAAATATCGCAAGAATAATATTTTATTTAAATTAAATACAAAGAAAGTCATTAACGAGGTAAGTAATTTTTCAGCAAATAACTTTTTAACTGTTGATTCCGAAAGAAAAGCCATCCTTTTGAACTTACGCACAAACTAAGCAGAAATAGAGAGCCAATTTAACCCTTTGCAAATTAGGTTAATATTTATCCACATTTTCTCCACTTTTATCCGCTAATTTCTGGGCTAACCCCCATCTAGTTCACGGTGTGCTATGAAATTAACGGAAATTTTTGACACGGACCGAAAGTCCATTTTGCCTTATGTAATATCTCTGGTATTGCTTTCAGGCGTACTCCAAGCATGCGGTGGAGGCGGCAGCTCTTCATCTGATTCAGATTCGTCATCTGAAGATACTAGTGACAGCGGCTCAGATTCCGGTGACGATAATGACGATGACGATTCATCAGATGATAGTGACAGCTCAGACTCGAGCACCGATAGCGGGGTTTGGATTCTAAATACTGATGATGAGCGCGCACCCTATATCTATGAAAGTAACAGCAATGAACAAGTACTAGTAAATGTTCAGAGTGTTGAATCTGAAACTGTCGACGGTAAAGAATACACTGTTGTATCAGCAACCGGCATTCCAAATTACACTATCGAAATTACGCAAACTGTTCTCGATGCACTCCTGGAACGTCCAAAAGCATCCTCTGACTTTTTAACCGGCAGCCCCTATGTCAGCGTTGGCGATATTGTCAGTTTTGGGCAGGACATTGGATATAAAAGTAATTCGTCCTGTGGTGCAGAAGCTGGGTATGGCTTTTGGCCACCGGGGCCTGTCTGTCCTGAAAATGTTTCCCATGTTGGCTATTTTCCCGTTGAACCTGAACCTGCAACTGACAGTTGTGAAACTGGTTTAGGGGTACAGGGCTACTGGGTAAATGGAACCTCTATTTATCAATGGAGTGACGGGATGAGTGTTGATAATACATGGCATACACTCGCCCCCCTAGCTGAAGTCTACGACGTTGATATTTGCGGTGGTCACGCAGCAAACGGTGATTATCACCACCATTTTTACAGTGAATGCCTCGCAGAGATGGTCGGCGATATTGGTGACGACCACTCTCCAATTTATGGCTACACCGCCGACGGCTATGCAATTTATGGCCCTTGGGAAAGTGAGGGTGAATTAGCGGAAAGTAGTTGGGCTGTTCGAGATTACGATGATGCCTCATCCGAAAGTGGCTGTGGTGTCGCCGGCGAGCGCAGCTGCTTATTAATCGATGAATATGATATTTCCCAAGGCGTGGAAACTACTTCTAATACTGGCCCAACTACAAGTGATTCATATACCTCCGCCTCCGGAAATGAATTTGAAACAGCTGCTGGTTTTTTCTACGAAGATTATTATTGGGACGAAGAACTTACAGCTCAAGGTGGAGTCTATTTAGATCAGTACAATGGCCATTCGGATGATGAGCGAGGATACCATTATCATCTTACCGTCACTGTCGATAGCGATGGACAATTAATCCCCGCCTTTCCCTTCACTTTTGGACCGCGCTTTTACGGAAAATTGGATGACCAAACTGTTGTCAGCCGATGCTCAACAACCGTGGGGCGGTAACCAATAAAGATAAATTGAGGTAACCTTCTCGTGAAAATTAACGGGTACTTTCTTGCCGGCTCATTAGCCTGGCTAACTGCAGCCAGTGTTGTGGCTCAACCTAATCCCAACTCTGGGCATAACAACGATCAACGTTCGGTTAGGGAAGTACCTGTTCGCAATAGCAATGGAAGAAACTGGCAAAACAACAACTCGATAAATTCAGAAAACACTAGAAATAACACTGCAGATTCCTCCACCGACTCAAGCAGCAATACAGTTGAAGAGGAAAGTCCAACAGATACTACGATAGATAATCCAACAGAAACAACTACCGACGAAACAAGCAATACATCGAATAATAACGAGGACACTTCTTCGGACGTTAACGAAGAGAATTCCGGCTCCTCAGATAATTCGACCATTTCAGGTAACGAGGAAAGCTCGGTAACAGAGAGCTCCGGTACTACCTGGATTATCAATTCAACTAACGAACGCGCCCCCTATATTTACGAAAGTAACAGTAATCAGCAGGTTCTGGTTAATGTGCAAAGTGTTGAATCTGTAACCGTTGCCGGAAAAGAATATACCCGCGTATCTGCTACCGGTATCCCGGACTACCAGATTGAAATAACCCAGGAAATACTAGACGCACTCATCAGCCGTCCAAAAGCCTCTACAGACTTCGTCAATGGCTACCCCTTGGTACAAACTGGTGAGATTGTTAGCTTCGGCCAGGATATCGGCTATCGCAGTAATTCCAGCTGCGGCTCAGAAGCCGGTTATGGCTTCTGGCCCCCAGGTCCCGTGTGCCCCGAAAACGTCGACCATGTAGGCTATATTCCTGCTGAGCCTGAGGCATCCACTGACAGCTGTGAAACTGGGCTCGGTGTACAGGGTTACTGGGTAAATGGAACCTCAATTTACCAGTGGAGTGACGGGCAGTCAGTAAATAACACTTGGCATACCCTGGCTCCCATGGCAGAAGTCTATGACGTAGATATCTGTGGCGGCCATGCAGCTAACGGCGATTACCACCATCACTTTTACAGTAATTGCCTGGCTGAAATTGCCGGGGACACCGCCGATGGCCACTCCCCTATCTACGGTTATACCGCCGATGGCTACGCAATTTACGGTCCATGGGAAAGCACAGGTGTGCTAGCTAAAAGCAGCTGGGCAATACGAGATTACGACGATCCCCGTTCAGACACCGGCTGTGGCGTTGCCGGGCAACGCAGCTGTCTGCTAGTCGATGAATATGATATTGATCGCGGCGTATCCAATACAAATAACACCGGCCCCACTACCAGCGGTAGCTACACCTCTCAATCTGGAAACGAATTTGAAACTCCGGCAGGTTTTTTCTACGAGGATTATTACTGGGATGAAAGCCTGACAGCGCGAGGTGGCGAATACTTGGATCAATACAATGGACACACTGACAGTGAAAGAGGTTATCACTACCACCTGACAGTGACGCAGGATAACAATGGCCAACTAATTCCAGCTTTCCCATTTACCTTCGGCCCGCGCTTTGCCGGCAAGCTGGATGACCAAACTATCGTCAATCGCTGCTCAACCACCGTTGGCCGCTAACTCATATTCAAGCTTGGGAGTAAGAGTTAAATGAAAATGCACAGGTTCTTTATCGCTGGGTCTTTGGCCTGGATTGTTTCAGCCTCTATGACCGCGTATGCGGCACAGCCAAATCCTCACGCGGGCCACAATGGCGATCAGCATCCGGTGATAGAGATACCTCTGCATGTTGCCGCTCCCAGAATCGAACTGGACATGAGCCGCGACGATATGTCCGGCTATAATCTACATATTGACTACGATCGGTTTGAGCTGGAATCCCCTCGCTTTGCCAATGACGATTCTGAGCAGTTTCTGGAGGGGCACGCCCACCTTTACATCAATGGGGAAAAAATCCAACGTCTTTACGGCTCGGATTTACATATTCCCGGAAAATTACTAAAACCCGGTTTTAACCAAGTCACCGTAACTCTCAATGCACACGACCACAGCACCTGGAGCCGCGGTGGAAAGCGAATACTGGCAACCTTATTTGTGCACCTCGATAAGAAAGAGCTTGTATTACACCGCTTTTCAACATCACCTATCGGGGGCAACAAACAAATAGCCAAAGTCAGCCGACCTGATAATTAGATTAAGACCTGGAATTTTTCAAAGAAAGAATTGGAGCTAATACCCAAAAAATATTTAATTAATAGCCGGCCCACTAATTAAAGGCTACTTAGGCTATTTACAATAAAGCAATAAGATATTTTTGCCTGACTCACGGAGTATCGCTTTTGAACGCAGTGCACAAATCTGAAAAAAATTAAGGCGATAAAGAGGATATAAAATGTAGCTAGCAGGCCATCCACATTTCATTCACTTTTGTGCGCTAGGTTCGGGGAGCAACTCCTCCATATGCCACGGTGTGATATGAAAATAATTAAAATTTTTGACCGGAATGGCCAGCCTACACTCTCTTATACACTAGCGTTGATAATATCTCTCGGAGTTCTTCAGGGATGCGATAGTGGCTCTTCCTCAGATGAGGATGGCGATGACTCTTCTGAGACCTCCTCTGAAGAGTCAGATTCCAGCACTGATTCTGGTGTCTGGATTATGAATACTGATGACGAACGCGCGCCTTACATTTATGAAAGTAACAGCAATGAGCAGGTTCTGGTCAACGTCCAGAGCGTAGCATCAGAAACCGTAGATGGCCGGGAATACACCGTTGTCTCAGCAACCGGTGTTCCCGACTACGAGATTGAAATTACTCAAAGTATTCTAGACGAACTACTTGAACGTCCATTAGCCTCCTCTGATTTCGAAACCGGCAGCCCCACTGTCAGCGTTGGAGATATTGTCAGCTTTGGGCAAGATATTGGCTATACGGGTATTGGCACCTGTGATGTAGATGCCGGCTATGGATTTTGGCCACCAGGGCTCGTTTGCCCAGAGAATGTCTCTCATGTCGGATACATCCCTGTCGAACCCGAGCCCGCAACGGAGGAGTGCGCAACGGGGCTCGGCGTACAGGGCTACTGGGTAAATGGCGTCTCTATTTATGATTGGGGTGATGGTCAATCAGTGGATGGCACCTGGCAAACCCTGGCACCGGTTGCTGAGGTCTACGATGTGGATATCTGTGGTGGACACGCCGCAAACGGAGATTACCACCATCACTTTTATAGCGATTGCCTAGCCGATCTTGTTGGCGATATAGGTTACGACCACTCCCCTATCTACGGCTATACCGCCGATGGCTACGCAATCTATGGCCCCTGGCAGAGTGAAGGAGAACTCGCAGAAAGCAGCTGGGCTGTACGAGATTATGACGACCCCAGCTCCGAGAGCGGTTGCGGCGTAGCAGGCGAGAGAAGCTGTCTCTTGGTGGATGAATACGACCTCTCCCAAGGAGTCGAAACAACATCGAATACCGGCCCCACGACAAGTGGCTCTTATACCTCCCTGTCAGGCAATGAGTTCACTACAGCAGCGGGCTTTTTCTACGAGGACTATTACTGGGACGAAGACCTGACTAATGAAGGCGGAGTATATTTGGACCAGCATAACGGTCACTCAGATGACGAAAGGGGATACCATTACCACCTGACTGTCACTGTCGATGATGATGGTGAGCTTGTCCCCGCCTTCCCATATACTTTTGGCCCCCGCTTTTACGGCAAGCTAGATGATCAAACTATTGTCAATGAGTGCTCAACACAGTAGTTCAGCGGTGCACTAACATTGAAGGCCAAGCCACTTTCCTAATACGCCGGAAATCTCCCTGGAGTCGCAGTAAGTGTAAGCTTTGCGGTCCCTTGTTTTTACGGGGACCCACACCCCAGGTAATGGAAGTAACTGGAGCAATAGCACCCGATAGACTAAAAGCACTGGTAACCAGAAGTATTCACAGCAACAGCAGTTTGAATGAAGTTTGTTGCCCCATCGCCAAACCTGGGAGTGAGACAATAATGAAAATTCTTCGAGCCGTTCTTATCGGGTCTTTTATCTGGGGAATGAACAACCTTGCTACAGCACAGCCAAACTCACACACGAGCCATAACGGCGACCAACACCCAGTAGTCGAGATCCCTTTACACAATGCTGCACCGCGCATCGAACTGGACATTAGTCGCGATAAAATGTCCGGATATAACCTACATATAGACTACGACCGGTTCGAATTAGAATCCCCTCGCCACGCCAATGATGCCTCAAAGCAATATCTGGAAGGTCATGCCCATCTCTATATCAATGGTAAGAAAATACAGCGAATCTATGGTCCAGACTTACACCTTCCCGACAAGCTGTTTAAATCGGGCTTCAACCAAATTACTGTCACTCTTAATGCCCATGACCACAGTACCTGGAGCCGGGGAGGGAAGAGAATTCTTGCAACTCTATTTATCCGGCTCGATAAGCCCGATCTGATATTGCATCGTTTTTCTACATCTCCAATAAAGTCGGGAGTAAGCACAGGCAAACCGGGATAATAATAGAAGTAACTACCAGTAAGGACTCAATCTCTCCTACCGACTCAGGGCATGGAGGCCCCAAGAACAGCTTTGGATAACCAAGCTAAGTATATTGGCACTTAGGGAGCCTCTGAATAACTCCGTGATGCCTCTGGCATGCAGAGCGGTTCACAATCAAGGCGCGGCTTCGCAGGAATGTCTAGATCTTTCAAGAAGTCGCAACGCGGAGTGTGAATCGCTCTGCAAGCCCGAAGGGCGGGCCTTGAAGGCCGCATCTGCTGCGTTGCAGCTCTTGCAAAGGGCTACGGCCATTCTCGGCGAGCTGCGCCTAACATCTGCAGACTTCAAGACCCGCAGAGGTATTACGGAGTTATTCAGAGGCTCCTTAGCTCGGGCTCTTATCGTGAGACTCTCGGAGTGTTAAAAGATTGCTCTGATATTTACAGTAAGTGTAGGCTTGATCTTCTGAGCCGCGTTTCCTCAGTGGAAACAGAGTAAAATGCACCTGAGCTCACTGTGAACACAGGCTACTGAAATCCAAGCTACCGGCTATGTCGTTAAATATTCGCTATAAACTAAGCCTCGCTTTCTTATTGACTACAGCAATTACTGTTGGCGGAATGTTCGTATTCTTTCAGTGGAGCTTTAAGCATGGCTTTATGACCTATATCCAGTCTCAGGAGCTTCGCGAGGTCGGCGATTTGGTAGATGAGTTACAAGAAATCTACGCCAGCGAAGGGAGCTGGCAATCTATCGACGGCAATAGCAGGCGCTGGCAAAGACTCCACAGACGCGTGATGTCCAGTCACTTTGAGGATATGCCACCCCCACATCGTCCACCTCCGGGTACGAGGGGCCCCCGCCGCCCGCCTGAGCCCCCACCTGAACACGCAGTGGGCAAGTCGCTTAATGCCCGCCTGGTCCTGTTGAACAAAGAGAAAAGACCTCTGATAGGTCGTTATTCAGGATCTGAGAACATGGTAATGCAGCCTCTGGTTGTGGACGGTGAAACCGTTGGTTACCTGGCTATCAATCCACTACCCGTGTTAGATGATGATTTGGCCGTAGGGTTTGTTAAAGAGCAATCGCGGACTTTCGCTCTTATCTCTGTTGCCACCTTCATTCTGGCACTGGCCATTGCCATCCCCCTTGCCTGGCAGCTGGTAAGGCCCATCCGTAAGCTGACCGAAGCGACATCCCATCTTACATCCGGCAACTTCAAAACCCGTATTGATATAGAGCAGCGAGATGAGCTGGGCCAATTAAGTGCTGACTTTAATCGGCTCGCCGCAACGCTGGAAGCAAACGAACATGCCCGAAACCGATGGATGGCAGATATTTCGCATGAGCTGCGCACACCTCTCGCAGTATTAAAAGGGCAGATTGAAGCCATTCAAGACGGTATCAGATCAGCCACACCAGAGAACCTGCTTATACTGCACAGCAAAATTCAACAATTGAGCCGCCTGATAGATGATCTCTATGAGTTGTCTCTCTCCGACGCGGGGGCACTAAGTTACTGCAAGTCCGACATCTCCCTGGAAAATATCCTACGAAGTGTTATCGAAGACTTTGAAATTCCATTCGACCAGAAAGGTATTCGCTTGGGCAGCGACCTCCAACTATCGGAAGATAAGTTAGTCTACGCAGATGAAGCACGCCTCAATCAGTTATTTAGCAACCTGTTAACCAACAGCCTGCGCTACACCGATAGTGGGGGACAACTCAAAGTAACTGCGCGCTGTGAAGCCCGAACAGCCATTATCACTTTCGCCGACTCCGCCCCCGGTGTTGCCAGTGCTGATATACCACACCTGTTCGAGCGCCTGTATAGGGCAGATAGTTCACGCAGCCGGGAAACCGGCGGTGCGGGTTTGGGGCTGTCAATTTGCCAAAATATTGTTACAGCACACGAGGGTAGCATTTCTGCAACTCCGTCCACTATGGGCGGCCTTGAAATAAGTATTTTTTTACCCCTAAGCCAAAGGATTAAATGGTAGGAAGTTATGAGCGCCAAAATATTAATAGTCGAAGATGAAACCGAACTTGCGCACCTACTACTGGATTATCTTCATGCCGCCGACTATCAAGCCGAGATCATTTCTGATGGTAATCAGGTTGTCCCCAAAGTGGAAACTATGAAACCGGATTTGATCCTTCTCGACCTGATGCTACCTGGGCGGCATGGGATGGAGATTTGCGAAGAGATTCGCCAAAAAGGCAACGACGTTCCAATTATTATAATGACTGCGCAAATTGAGGAACCCGATCGTTTGCGCGGCCTGGAATCCGGTGCCGACGACTATGTTTGTAAACCCTACAGCCCCAGGGAACTCGTCGCACGGGTGAAAGCGGTGCTGCGCCGTCGACCACAAAAGGGCGAAGTCGGAAATGGTGGCATCGAACTAGATAGAAATACCGGGCAACTGCGAATCGGAGGTAAAGACGCCAACCTTACTGCGCTGGAGTTCCACCTATTTGACCTACTTTACAGTGAGCCCGGTCGAATTTTTCCCGCGAACAAATCATGGACCGTATCTATTCCGACTACCGCGTAATCAGCGACCGAACTATTGATAGCCACATCAAAAAAGTGCGCAAGAAAATATCAGTGCTTATGCCTGAAAAAGAGTTAATTCACTCTGTCTACGGTGCTGGCTATAAGTTTGAGATAAATTAATTATGCCTGGGGGCACGCAGCCCCCAGATTCACACTACAAAGCTTCAGTAGCCAATTTTAACCATTCAGCAGTTTTTTCAGTAACCAGCGGGGTAATCACATCTCGCACCCTCTGGTGGTAGCGATTCAGCCATTCCCGTTCAGTCTCAGTGAGTAGTGCCACGTCAATCAAATTACGATCGATCGGAGCTAACGTAAGTTCTTCAAATTCTAGAAAATCTGGATAATTTTCGCTCTTTTTCACAAACACCAAATTTTCAATACGGATGCCGTACTGCCCAGTGAGATAAAACCCCGGTTCGTTGGAAACGATCATCCCCGGCTGAAGAGCAACACCTGTTACAGCCTTACCTATCCGCTGTGGCCCCTCGTGAACACTTAAGAAACTACCAACACCGTGACCGGTACCATGGGCATAATCCAGCCCTACCTCCCACAGCGAACGGCGTGCAAGCGCATCAATTTGCTCTCCACAAGTCCCCCTGGGGAATCGCAAAGTCGCAATTGCAATATGTCCCTTTAAAACCCGGGTAAAATTTTCTTTTGCCGAAGGCGGGAACTCACCCAGAGCAACAGTTCGGGTAATATCAGTGGTGCCATCTGGATATTGGCCTCCAGAATCGCACAGATATACCCCTTCTGGCTTTATAGCCAAACTGGATTCAGGGCTCACCCGATAGTGCACAATGGCCCCATTCGGACCATAGCCGGAAATTGTCTCAAAACTGTTGCCCTGAAAGCCTTCGCGAGCCTCCCTTTTACTTCGTAAAAGCTTTACTGCGGACAATTCGTCAAAATGGCCTGTGGCAACCTGTTCAGGTATTTCCGCCAGGAATTCACACACCGCAGCACCATCCCTTTCGTGTGCAGCCTGGCTGCCTGCCAGTTCAATCGCATTCTTACAGGCCTTGGCTTCTGTGACCGGGTCACCTTCCAGCATTAGTTCAATATCCAGTGCCCGCAATTGCTGTAAAGTCCAACTGTTGCTAATCAGGGGATCTATCCATATTTTATTGACGTGGCGGCGCTTAATATTTTCAAATAATTCCCCTTTGGCCACGACTAGACTTACATCTTTATCCAAGTGCTCGATCAACGCATCCCCTACAGCGTCCTCCCCCAAATAAAGAGTTGCACTGCCATCCCGATAAAGGACTGCATTGGCCAAGGCCACTGGTAAGTGCGGAATATCCTCTCCACGGATATTAAAAAGCCAAGCACAGCTTTCAGGATTTGGTAGCCATAAAGCATCGGCTCGTTTTTCTGCGAGACGTCGGGCAATCCTCTGCCGTTTCTCTTTGGAATGCTCACCAGTAAAGATGAAGGGGTGTGGGCGTGCAGGCCCACAGGGAGATGCGGGGCGGTCATTCCAGATGGCATCAATCGGGCTCTGTTCCATCGGCTGTAGTTGGATATCCCTTTCGGCCAATCGCTTCTTGATCAAGGCCAATCCCGGCTCCGTGTGCAGTCGCGGGTCATACCCCAGAGACTGACCGGCATCCAGCTGACTACACAGCCACTCAATGATCGCGACTTGACTGAAGCTCATTAACTCAATGGGTTGATCACCAAGTTGTTGCTGCGCCTGCAAGGTATAGCGACCATCAACAAATAATGCCGCTTCTCGACTGCCTACCGCAGCCATTCCTGCGGAACCAGTGAAACCAGTCAGCCAGGGCAGTCGCTCATCTGCCGCAGGCACACTTTCATTTTGGTACTCATCAGCCCGGGGTATCAAGAAAGCATCGACACTCTGCCGCTGCAACTCTTCCCGCAATGCCTGTAAACGCTCTCGGCTCATAACCTCTCCCCTTCAATAACTGAGTTTGCCACTGCACCGCTAAAAGCCCCTCGATGACTGTTGGCCACAGCAGAGTACAGCGTTAATCCAAATGGATTTGAGCAAATTGTCCAGGTGTGCCAGTCCCGCTGGCAACTCAGCCCATTGACATGACCCCATTCGCCGAGCTGGTAAACTGACAAGTCTAATTTCGCAGTATACCCCACCCTCGGAGCAACGCCTGCGTGTATAATACGCCCCTATTTTTTTCGAATATCCAGTGATCGAATCTTAAAGTATGGGTCAAAGTTCTTCCCTGGCAGGCTTTGCCGGCCGCCGCACCTTCGCCATTATTTCCCACCCCTATAAATCCCCCCTAGTCACAGCCTGACAACCTACGACAAAAAACCAGTTAACCCCGTACAAAACACTACCTTACAAGCATTAGACCCGCGACAGCTTAAGCCATCTAAAACCAACCCCAGCCGAAATAAATGTGTACATAGACGTGTACACAAATCGCCTTTTTGTTAGCCTTAAGAGATATGTACACAAGGAGGTTGTCATGGCGTTGTCGGATACTTGGCTTAAAGCCAACGCAGGTAAGCAAAGGGAAAAGCGGATTGAAAAGGCTGATCGGGATGGCCTTAGTGTGCGCGTTACGCCCCAGGGGAAAATCACTTTCCAACTTCGCTACCGCTACGACGGTAAGCCGGCCCGAGTTGATCTCGGTTCCTATCCATTAATGACACTGAGGAATGCCAGGAGTGAGGGGCTTCGCCTGAAGGGTAAGCTCGAGCAGGGCTATGACCCCAGGGTGGTAAAGCAGCTTGAAAAGCAGGCGATTCTCAATGCCGATTCTTTAGAGGAATTGTTCTTACAGTGGTATCACTCCTACTGCAAGGTAAACAAGAAAGGGCACCACGAAATCCTGCGCTCTTTCCAGTTGTACGTATTCCCTGCCGTTGGCCATCTACCCGCTGAAGAAGTCACACTTCACGAATGGTTGGCACTGCTGGAAAAGCGGGCACAGGCCACCCCCGGTATTGCCGATCGAATCCTGACCAATGCCAAGCAAATGCTGAAGTGGGGCGTGCGACGCAGGCTCATTACTAGCAACCCAATCGCCAATATCAATGCAACAGAAGATCTACATATAAAGAAAAGCATCGGCACCCGCTCTCTAAGCCCGGATGAAATCGGCATGATGTGGCTGGCCGTGGACAACTCGCGCATGGCGGCGAAAAATAAAATCTTTCTCAAGCTATGCCTGTTCTACGGCTGCCGCAATGGCGAGCTGCGCATAAGCGAGAAGGAGCACTTCGATTTCAAGAAGCGTATCTGGACAGTGCCGTCCGCTAACCACAAGATGGGCAAGTCGACAAAGAAGCCCCTACTGCGCCCCATCATTCCAGAGGTTGAGCCCCTGCTGAAAGAGGCTTTTTTGCTGAGCGGCGAAGGCAAACACCTGTTCAACAATAGCGGCAGCGATAAACCTATGGGCCAGGGTGCGCCGCTGGCACTGCCTTACAACCTGATGCAGTGGCTGCGCCGGCACAGAGACTACGAGATGAAACACTGGTCGGTACACGACCTGCGCAAGACGGCAAGGACAAACTTTTCCGAACTGACTGAGCCGCATATTGCCGAGATTATGCTGGGGCATAAATTGCCAGGACAGTGGCAGGTCTATGACCACTATGACTATCTGAAGGAACAAACGGAAGCCTATACAAAGTGGTGGGCAAGGCTTACCACTCTTGTAGATCATTCAGCCTAGAAGTCATGACCAATAATCTTGATGAAAACAGATTGTAAATGACTGGTAAAATTGGATCCTTTGCCATTAAACAGGAAATAAGAGACATTGAATGAATAAAATGCACATTACTCTTTTAGTTGGCCTTGCCTCTTCCGGTATTGCACGTGCGGAAACTTTTTATGAAGATATTGGGATTGGAGTTACGAGCCCTCAAGCTACTTTGCATATAAAGGATTCAGGGGCAACTAATCCTGCAATTCTATTATCTGGCGCCAGCTCTACTGAAGGCGATATTGCAGTCCTGAATGATGACACATTGCAAATTGGCAATTGGATAGACACTTCCGGAAGCTATATTAACTGGCTAGAGATTGACACTGAAAATGTTAAGGAATCCGAGAACGATATAAAGGAATCCGGCCACAGTGAATTTGTGCCCGGCAACACTAAAACTAGACTGAAATTAATTGGCGACAATAGCCATTCAACTATATTCCATTATTCAGGTTTTATTCGACCCGAGGACCATAATGTAAATCTGGATAAGGAGTGCAAAGATACTGAATTGAATGAATGCCTACCCTATAGGGAAGAGCTTGCACTGAGAGCCGTCTCTGACGGTGTTAACCCAAATAACAATGGAGCCGGTGCTCACTTCTACGGTAACCAGGATAGCCAGCATGGTGGCTGGATTGGTTTTTTTACGGATGGCATAGCAAGGATGTCGATAAACAAACAGGGGCGAGTTGGTGTAGGCTCTAAAAATTTACTTGACGATTACAAAAACTATTTTAAGGGTCGCTTCAATATTATAAATCCCGTAAATGAGCCTGGACTCTATATCGAAGGTGCAGGGCCTGATGAAGGAGATATCGCGTGGAAAGATGGTGAATACCTTCAAATGGGAACATGGGAAGCCTCAATGGAGGATAATTTTGACGACAAAAACATCGGAGGCGAATTCCATGAAGTGGTGAGGATTACACATGCAGGTAATCTCTCTGTCAAAAATCCAATCGAGAACGACGATTCACCAGGATATATTCAATTAGATACTTCCGTAGGAACTCCTCCTGATTCTGATTGTAATAGTTCTTCCCAAGTTGGGCGTATGACTATGCATCAGTCTGAATCACTGCTATATGTTTGCGCATCATCAG
The DNA here is from genome assembly GCA_032615215.1 of Microbulbifer sp. MKSA007. Classification (NCBI taxonomy): domain Bacteria; kingdom Pseudomonadati; phylum Pseudomonadota; class Gammaproteobacteria; order Cellvibrionales; family Microbulbiferaceae; genus Microbulbifer; species Microbulbifer sp. MKSA007. The sequence continues at coordinate 874,205 of CP128433.1, read as the reverse complement.
GCTGGAAAAGCTTGCCCCTTTAAGAAGCCAGCAATTAAATATTAATAGTTATACCTTTAAATCAGGTGGGCCATAATCCTCACCTGATTTAGGCGTTATTTCCTAAAAGTTAAATTTCCACAATCGCTTCAAGTCACCACCCTCGGCAAATCCCCCCACCGAGTGGTATAGGCAGGCGATGTAAATGCCTGCCGCATCTTCCACTTTTTCTGAATTCCTTCGGCCCCTAGAAACAATGTTCCCCGGCCAAACTTTTTATTGATCCGGTCCAGCGCTTGCATGGTCTCCCCTGCCCTGACCGATTGCCCTGGGGTAAATAGATCACCCTGCCCCAGCGCGCGCGGGATAATCTCAACAAGCCCAACGCCAGCTTTCATAAAACGGCAGCCGGGGCGGTACAAGTCAGCAATAGCCCTTCTCACCTGCTGGACAATAATTCGGGAGTCGTCCGTGGGGTATGGGGTTTGCACTACGGTGCTGCGGCTGTAGTAGTTGGGCTCATGGGGTGAGGTGTGCAGGAATAAGTGTATCGACTTTACCAGGGATTTCTGCGCACGCAGTTTCTCTGCTGCCCTGCTGGCGTAGAGAGTGGCGGCCTGTAGTATCGGCGCTAGGTCGGTGAGCTTTTCACCGAAGGAGCGAGTGCAGTAAATCTGCTTCTTTGCCGGGGGCACTTCCTCCAGACCGAGACAGGCAACTCCGTTTAACTCCTCAATGGTTCGCTCAATATTGATATTGAGACGGCGGCGCAAAATCTTTGGGTTGGCCTGCGCCAGGTCATAGGCAGTTTGTATACCGAAATCGGCCAGGCGCTTGGTGAGGCGCCGACCTATGCCCCAAACATCACTGACGGCGGTGCGGCGCTGCATCCACTGCCACTTGGCTGGCGTATCCAGCGCGCAGACGCCATCGCACTTAGGGATTTTCTTGGCCGCTCGATTGGCAAGCTTGGCCAGGGTTTTACTGGGCGCAATGCCCACACCGACAGGCATGCGAATATCTCTCCAGAGGGTGTTGCGGATTGTACGGCCATAATCCAGCCAATCCTCTTGCAGCCCGTGGAGATCCATAAACATTTCATCAATGCTGTAAACCTCCACGTTGGGACTGAACTCGCGCAGGGTGGTCATTACCCGGTGGGAGATATCACCATACAGGGGATAATTACTGGAGAAGATCGCCACGCGATGAAGGCGCAGCAGGTGCTCAACTTTAAAGAAGGGCTCCAGGTCGCCAATGCCTAGTAGCTTCGCCTCCTTAGAGCGCGCCACCACAAAGCCATCGTTATTGGACAGTACCACTACCGGGCGCCCGCGCAGGTCGGGCCGAAATATCTGTTCACAGCTGGCATAGCAGCTGTTGCAATCCACCAGTACCAGCATTAGCAGGGCCGATGGTACCGAACGGAAGCCTTGACCACTCCCTCGACAATCAACTCCTGCCCTTCCCAAATGGGGATCGGTGCGTATTTATCATTCGCGGACAGTAGCTGCCCTTTTTGCCGATCAAGCACTTTGCAGGTTAGCTGCCCATCCAGGGCAACCACCACTACATCACCGTGAACCGGGGTTAAGGATCGATCAACTACCAGCAAATCCCGGTCAAAAATGCCGAGATCCCGCATGGAATCACCGTTGGCGCGGGCCAGGAAGGTGGCAGCCGGGCTGGTAATCAGATGTTGATCCAGGCTGAGCGCCGCTTCTTTGTGGTCATCCGCTGGCGAGGGAAAGCCGCAGCTGACGCCACTGCCGTAGAGAGGGGATAGTTTCATGTGCTCTAACAATATACTGTATCTATATACAGTGTATTGGCGAACCCCCATTAAAGACAAGTCGTCCGTGTGGCCATGAAGTTCCACAGGCGCTTTCAAACTCTTCAATTCCGAGTTCCCACACCCTTACTTAGTACGATTCACTATTAAAAAATCCGCCAAAAAATTGTCTCCGCTTTCAAGTTTGGGTATCGTCATACGCCATTTTTTTAATTGTCGGGAGATTCATCATGCAAGTAGAGACTGATATCAAAGCAGGCCCTGAGGCCGTGATCTGCCCTATCCCCTAGGGCACTGAGGTTGGCTATCTCTTTATAGCCAACCTACCCACCCTAGCCTGCCACGGCCAAGCAACTCACTTTTTATATCGCCTGCAATCTTTCAGCCCTGATAGCAATTGCACTCGCTACCCGTCACGAACAACTGGCTTAAGCGGGCTTGTAGTAGTTCCACTCTGTACTCCACCGACTTTTACCGCATAAATCACCCCTTGGATAGTGGTGCTCACTTCCTCACCTATTAGCCTTAATACGGCATCCCTTCCCGCTAAATCTGGGTAGGCTGCTACCCACTCCAGGGCCACACACAGACTTGCGACCCGCTGCAATTGCTCCATTTGCGCTCTCATAGGGATGCTCAACTCCTTGTAACTGCTAGTCCTATCTCTGCCTTGTGTCACCTAACGCCAGTTGTCTGCACTGCCTTATGACGACAAGTCGCCAAACGCTACTACCAAATTCACATTTCATGAACAGTTGTGCTGAAAGCTTTCTGATTTAGCACGGTAGAATGCAGCTAAGTTTCGATTTTCGAAATACTTTGATTTTATGAGGGTGTATAACGCGGCTCGATGTTTGAGGCCGGATCACTAGGCGATCGCCTGCGCAACGCACGGAAACGGGAGAGGATGACGGTTGCACAGCTGGCAAGGCAGCTGGGGCTTGTGTCATCTCAAATTTCGAAAATGGAAACGGGCGTACAAAGAATACCGGCAGACCTACTGCCGGCTTGGTGTGAGGCGGTGGGGGTTACTTTGGCGGAGGTTTATGGAGTGGAGAACTTGCACCACTTTACGCAGATTCCTTTTCCTCCTTTTATTGCGCGGCTCTATTCGCAACTACCAGAAAGTTTTCGCAAGCATATTCACCGGGTAGTTGAGAGCAGCTATCAGCTCTGGAGGGGGTGCGATAACGATCAGCACGGTCGCTAACTAAAGTCGCACGCAATTGAGTAAAAACTTGAGGGCTGCTTTTGACAATCGATTGCTGATTGTTAATCATTTTCTGTATATTTCATAAACATCGCCAGAAATTCAGCATCCGTTGAAGGTTTAAAGTTGCTGCTATTTTTTTTATCAACGGCACTCTTATCTTTTATGTATGATTGAAACATTGCCAAAGAAACTGGGCCAGGATGAAATCCAATATCAGCGCAGGAGAAAACCTCTAATTCAACTTTCCCATTACATTCGCTCACGCCTTTCCTAGTCAGAGGAAGGCCACCATCTTCTTTCATTCGATCCCGGCCTACAATCACCAAAAGAATTCCTTTGGCCTTTCTTCCAGTGAACAATTCATAGAGCTCAACTTTGTTTTCTAGCCACCTGCCGTAGATTGAAGCATCATTATAAGATTTACGTAGATACTGTACTTCGATAATAAAATCTTGATCTAAACGATCATCCTGCTTGAGGGCATCTAACCTCAACGTGTTACAACCACGAGTGAAGATCACTTGATGCTCGAAAGGAGTTTCTACTTCTTTTTCGAAATGTCTCACAGCAACATGCGTTAAAACAAAGGACATGATATCCGCTCTTTTAGGAGATTCCTTCCTTAGCTTATCATCCGGAAAATCACTATCACTGATCCTAGAGCTAAGATTTCCTTCCTCTAAACTTCCTTGCTGCTGAAGTAACTTCTCAAGCCTATCAAACCTTTCATCTATTTGAGAGTTATAAGAATCATTCAGTAACTTCTTATATTCTCTTAAAGCCTTCCTATCAATAACTTTAGCGTGAGCCATCTTATGATGCTTATCACATAATAAGATAAGGTTTGCCAGAACATTATTCTCTCTATTCTCATCAATATGATGAATTTCCAAATAAGTATGCTCATTGCAGCCTTTTATGGCACAGCGATGCCCAGACTCGACTTCAACTGAGCGCCTGAGACCTGCAGGAATACTTGGACGAGAATTTGAATACTTTGCATCGGGCATTTGAATACTTAGCCTTTTTTATATTAATCGGAAATATATATTTTTGATCTTTTTATTTCCATTTAGGCTCTAATTGGACTAAGGGCCCACTTTAACGGTTTGCTAGTTACGATCTAGACCAATCCATACTGAATGAACCTGATCGCTCACTGCATTTCTAAATGAAAATGTGCCAAATAGTCCTTTACCATTTCCAACCAACTTCATAAACATTGAAGCCTGACTAAATGATTTTTTGTCTTTAGACTTGCAATATAAAGAGAGATAGCCCTCCCAATACTCACCCGAGAGATCATAATCAATATTAAACTTCTTAACTTCACCATCAAATGTAAACTGTAATGAACCAGTTACTGAATGTGCTTGCTGCTCAAGAATCATCGAAAAAGTACTAACGCCAGCATTAAAGCTTTCATTATCAGAGCCTTCTGAATCAGACTCATCAGCACTAGCATTATCTGATTCTTTATCATTTTTTGATGTTTCATTGATTTTTGCATACCAGCTTCCTGAAATATCTGCGCCTTGATATTTCAAAGACGAATACCATGGAGCAATTGAATTGGACCATAATTCTTTAGCCGCAAATATAAGTAATGCTGATAGTATACCAGCAACAACTCCAGTAACGATTTCAATTGGAACTTCCATATTACTCCTTGCAACTAACAGAACTTTCAAAAGCAGCTGCAATATATCACCCACCACTACACCCACAAACTCCCTCGACCACAAGCTAAGAAAGCCTTTGAGGAGCATTAGGTTATTGACAGTTGGCACCAATGTACACAGGCGAAGATATTGCAACTGTATTATATCCCGACATTTTCGACGCTATATATCTTTTAGGAAACCCTTAAAAGCCAGAAAGTTAACACCTTTTTCCTGTGATAAAAATAACGAGGCTTTCGCCTCATATCTAAGATTGAAGTTGCGGCGCAATTAACTCACCTGATTATCCCAAAACACCCCATCCAAAGCCCCCAGCATCTGCCCCACCACCCCGGCTAAATCCGTCGATGTATCCCCAGTAATCTGCGGCAAAGTCGCCGGGCGGTTGGCTACCTGCCAGCCACTGTTGCCGTTGATATATAACAGACCGTCCGCTTGATTCAGTGCGACCTTGGCGGGGAAGAATCGCCAGTAGCCGGGGTCCGCCACATAGCGGGCCAGTTGGCCGTCTTGGCTTGCCCAGTCTCCGGTGCCGCTGGCAACTATGTAGCGGTCGCCATCGCTGGGGGAGCCGGGGGGATCATTTTGGATCCCCAGCACTTCGATCTGCAGCAACGCGTCGATGGTATCCAGGGCTTGGTTTAGGCTGGCGGCTGGGTCCAGTGTGCCTTCAGCTGCGTAGGGTATGGCGTTGTTGGGTGTGTTGCTCATGGTCCTTTTATCCTGTTTATGCCGTGATTTCTGCAGCCGGGCCGGGGCCGGTGATGCTGTTGATTTGGCTCACTTGAATCGTGGCGGTGCCTGGGTCGATGATTGTTAGTGTGGTGGTAGTGGTGTCGGTGCTTTGGCCGTTGATCGTTACCCGGTAGCCGGTAAAGAACTGGCTTTGATCGTAGGCGGCGCGGCCACCTAAGTACCCTACCCCTACCCATTCAATGGTGAGCTGGCCGCCGCTGCGGTAGGCGCGCAGGCTAGTGGGTGCTGGCTCAATATGGCTGGCGCCGGTGTAGGTGGCAGCGGTGATGGTCTCCTCGCCGCTGCCGCTACTGGTGGCGCGGAAGGTGAGTGTCTGGTTTAAGTTGTAGCGCTCTGTGGGGATATAGTTGAGCGTGTTGCGATCCAGTAAGACAAAGCGGGTACCCGCTGAGTGCTGGGTGATTTCGGTTCCCAGGCGGCCGCGCAGCAGGTAGCCAATTTCCCACACGCCGGGGCTGATCTCGTCGGCTTCGCCAAAGCTCACTATTTCATTACCGATCAGTGCCCGGTTCTGGCGGTTGAGAAGCTGCGCCAGGGTGCGATATTCGAGCGCGTCGCCATCGTCGTAGAGTTGGATTTGCACACGGTTGTGGGTGTCGGGGATCTCGCGCTTGTGGGTGCCGAGTGCAGTCACCAGCTCGCCCATTACCGCTTCCACGTCGGTGATATCGGACTCGGTATAGTTTTCTCCACCATCTAAAGACAGCGCGACAGTGGCACCGCTCCAGGCGCTGTTGCTGCCAGCGATAGCGATGTAATAGCCCAGCTGGGTATCGTCGCCGCTGGACAGTATCGGCGCGTCGATAAATTCGATATGGGTCGCGCCGGCCACTAACGGCACTGGGTCCGGTGTGGCCATGGGGGCCACGCCTAGGGCCTGACTTTGGTAGGCACTTTTGCGGTCGTGGATCAGTTTGTATTTTTGCTCGCCCCGATCAATATTCACTTCGTCGATGCGGCAGCGATCGCCCTGATACAGCACCACATCACCAGCGGTGAGCCCCAGGTAGTTGCGAGGTAAAGTAATATCAAACTCACCGCGCTGCTCTTCGATCATTACTTTATGCATGATCACAGCGATCTGCGCGGCCTGATCGGTTTCCAGTACCACGGGGGTTTCGATACTTTTTTCCCCTTCACCGCGAGTGTCGATACTGCGGTCTGAGGTTTGCTTGCAGGTATCAATACCGCCGACAGAATCGTAATAGTTCAGGTTTAATACCTGCACAATATCCTCGGGGGAGCGTCGGGTTTTCTCGTCGTCGCTATCGCCGATTAAATCGTTCTTGTCGATTTCCATTACCGGTTCACCGCCGCGCGGAACAAAATCTATTTCACCCCCGCGATTGACCGGATCGAAAAAAAACAGCTGGGCCAGTTCTTGGATATGTTCGTATACCGGGGATTCATTCGTGACCTGCATTCCCTGCACATAACCTTCAAGTCGCGTGGTATTAAATTTTCCAGGGGGCAAGCCGGCGCGCTCGCACAGCTCGGCGACGATGGCGTATAGAGGATATTGGGCGGACATAGGATTAAGACTTTAATAGGAATTGCAGGCGGTACTGTTTGTGCATACCGATTTTAATCAGGCCATCGCTATTCACGTTTTCGTGTAATAGGTATTCGGTTTGGTAGCGGTCGCGCTGTTGCCGGCAGTAAAGGTTGCCGTCTTTGAGATAAGCAAAAATCACATCACTGACACCGGACTGTAATTGCCGCTTATCATCCAGGGTGACGCGCGGAGTGATAACGCCGGGCCAGTCGGTAATCACCTGTGCACCCTGCGAGGAGTCGTACCAGTAGAGCTTGGCTGTGCCGCCCTCCACATAAGCAACCACAGGGCGCATATTCTGGTCGAAGGACAGCGATACCTCAGTAATATCCATGCCGCTGATTAGCGTGAACTCGGCCACCTCATGGGCATTCAGCACAATGTCGCAGCCGTTATTCAATACCCGCGCGCGCCAGACCTGATAATTCAGCCCCTCGCTGGGATCTTGCAGGGCAATGCCGCCGGATTCATAGTCGGTAACATTGCGCACCGGCAAGGCGGCACCGCCCATAAAAGGCGCGGGCACGCTTTCCTGTGACAACTCATTCTCCGGCAGCATGTCAGCCCCGCGCCCAGGAGTGGGAGAGCGTAATGGTGAGAACGGTTTCAGAATCTTTAGGTATGGCGCTGCCATCGGACACCGCCGCAAATTGCACTTGCCAGCGCGCCCAACCGGTATTGGCGGCAATTGAACGCACCCCACCAAAGTTGGCTTGATTTAACCCCCAGGAGTACTGCCCCGAAGCCTGAAAACTCCCTGCGGAGTAGCCGCCATCCGCAGTGCTACCGCTAACGCTGGTGCCGGTTGGTAAACCGGTCACATCGCCAATATCACCGGCATAAGCATAGGCATAAACCCCGCTGTTACCGGAGCGGTCAAAATCCCAAGCGCTAGAGCCCGCAGTGGATACGCGGCAGGGGCGGGCAATATAGTCGTAGTCCACACCGCCAATAGTGACAACCCCGGTCACGTCGTCCAGTTCGGGGTAAATACGCAGCTCGTAAGTCACGTCCAGGTACTCATCAGAGAGTACGGTGATGCTGCTGGGATTGCCGTCGGCATCTTGAATCAGTGCCCGCGAAAACAAATTGCCGCTCGACGTGTTAGCCCAGCCCACACCCACCTCGGATAAATTGCCGGCGGCGTCGCCCTGATCAAAGCGATACACTTTTTGCAGCGACAGGTACCAGGGGTCGGTGCTGGCCTGGGCGCTGCGCGCGCTGGATTGCAAGGTGTTGTGAATGGCTTTATAAGCGGACATATCGGTATCGTTCACCGTGGGGGTTGTCGATCCGCTGCCCACATAGCAGTTGGATGTGCAGTTGTGGGGCGACTTGGTGCCCAGCTGATCCAACCCCAGATCCGTAATCAGATTTTCAAACTCGGCGTGACACACGCGGCTACCGGGAATTTCGCGAAGCCCCGCCTCTGACTGTGTGGCTTTAAAGGTTTCTATTTTGTAGAAACCGCGCACGCGGTTATTAGATTTCATTAGGTTAAATCTCCAGTAACGCCGACAAACGTCGCAGACAAATTATCCGGGATACTTTGGTCATAACTAATCAGGGCCTTTTGTAAATCACCCGCCACGCTGACAAACTGCGAGGAAACGGATTCCGGGCTGTAGAGGTCGTAACTCGTTAATAGCGAACGCAACTCCCCCGCGACTCCAACAAAAGTGGATTCCAGTTTTTCCGGGCTCCAGTTTTCGTAGCTGGCCTTGATCGAACGCAGCTCACCCGAGACACCCGCGAACCCCGCGCTCACGCTATCGCGCGCCAGAGCTTCGGGCGCGCCTCGAGCTTCTACAAAGTTCGCTTCAAGGGAATCGGCAAATTCCAGTGCGTAAGGCTTGGAGGTGAGCGCCACCCCCTCAGCCCGCTCCACCTCAAACGCATACTGCGGAATCGCCCCGCCGGTACTAGTAAGGTTTTCGTTGTCGATCACCATGTAACAGGTGCCGCGATAGGCGTGTACTTCGCTAACCCCAAAGGCGGCTTGCATTACTGCGCTGGGCATCTGATCCCAGTCGCCAAGAAAGAATTCGGCAATGCGCAAAAAGGCCAGGTTGTTGGTAGCTTGCGTGCTGTCGATGCTATCGCGGTCGTATACCAATTCGTTGTTGCGCCAGACGCGAGAGATACCGGTGATAGGCCCCTCGCCAATTCTTATCGCGTAGGTGCGGTAAACCTCCTCGTTGACAACTTCTGTTGAGCCGCCGCCCTTGCCGGATTTTTGCTTTTCTTTTTTCTTAACAATCTTGGGCGCGGTGGTAGCAATAATATTGCCGATGACCGGCAGCACCTTGCCGAAAATAATCGGGCGCGGTACGCCGGCCTTGGAGGTCTGCACTTTGATATCGTCAAAGGTGCGGCCTTCAATCGTCGTGGTACCAAAAATTAAGTTACCCATGGGGAATACACCTCCACCAATAGGCGGCGCCAGCGTTTATCTAAAATATGCTCGCGGCAATCTTGGTCGGCGTGGGCATGGATTAGGGTAAATCCACCGTGGGGATAATCCCCTAAAAAACCTACGTGACTCGGGTCGGTTTTTTGCGGCGATTTAAATACTGCAATATCCCCCGGTTGCCATAGGGGTTCCGCTATGGGATTACCAAAACGCCGCTGCATTTTTTGCCGCAGGCCGTCTTTCCAGGGTTCGCGGCCGTAGTGCTTTTCATCTTCGATATCGACACCGGCGGCGCGCAGGCTGAGCACTATCATGCCCACGCAATCGATCGCCCATTCGGTGCGGCCCCGATGGCGCCAGCGCACACCCTTAGCCACCAGGCCCCGCGCGTGGGCCAGTGTCGCTTGTCTTTGTGGATTCATAGGATCTATACCGGCACCGGCCCGTCGTTGATACCCGGCCAGGCAGTATCGCCAGGCACTCCAGCGCCGGGCGTATCGGAGGCTTGGCCGATAGGGATTAGATTCTCGCCTTTAAAATCCAGCTCGTTGCCGTGGTATTTACAGGTGGAAAACTGTTTGTCGCAGTCTTCGCGAATTTCCAATTCATCACCGGGTTGCACGGCAAACGGCAGGGGCTCTATCTGGGTTATCTGGCCGGTAGCGGTATCCACGGCCTCAATCTGATACAAGCGCGAGGAGACGTTATCGCCAGTTTTCCAGCGCACCCGCCAGCGGTTGGCCGTCGTAGACAGTGAGGCAATATCATCCACCAGATAGGTGACTTTGGGCTCATCGCTGTTAACGGCGGTGACCGTGGCCGATTGCCACAGCGCATCCGCATTCACACCACAGCCGGTTTGCGAATTCGCATCGGTACCGAAAATAGCCCGGCAGGTGACGGAATCCACATGGCCGACAGACTGGCGCAGCCGCATCATGTAACTCAGCAGTTCGGGAATAAATACCGTATTGCGAACCGTCTTTACTTCGCCAATATCACCGCCGTCCAGCTCAATAGCGCCCATGGATAAGTCGCGGTAATTGACCTCGTACATCACCCACTCAGCATTATCCAGCTCACCGCGCTCAGCCATCTCGACGGTAATGCCGGGCACGTCGGTGGAGTACAGGGAATAGCCCTCGGCATTGTCCACATCAAACGACGTGTCACTGGCAATTACGCTGGGGTCAAAGCCGTTCTGGGCGTAATAGGTAATCCCGTTGTATTCGACATTGCGGTCTAACGTGGTGGCACCAAACACGCGGCCATCAGTGAGGGTGATTTTTAATAGGCGGCAAGTGGTAGTGACGCCGCTGTCGTAGTGGGCTTGGAGTGCGCTAGGAATGTATCTCACAGGCGAATCTCCAGCAGCTCGACACTCCCACTACACACCGGCTGGCCCCTATGGCGATTTTCAATACTGAAGCTGACATCATCCTCAAAGCGAACCGGTACATCGAACTCACCTTGCCAGGTAATTTCTGCACCGGCAGTCGCGCTGAGCTCCACTTGGCCGGTGGTGTAATCGATAGCAAACGCCACCTCTTGGCCATCGACAAAAATTTTTACCGTGCCACTCACGGGTTTATAAATTTCACGCTGATAAGACAGCGAGCCAAACACATAGCTTTTTATTAGCTGGTAAGTTTCTGTACTGCCGCTGCCGTAACCAATCACCTCACCGCCTGCAAAAAAATCACTGGCGTCCTTAAAGCGAAACCCCACCAGAGCCCCAGCACAGGCGTGGTGCGCGGCAACAACAATTTGGTGATCTTCATAATCCAGGTTTTTGAAGATCACCGAGTACTGCCCCAGTGGGCGCTCCCACTCCGCATTGCGGCGCTCTACCCCGTTGCGCAATTCGCGAATATCCGTTTTGTAGCGGTGGCCATATTCCGAACCATAGGCCACGCGCTCCAGCAATCGACTTTCATTAAACATTAAGAGCCGAGCCTCCTGCGGTTAATACGTTGCTGGCGTGTACTCTCGCGAGCTAATTGTTTTGTAGTGCGATTATCCAACTTGCCGGAAACGCTAATATTCTGGGTGAAGGGTGCAGCTCCACCCGAGCTACCACCACGGCCACCGCCGTGCATATCCGCTTGAATCATGGCCAGGGTGCGATCCAGTTTTGCACTGGTTTCTGAGGTGGTGACCCGCTCGCCTTTTTCCAGCAGCCAGGTGCCGGTTTCAGGTACCGCATCAAGGCCGTCATGAGCCATACCGGTGAGCTTTGCTGCAGCCAGGCCACCGGTGACATACACGGCACCGGCCGCTGCTGCACCCAGCACCGGGCCCACATAGGGAATAGAGGCCATCGCGTTGTAGGCGCCCATGGCCGCATCATTGGTGTTGGCAATAATACTGGTTAGTGCGTTGCGTTTTTTCTCATCCAACAGGGTTTGACCGATGGCGAGCGCTGCGCGCATATAGGCCGCCTCTTCGCCCTCCATACCGGAGTAATATTCCGAGGCCACCGACATCAACAAGTTGTAGCCCTCCAGCTGCTGCTGTCGGCGCAGGTCTTCATTGGCCTGGGTAATTTCGGTGAGCTTTTCTTCGTACTGTTGGCGAATGGCCAGCTCCTCCTCATCCCAGGTGGCATTGAGGTCGACGCGTTCGCTGCGGAATTGCTCCAGCATATCGAGCTGGGTGGAATACCAGTCTTCCAACTCGGTGCGCGCGGATTCGATATCGGAGCCACTATCCAGGCCGCCGAGTGCGGGGGAGTCTTCTGTGGCGGCGTCGGCGATACGGCCCAGGGTCTGCTGGCGCTGTTCATCGGTGATATCTTTTACCGCTTCGAGAATATCCAGGCGCTCGCGCAATAAATCCAGATTGCGCTCTTCATCGGTTTGCAGGTCTGAAACCAGTGAATTAAAAGCCTGCTGTGCGCGCAGCATGCGCTCGCGTTGTTCCGCCTCTTTTTCCAGTTCGCCTTCGATATCCCCCAATACATCCGAGAAGGTTTCCCAGGGGTCGCCGATGGCTGCCTGTAGTTTTAATAATTCATTTCCGGCTTCTGTGAGCGCGTTGAGGGAATCTTCGCCGAGTTGTTCGCCCTCAATGGTGACCTCTGTTTGGGTTTTAGTTTTCGCTGGTGTGCTAAACCCATAGAAATCATCCCGCTGCTTCTGCAACGCGGCCAGCTTTTCCCGCAGGTCATCGACAGAAGTACCCTGATGAATATATTCCCCGGTAGCCAGGCGAATACCCGTGAGCAGTTTGCCATCACCGATCACGCCGCTATCAATCGTTGCGCTCAGCTGTTTCAGCGAACGCTCCAGCTTCATAACTTCCGGTTCGCCGTGCGTCATACGGGCCACGGATTTACCGACTTCCTGGGTGAACTCCACCAGCTCCACCACCGCAGAAGCCGCAGCAGATCCCACTTTAATAATTGCCGTGGTTAGTGATGCGAAGGCATCTCTGGTTTTGGGGTCTGCAATTAACTCTGTGAAATCCTTGATCGCCGGCAGTGCGCCTTTCACAACTTCTTTTTCGAACCCGTCAAGCGCGCCCTTCAGTTTATCCAGATCTTCGCGCACCTCACCCAGCTGCTGCAGATCCAGGTCCGACAGCACCGCGCCCACATCTTCGGCCTCATCCCCCAGCCGGCCAAGCTCCTTGCCGTTGTTTCGCAATAGCGGTAACAGCAGAGTGGCATCACTGGCGATGGCCTCCATATAGAAGGTCATTTCGCTCTGGGATAAATTGGCTTTTTCCAGGCTGCTAACATAAAGCCCCAGCGCATCACGGCCCGACAAATTGCGAAACTCTTCGGCAGTGACTCCCACTTGCGGGGCGATATTTTCAAAGAAGTCCGCCATCGGCCCGGCGCCGGTCTGCAGGAAGTCACCGACCTTATCCGAGGTATCCTTGAGAATATCCGCAACCTTATCCTGCTCAACGCCGTAGCGCTGCGCAGCGTAGGACATGCGCTGGAATTCCAGGGTGCTGGTGTTGGCCACCGCAGACAGGTTTTCAATCTCAGCAGATTGCTCAATCACCCGCGAGGTCATTACCGCTAGTGCGCCGGCAGCGGCAACGGTGCCCGCAGCAAATGCCTTATTTACCGCAGAGACACTACTCTTTACTGTTTTCTGCCACTTTTCAGTGCTTTGTTCAGCTTTGCCAAGGCCCTTTTCAAAGCCCCCGGTTTTAGCAATTAAGTCAACGCTTAGTGTGCCCAGGTTTTTATTAGACATAGCGATCCACCGCCCCTTAGTGCCAGGTCTTCATCGCTTGTTCCAGCGAGATTTCCGGCTCCTTCTCATGAGGCATAAAGTCTGTGATTTTTGCGGGGGCGCCTTTACCGCGATGGGTATTGGCGTAGAGGGTGGCGAGTAGTGCCGTGGATCTTTCAGTGCGCATTCCCGGATGCAGGGAGCCGCGCAGCTCACGATATTTCGCCCAGCTTTGTACTTCTTGATAGCTCAGCCGCCGCTGGGCCTCTTCGATGGTGCAACCGCCAATGCCGTTTAGCACCAGCTCGTGCCAGAGTTCCTCTAGCTCGCTGAGCTTTTCGCCTTTCCCAGATTATTGACCGCACCGATTTCCATTAGCAGCGCCTGGGTTAAATCCGCGTTGAGCGGGCCGCGATCTGGATCTGCCTCGCCGGTAATATCCTTCGCGGTAAATATCGGCTTGCCCTCGGCATCGACAACACAGGCGGCAATCCGCCCGGCAATCACATCGCCCTCACCGCGCAACGCCGCCACATCATTGACGGCGCTGTAGTAAGAGAGGCGGCGAATATAAACTGTCGCCGTGAACTCCTCATTGCCCTGCTTCCAGGTAATGGAACGCTTAACCGGCGCACCGGAAAAGCTGCCCTGCTGCTGCAGGGATTCAATCGATAATTCCATGGGTTACCCCTTACGTTATATTTTTGGGCGTCCAGGCAGAACCGCCGCTGCGCTGGATCGACATTTCACCACTGACCAAGGTGTTCAGCTGGAAATCAAAGGGGAAGTCAGCGACATAGCCTTCAAAGGTGAACCAAGTGCGCGTGGTGGGCAGTGACCACTCGCCGGTGGTTACGGTGGGTGCTTCAGTGCCATCACTCCAACCCACCGCCCACTTGATGCTATCCACCGTGTCATCCTGGGACAGTTCATGCAGGCGCTTATGCACCGCGTTCTGCGAGTTTATTTTGAGCCCTACCGATGCCTGCCCCGGTGTACGCAGGCCGCGCTTAAACTTTTTATCCAGATCCTCCAGGGAAGTGTCATCCAGCTGGTCGGCGGGACTGCCGCCGGGATTAAATGAGGTAACCCCGGTGATCTTCTGCACAGTATCAGCATCACCAGCCGGGTCGATAAAATAGATATTGGTGCCCTGAGCCAATTGGGACATAGGGATTCTCCAGTTGCTTTAGTGGAAATAAAATACCGACGCAGGGATGCGTCACTCAGTGGAATATTGGGCGCTGTAGGTCAGGCGCACTTCGCCCAAGGGGTGGTCTTGATCCAGGGCGAAATCGGTTTGTGAAAGCGCAAAGATTTCACAGGCACCGCCCAGAGTTCGATCCTGCAGGACACTCTCAACATCCTCAGTAGCTTGATCCAGTAATTCATAAATATCCCCCCGGCTGTGCACCACCACCGCTACCACAAGATCCAGCTGGCGGGTGGTGCCAGAGAACTCTTGCTGTGTTTGTTCCGTGGCAAAGCCGACGAGAATGGCCGGCAGCTTTTCCCGCTCGATGCCTTCGGTGGTACCGGCTGAGGGGAAGTTATAGCCGGATAGGGTTTTTAGTTTGCTTAATACGGCATCGCGGATGGTGATGCGCTGGGTCATTGGGATTGCTCCAGGAATTTTGGGCATAAAAAAACCCGCTAGTGCGGGTTTAGGTAATTGTTGTGTTTTTTAATGATTATCTATCAGCCTGCCATATTATCGACCGTCTGCAATGAACCCATAGAACGTATTTCGATAAAAATGGGCTTAATTCTTGTGCCCAACCAAGCCGAGACTCCATAACCAGTCAGCAAGTAAAAGAATGATAGTATCCATGCTGTAGATAAATGTAGATTCTCTCTGAACACTAACATTAACGAAGGCATGCTAATTAAAACCAACATCAGAGACACCATATATTTAGACAGCCGCACCCACAAATGCGCGTTTTCTGAAGTGTAAGGACTAAAAATAATTTCTGTGAGAAAGTGATAGCAAGCACCACCTCCAAGCAACATAAAAGAAAATAAACAAAATGATTTAAATAACTCATCACTACCGGGAGGGCTTGACAGTCCTTCAGCTTGAACCAAACTAAAAAGCCATAAAAATATACATGATGAAATTGCCCAAGCTACTGCACTAATTGTTTTTCTATCCATGTGCTTAAATCCCTTAATCTCTAATAGTCTATTCAATAGAGACCCCTTTATATCACCATAGAAAGCCTTTAAAAAGGCGGCAGCCATTGAACACCCAAAGGAGAATGAAAAGTGGGCGAGCGCTATTTCCTTGCGGTATTGTATTCACACTCATGGCCGCCGTGAAACTTAAACTACTTTGAGGAAGGAGCCCCCAGGCAACTTGTCGCGGAGCTGTTCGGCATCTTCCAATACTGCCTTACGCCATTTGAGCTGCTGCACTGGGGCGCCGCCGGAGTGATTCTTGCCGGTATCGCAGTAGCGGCCAAACTCCTCACCTTTGGGGGTTAGCTCCCAGCGTTTCTTGCGCGGTTTGTATTCCACATGCTTCTGGAGCCCCATCTGCTGTAGGATGGCGTTGAACTCTCGGGCACTCATCTGGTACGATTTTCCCAGATAGCCTTACCCAGCAGTTCATAGATATCCCGCCGGATTGCACCGCCACCGCCATAACAAGATCCAGACGGCGGGTAGTACCTGAGAATTCTTGTTCTTTTTGTTCTGTAGCAAACCCCACAAGGATAGCCGGCGGCTTTTCCCGCTCGATACCTTCAGTGCTTCCCGCTGAGGAGAAGTTGTAGCCGGTTAGGGTTTTTAGTTTGTTTAGCGCGGCATCGCGGATTGTTATGCGCTGGGTTATTGGGGATCGCTCCAGGAATTTCGGGCATAAAAAAACCCGCTAATGCGGGTTTGGGTGTTGGCTATAGGACGGAGTCACAATGTACTAACTATCAATTTACTCTCGTCTTTGCACGCAATACTAGTACCCTCAGAGGGCATTGCAGCAGGGTGGCTTCAGCACTATGACAATCAAATTAACGAATCTAGTAATTAACGAGAACAACCTTCTGTATCTCAGGAGCACAAGCCGAGGTTTGATTGATCACGAGCTTAACTTTTTTTCCGCTGGCAAATGAAGTTAGAAGCGTTGAAGATGTAACTTCATAATTTGGATGGGTCATTGGTAGATAGAATCTACGCCCATTATTGCATGACGAATAATTTGATGTGACAGTGTCCAAAACCACATTTACACCGCCATCATCCGGAAAGAACTCCTGAAGACTATCAGCGTCAAGCCATTCAGTAGTCTCAGCACTCACAGAAATTGAAATGCTAGCCAAAAGTGAAATTGAAATTGAAATTGAAAGTAAATTTTTCATATATACCCCCTTTATTATATGATTGATGACTTTAGCCAAGACCTCACTATACTCTTAAACGATGAATTTTTGAACGCTTGATGGGTGCCTTTTTTAGTATGGGTTAACCAACACGGTATTTCACTTTCCTCTGTAAGTCTGCACTTCCGCTCATGCGTATACAGAGGACATCTTCTTAGAAGATCGCTCCATAATTAAAAGAGCCCGGTGTTACACTCGGGCTCTAGGGCTTATAACTATCATCGCCGTACCTCATGTGATTAAACACTGAATAAAAAGTGCCCACCACTTTACTTGTTAAATTAATTCTTAATCGACATGTTTGAGCTACAACGCCTTTAGGTTTTACGATTTCACAACAATACCAGTGACCAACGGGTACTCCTTACCGAACTCATCCGTAAAACAACCCTTTACATTTAAATCTATCTGTTTGTTTGCCATCATGGCCGCTAGCGCCATGCTAATGATTTTCTCATCACCACCTTCATCACCTTTAAGCAGTCTTTTGTGCTTTGTTCGCTCCGCCCCAGGACATTGAGTGGCATCGTCATCTTCAACGGTAATAAAACCGTAATCTGTATACCAGCGAACATCGACAATTTTAGTATTGTATATCCAATCGGCAGATGCCTGACCATGAAAAATTAGAAAGATAAAAGATAAAAAATAAAACGTATTTCATAACTCACACTCAAAAGAAAATAACGGAATACTCTCAGAAACCTCTTTACCTATATCAATCTTATGTCTCGCCCCCTTAGATAAACTAAAAAAAACGGTCGATACTTTCTGATATACAGAAAGAATAATTAATATAAATCGATTTCAGTACAGCCCTTCCATTATCTCTGTTTCGCGTTTATTTATAAAGTCGCACCAAAACGTATCTTATAAATCAACTACCTGCACTCGCCAAACCACCCCATCATCCGCCAGCCGCTTACGCACTGTATAGGCGACACCACCCAACACAATCACCGCATCAGGGTTATAAGCCCCCACCTCACTCACCAGAAGGCTCAACTCAATACGCGCTACCCGCAGCCGCTCCTCCTCTGCGAACTCGTCGATCTCCTGCTCAAAGATCACCTTGCAATCAATAGGCTCAGCGCCGCTACCATCGGTATAGGTAGCGGCCTTGCCCCATTTGCGGAACGCGCGTTCTGCGGCTCTCTGGTCCAGGTCCATGAGTCACTTATGCCTTCACGGTGCCCGGTACGCCGGTAAACTTCACAGCAAAACTGGTAACGCCATTCCCGGCGGCCTCTGCGGCGAAGGCGGTGGAGCCGGTGATATCGCCAGTGGCTGCGGTTGCTGCATTACTATCGAATGAGCTGGAGGCAACCACCCAGGTGAGGGTTTCGCCCTGATTGATCTCTGCGGCGGATACCTTGGGCACGGTGAATACGCCATCAATGGCAATCACGCCGGATGCGCCCACGGCGATATCATCCATCGCCACACCCAGGACCGCACCTGCGATTACCACCTGGCCGGAAGTAATCGCTGCGCTGGTGTTGTTGGTGAAATCCAGCATGCGCCCGTCTTGTACAAAATTCGTAGCCATAATCTTTCTCTCAGTGGGTAAAGCGGTAGAAATAAAAAAGGCCGCGCGATTCGGCCCTTTCCGGTTTAGTTTCAGTTGGGATTGGGATTAGGTTTTGGGTGTTTTCACCATGCCTTTTGCATCCCAGGCTTTCGCAGCGGCATCCAGGCGGACTTTGAATTCCACCCCATCCACGCTCCAGCCATTTTGCTCTTCTAACACCGGGGCCTGCTGGCCATCCAGATAGAGCACTTCAATGGTGTCGTGCACTACCGGGTCGGCATTAAGGTACCAACCTTTGTGGCCACTGAGGCGCGCATCAGAGAGCACTTCGGCAATATTGCGCACGCTGTTCGGTGTGGTGTTGTTTTTGGTGGATTCGCCCACCTCGAATTCGGATTCCAGGGCAACCTTTGCGCTGCCCTCGTCGGCAATATCACAGAGCAGGAACTTGGGCCGGATATTGAGCACTGCGCTGCCATCCTTTTGATTACCCATCAATACCCGCGCGGCATCGATGCTGGCGGTATTGATAGATGCAGTGCTGGCTAAGTTTTTGCGATCCGCATGGAACAGGGCTTTTCCATCTGCCATTTTGGGATTGTTGAGCAGGATGCTGAATACCAAGTCCCCTACGGTGCGCACGGCGGCGAGGCCCATCTTTTGTGGGATTCGGGTAAAGGCCCCCAGGTCGTCATTAATAATCGCCTGGCGGTTAATAGAGAAGAGTTCCCCGTATGTGGCCAGAGCGGCAGTCTCGGCCCGTTCGCCGATACTCACATATTTAAATTCTGCCCCGGGTGCGACTTGGCGCAGTGAGGGGAAGCTGCCCAGGTCTGTGCGGGTTGTTAGTTTAAAGTCACTGAGGTTGCCGACACTGGTAAAGCGCGGGAAGATTTCCTGTGCTTCTTCATAGCCTTTCAGCATGGATTTATTGGCGATATTGCCGAGTACCGTTGCGAAGTCACCCGAGCTATGGGTAAACGCTGCAGCGACCACACCCATTCTGTCGAGTCCGGACAAGCTTTGACCGTGGGCCTGCATCAGGATGCGGGCAATCTCCATCATGGTGTAGCCGCTGAGTTCATTGCCCTCTGTGCGCTTTTCACCGAGGGCACGTACAGCAATCGCATTTTCTGCATCGGCTTTCATGCGCTTAATGCCTTCACCTTCCTGTACCACCACGCTGTAGCTTTGCACGGGGGTTGGGGTTTGGCTGCCGAGGGCTTCAAGCAGTTTGTCTTTGGCTTTTTCGGCGCTGCAGTCCATATCATTGAGACATTCTTGCATCACAACACTGTGCGCTTCGAAGCCTTTGAATACGGCCGTGATATCGTCTTTGCGCTTTTTCTCATCGGCGGCAAATTGCGCTTTGGCATCGGCAGCAATCTGGGCTTTCATTTCTGGGGTAACCTCGGGCGCAGCGGTTGCAGCTGGCGTGGTGGAGGTGGTTTTAGGCATGGCTTGCGCTTCCTTGGTTTGGGTTTGGGTTGGATTGCCTGCAACCGCAGACGGGAATCTAAATTCAGTGGGCCCCTGCATGACCAATGCATTAATGGCTTGAGGGGTGTTTTTAAATTGATTTAAGTGATCAGCACTGAAGCTGGCTGCCATCTCGATGGCTGCGGTGGTGTCGGTGGCGAAGCCTGCCTCTACCGCTTCGGTGCCGGTATACCAAGTCTCGTCATCCATCACTTGGCTGATGTCCTCATCCGACATTCCGGAGCGGGAGGAATACAGGCTTTTCATGGTGGCTTTGACTTTGGCCAGCAGGCTCTTGGTTTTTTCCAGGGCGCGCTCGTCACCGCGAACACCGGCACTGGGGTTGTGCACCATGTAATAGGCATTCTCGGCGATATGGACCGTATCCCCGGCGAGGGCGATCACGCTGCCCATACTGGCTGCGATGCCTTCAATCCAGGTTTCCACTTCGGCGTTATGGTCTTTAAGCAGGTTGTAGATCGCGGTACCGTCGAACACATCTCCGCCGGGGCAGTTGATGTGTAGATTTATCTTGCTGATATCACCGAGCGCTTTGAGGTCTCTGGCAAAATCTTTGGCGGTCATGCCCCAGCCGCCGATAGAGTCATACAGATAGATATCAGCTTCACTGGTATTGGCGGCAGCGGTCATGCTGTACCAGGATTTATTCGGCATAGCTGCCTCCTATTCAGATTCAGTTTCTTGCGCGGGTACGGCTTCGCGTTTGCTTGGGGTGGTAATGTCGTTTTCTTTAAGCTTTCGCTGCCAGGCAGCGGTTTGCTTAATCACATCGTCCGGCTTTTTGCCTCGGCGGCGGATGGTCTGCTGTGGGCTGGCCAATACATTTTCCAGCAGGGTTTCATCGGCGCTGGCTTCATGAACCGGATTAATCCAGGGCATCACCGGGGTAATAAAATCGACGTGCATCAGCGTTGACGGATCGACATCACTCGGCACTTTGAAGGCATCCGCTAGTAAAGCCATTTGCACCCAGCGGCGGGTGGCCGGCTCTACAATTTCCTCACAGAATTCCAGGCTGAGGGTTTCGTAGTTTCCCCACTGCTCCACCAGTTCCTGGCGTTGCGAACTATAAGTCCCGTTGTAGTTTTTGCTGATGCTGCTAAAGCTGGCCATGGTGCCGGCGGCAGTCATGCGCTGCATGGTTTCTAAAAATGGCGTTAGCAGACCGCTGGGGCGATTGCTTTGAATGGTGCCGACTGATTCCCCAGGGCGTAAATCGTCGTAGATAGCACCAGCGCGAATATCCAAGGTGCGATTTCCTTCATCATCAACGTCGTTCTGCGAGTAATCATCTGGACTGCCCTTTTGGATAAAGCCCACCATGGCTGAAGCAATCTTGGCGGCAACGCGTTCGTTTTCTTCATAGTCTTTAATATCGGTAAGGCGATTCATTACCGCTGCAAAAATGGAAACCCCTCGGGTTTGGTGCAGCCTGCGCACAAATTTGAGGTGCTCGATATTGTCGGCGCTGTGAAGCCTGCGCTTCATACGCCAGTTAAATGAGGCTCCGGGGTGTTCGTCGTACAACCAAAAGCCCGCAGGCTCACCCCAGGCGGATTTTTGAATGCCTTGCACAATACGCTTGCTGGGATCGTTGTAATCCACCGGCAGGAAATCCGGTTCCAGGCATTCGATGGTGTAAGGCACCGGGGTGCGGTGTTTTAAGCCGGGCACTGTGCCCTGCAAGTGCCGCATTAAAGTTTCACCATCGCGCAGCCAGGTATTGCACAAAAGCCGCTGGGCTTTGCCCCAGCTGAACTGCCGGGTGCATTCCGGGCGCCGCGCCCATTCCTTGTGAGCGTCATTCATTTGGCTGGCAAAACCATCGTGGATATCGCCATCCCAGGTTTTGGGTTGGAACTCCACATCGATGCCGCGTGGGCCGACGATGTTGTTGACCAAGGTGGTGAGAATGCCAAAGGCAAAGTCGTGGTTTTGCTCCAGGTGCCGGGCTTGGCCGCGCAGGGTTTCCACACTGCCTTCCAGCACCAGGTCGCCGCTGCGGTTATCACCGGGGTTTTTACGCAGGCGACTGGGGCGCGCGGCTTCATAGGCGGCGGCGATCTCCAGGGCACGCCGAGCTTGTACACGGCGCAAGGCAGCCTCGGGTGCAAAAAACCCGATGACAGAATCTAATTTATTCATTAATTAAAATTCGCGTAGGCGGGCCCAGGGCGTTTGCCGGCGGCCTTTAAGGT
The DNA here is from genome assembly GCA_032615215.1 of Microbulbifer sp. MKSA007. NCBI lineage: Bacteria > Pseudomonadati > Pseudomonadota > Gammaproteobacteria > Cellvibrionales > Microbulbiferaceae > Microbulbifer > Microbulbifer sp. MKSA007. The sequence goes on along the minus strand of CP128433.1, from coordinate 852,016 downwards.
TTCTGCGGTTGCGCGGCGCTCCCACTCCTGACGGCCCGCGCGGATTTCCTGCAGGTTCTCGGCGGTAAATTGGCGGCCGTTAATGACCGTGGTTTTACCGGCGAGCACGTCTACCTCGGCCTCGATATAGAGGTCGACCATCTCTTGTGCAGTTTTAGACATTTAACTATCCAGTAGAGAGCCGGCTGGCTGCGCGGGCTGCCTTGGTTTTTTAACGATGGGCTGTTCGGTAGTTTGTTGAGGCTCGCTAAATAGCGTGCGCTGGCCCAGGCGCGATTCGATGGTGGACCATTTTTTCTCGTTGTATTTGTGCATGCCCATGGCGTGGGCGGCGTGCAGGGCGTAGACCTCGGTATCGGTGCCTTCATTGGGCCGGCCTGGGCGTGGCTGCCAGGTTTCCCGGCCTTTATTTTTCTTGCTGGGGGCTTTGACTTCAGCAGTCACCTGCTCCCAGTAATCCTGCCGCACATGCTTGCAGCTGTGCATATAGGCACTGGTGCCGAGAAGCCGCTTGGCCATCAGGTCTTTGGCTTTATGGGTGCCAACCATATATACCTTTACCCCAAAGCGGTCTGCCTTGGTGCGGCGCTTGGGGTTGTTAAAATCCACCTGCCGGGGCTGGTTAAAGATTTCCTTGGTGCCGAAGTCTTTACTGTCGCCCTTGATGGCCATCACCAGCACACCGCGATATTTTTTATCGCGAGTTCGCACCCAGTGATAAACCGCATTGCTGGTGCCACCATCGCCGGAATCGATACTCACTGCCGCTGCGCGAATTTCGCCGAAGCGCTCGTGCTCAAAACTTTGGAACACCAGCTTATCCAGAGCTGACCAGCAATCATCTTTTTTATCGGCGGTATCGCCATCGATCTCGCCCCAGTACATCTGCCAGGATTCTTCATTGCGGCCAAAGGCGCGAATGGTGATTGCGAGTCGGTCGTGCTGAACATCGATGCCAACCGTTACCAGCAGGCCACCAGCAGGGCACACTAACTCCGGGTAATCCTCGGCGGCCTCTTGCAGCTTTTCATGGTCAAGCAAACGACTGGCGGCGTACTGATAGGGCCGGCCCAGTTTGTTGTTCTGGAAAACAATGCGGGCGGATTCATCACCGCTTTTCGCTTCGTGCTCCGCTTCAAGAAAATCCCGCACTACATCGGCAAGGCCGGTACCGGGGATACACACATAAAGCTCCGATAGCTCCATAAAGGTTTCTATCGGTTCGATTTCGTCCTCAGAATAATCCTCGCCGCATTGAGTTTTTACCCAGCCGGCAAAGTCATCGCCATTTTCCAGAGCAGTTTTACAGGTCTGCAGAATATTGGCTTGGCGGCGGTAGTCATCCCATTCGCTGCCGCAGTGCGGGCAGCCATACACTGCGCTTTCTGGCTGGTGCAGGCCGAATACCGGGTGCGGTGTGCCGCCCTCTTTCTCTAACCAACTGACGTTTTCCCAGTCCAGTACATGGGACTCACCGCAGTCGTGACAGGTAATCGGCAGCACGCGCATGGTGCCGAGCTTGGTGTAGTGCTCCACCTGGGAGAGATCGGCAACCGCTGGGGTGCCGCCGATAATTAACTTTTTATTGCGCATACGCTTGAGGCGTTCGCGCAGGTGGCGAATAGAATCGCCCTGATCACCAACATCTTTGTTGGTATCGTCAGGCTCCTCCACATAGCCCCGACGGGCTGAAGTAGATTTCACATTGGAAATGGAGTTGGAACCAATGGTGCGCACCTCACCACCGGGAAATTTTTTCCGTGTTGAACGGCTGCCGCCTTTGCGGCTGGTGGTGACATCGATCACCCGATTCACTGCTGGTGAGCCTTCGATAATCGGCACCAGCTTTTCATCCATAAACAGCCGGCCCTTTTCATCCTTGGGAAACAGCATCAGGATGCGGGCGGGCTCAGTAGCGGCAACCTTGCAGATATCGGTAGCCAGCAGAACCGTCCAGCCGATCTGCGCGGCCTTTTGCATCACCACCATCCACGACACAGGATTATCCAGCGCGTGCATCACACCCCAGAAATAAGGCACATAATCGTTGCGGTAATAGCCCGCGTTATCGCTATCCTCAGACGGCAGTTTGATATTTTCCGGCAACCACTCAATCAGCGGGACTTTAGGCTGCGGTATCCAGGTTTCCCGCACCTCCTTCACTAGGCGCGAGAGATTCGATCTCGTAACTACCAATAGCTCTGAGGGCAGCGTCAATACTAGGCTGTAAGGGTTCTCGATCGACGGTAATGGCATGCTGACTTTCGATAGCAATAAGGATGCTTTCTACCGCTCCTAAAAATTCATTCTTACCAATGGTGGACCACTCCACCATCACCTTACGTACAGACTCAACATCAACTATTAATTGATCCTCTCGGTATAATTCGCGTCTAATTTTCTCCGCGCTCATCCTAGCCTTATCTGCATCAGCCAAATCTTTTTGATTGCGAGCTTCATTAGCCTGACGGCCAGCAGCTTCAGTACGCAGCCGCTCACAATAAACTTGTAGCCACACGCTGTAAGTAGAGCCTTGCGGCAACACCCCAGCCTGCACATGCTTAGCAATTGCCGGTTGAGAAGTTCCCACCAGCCGAGCGAACCCCGACTGAGTGGCCTGATCATTAAGTGATGGGTTGTCAGCCAAGGTATAACCCCCTAGGAAATTTCAGATAGCTGTTAAAAACACGCGCCCGAATTGCTCGTGTTTTGGGTCGCCCAGGAGGACCCATTCATCAACGCTTTGAAGTCTTGATTGCATGATCCATTGCCTTATCAAGCTCTATCGGCAGGTACCGCTGCGCTAAACCCTGAGCAATTCGAGCAAAGGGGAAACGCTGGCGGTAGTTCGGCCTGCCTTTAAGGAAAATAAGAATGGGTTTAGCGGTTGGGTTACGCTTACCACCAGCCCTCTTCCACACCCCATACCACTGCTTATTCCGCTTCCCGTTAACTTTTCCGACAAAATATTTAGACTTGGTGCCCTGCACACCATCAGCTCCGCTCTTTTTAGCGCCGGAGTTAGCACGCAGCTCTGCCAAAATCCTTTTGTAAATCCCAACCGAAATGTTGCCATGCTTATTTAATTTGGCTTCCTTCCCATGCACGACATACATACCGCGAGGTAATAAGCCAGCATGTCGAAGCGCTCGCTCAAAGCGTTTGTCAGCCCGGTTCTCATCAATCACCGAGGGCGCGAGATACTCACTAGGTGCAGTGCCGTTCGGGGCCTGATCACGAATAAAGACTTTCGCCACACCTGAGCGCTTAGTGGCTTTCTTCACCAGTACAGAGTTCAGGGTTAGGTTCGCCGGATTGGCAAAGATGCGCCCAATGGCTGCACGCTCCTCCCCCCGTATACGAAACGCCACATTGTTCAGCGCAACCGAACTGGCATAGGGCAGCTGCTTTTTAATTTCAGCAGTCGCCCGTTCAAACTTTGAAGTATCCAGCTTTACACTAACGTCCATCGTCCCCGCCCTGCTGCTCCTGCAGCTTCAAACGCTTGTGGTTGTAATACCAATTAACAATGAACCCACCCAAAGCAATTAAGAAACCACCTACCGCCAATAACTCCTGCGCTGCATATCCACCGAAAACCGCAGTACCCGCAGCAACCGTTGTAGTTGCACTGGCGACCTTTTGAACCATGGCTTCCCTCGCTGCCTCTTGAGCTACAGTGTTCACCGCTTAACTTCACTCACCCACGACTTCACAAAATAGAAACCGATGATGATGCTGTAAGGCTGCACAACCACATCAACCAGCAGGCCCTTTAGGTCCCCAACAAAAGGCGCCTTGAAAGCCATGGCCGCCGCAATAAATAAAACCAGCAACGCCCAAACCAATGTCACCAGAAAGGCAATTAATCTTCGCGCCCGGTTCTGTGGTTGCGTGGCTTCCAGGTATTTGAGATACCAACGGGATTTTTCCTCATTGGTAAACCACACCGCATCCACAGTATTCACAGTGGCATCCAGCACTTTGCTTGCCGACTCGGGGCCAGCAAATAAACTCTTAACTCCAGACAAAATACCCATCACGGATACTCCGGCACATAGTGCGTAATTGTCAGATGAAAGTTAGGCGGCAACATATCCCGCAATTGCCCCATTGCCTTCCGTGACTGCATCACCCACCAGCCACCCGGAGCTACACCAGAGCCAACACCAATGCAGCCTTGAACATCAGAGGAATAATTAGCCGTGTGGATTAATATTTTTGAGCGCCCAGGAACCTCCAGCAGTTCCCACACATTGGGGTATCGCTGTGAGCTATACGCCTCACAAGAATAAATACCCTCGGGGATACAGCTCTCAAATGGGCGGTTACCCAACCAAGGGCGCTCAACCGTATAAAACACACAGTCGCGCACCCTCAGCCGCCCCAATGTGGCATCTGGCCCATAGGCGAATCGCGTTAATTCAAACATGAGGTTTTAGCTCCCGGATTTCGGGCACAAAAAAACCGGCTCAAGGGCCGGTTTATGGGGGGTATTCTGTTCGCCGAATCACAAAACTCGGCAGCGTTGCAGATATTAGTGTGCGCACGTGCGCACTGTCAACACCCACCTACTGAATTAAAACCCAGTTATGCAGCATCTCGCGCCAAATAAAATGCCTCAATCGTTCCCTCAATTACTCGACACATATTCACCACCCAGGTTTTACCCTGACCGAGCTTTTTACACACGTCCTGCATTTCCCACCGGTAATAATATCTCAACCAAAAAACCAACCCCTCCAACTCCGCTTTCTCCTTGTCCCGGCGTCGAGCAATTGCATTCAAATAGGCCAGCACCACAGCATCCATCCTGTCTGCCCTATCCCAGTTGATTAGTGCGGGTATCACCTGCCCCTCACAAACCATCCCCTTGTGAAATGCCGCCATACGAGGCCAGGACACAGAATCCCCTGCCCTCTCAGGATATGCCCTAGCCCATTCCCACAATAGCTCACGAATACCTAGTTCTGACATTACGAATACCCTCTCCCCGACCAACTAACTTACCAACCGCGCCCTATCACGCAGCCTGCTGAAAACTATCGAAATGCTCCTGAAAAACCTTCCTCGCCACATGCAGATTATCCCGATGGAAAGTCCCCAAATAATCCTCATGCACCTGTCGAATTTTATTTTGAGTCACCACCGTATGGGCAAACACCAAATCCACTTGGCGAGGGTTATCCGTGCGAAATACCGCTAAGGGTCTACCCGCAACGGTAGTCATAATTCGCTCTTTGGCTTCTGTCAGAGTCACAACGGTCATAGCATCGCTCCTTGAAAATCCGTGTTTACCAGCCAGTGTCTGTCAGCATTTCACCGATTGGCCGGTCCCGTGTTCGCTGCTGGGGCGCTACTCGCTGCGGTGGAATAAACTTTTCGCGCCTCACCCAGTTGCGCCACACCGCCAACCAATCACGCCGTACTCCCTGCTTGCCCGACTGAGATTTCCAGTAATCACCAAAGCTAGCCGCAATGTCGCAGATCTGATGCATCACCTCTGGCCGCGTCTTGGCCGCCTCATCGTAAAATTCTTGGGTTAACTGCCAATCATCGGGAAGGCGGGTACCACGCTTCGATGGCGGGGCGGGTTCCTGACGGACAGCAAGGGCACCACCCTGACCGCTCTCTCTCTGGTTATTTTCTAGAGTGGTTACTTTCTTAGTATCTTTACTTTCTTGTGTCGGCAAATCCGGATACGGTAAACCCGTATCTGGTAAATCCGTATCCGGTAAATCCGTATCCGGTAAATCCGTATCCGGTAAATCCGTATCCGGTAAATCCGTATCCGGTAAATCCGTATCCGGTAAATCCGTATCCGGTAAATCCGTATCCGGGTTTTCAGGAAGTGGATCAGCATTTCGTGGCATGTCCGAGATTTCATAGTCTGTACCGACTATTTTTCCCCGCTCACCACGCCGAGTAATTCGCTGGCAATAACCAGCTTCGATTAACTCACCCAGCAGCTTGTAGATCTTGTCCCTGCCCTCCTGAGCCTCTTTGGCCAGTGCCGAAGGTGAAACCTCCCAATGATCCGGCTTCGACAGCAAGTGCAGCAGCAAGCCGCCAGCAGCGAATGAAATACGGCGATCACACACAACGGAATTTGAAACCACCAAGTAATTTGAAGACGGCCGAGCACTTCGACGAATCATGCAGCAGCCCCCCAGAAAAATAATGAATGGGTCATATTGTTTTTACCTATCCTTGATTTCACTATTCGCGCACGGCGAACTACACCCTACAGAGACGCCAAAAGCGCAGAGAAATGAGTGCCGGTCTTTCGCGGCTGTCAGCGGTCTTTCCCGCAGTCTTCAAAGCGGGCCGGCTTGGCGTCCCTCACCGGCCCTTTCTTGGGTAACTGACACACCCTGTATAAATCCCCATATACGGCAATGAATTAATCCCGATCTTCAAAAACCGCAGAATGGCAGGACAACAAAATGGGGAATTGAAAATGATCGTTATTCTGGTTTCTGAAACGAACCCGCACAGCCTTAACTTGCCTGCTGAACTTCTGGCATGGCTTGCTCCTCAACTAGATCATCCAACGGCCCAAAGACATCAGGCCGAAGACACGCCCGGGAAACCTTCCTCTGAGTAGCTAGCTCTATCTTTGAGCAAAGCTTTGGCGGTATCGCCTTTAATCCATTACGCATCTGGGAGACAAAGACCGGGGTTACCCCTATCGCCCTTGCAAGGTTGGCCTGTGATCCGACCAGTTTGATAGCGATATCTAGGGCAGAGTCTGTCGTTTCCTGCACCATTGCTGCTGCTCCTTGTCATCAGAAGCTAGAGTATTAACTTTCAGCTACCGGAAATCAATAGCCGATAATTAATTAACTTATAGCTAATATGTCGCCATGAAACATCCAGACTTTGCAAAGAGATTCAAGCAGGCGGTTACTCATGCCGGCGTGGAAGATACGCAGGAGGCATTGGCGCGCCTGTTTGAGGTAAGCACCGTAACGATATGGAGCTACCGCAATGGAGAGAAGCTGCCACGAATGAGTACAGCCAAACGAATTGCAGAAACGCTTGGTGTCTCTGTTGATTGGCTTCTCACCGGTACTGGTAAAGGACCAGGTGAAGGAAACACTAAGGAGGGAAGCAATGTTACCCAAGGACCAAGGATTCAAGGGAGAATCCCCCTGATTAGCTGGGTACAAGCTGGAGCCTTTTGTGAAGCTCTAGACTTAATTGATCCGAGTGAAGCCGAAGCTTGGCTGCCCTGCCCAGCAACACACTCTGACCGAGCCTACGCTCTACGTGTTAATGGCGATAGCATGACAAGCCCCTACCCAGGCCAACGATCTTACCCTGAAGGAACCATTATATTTGTTGACCCTGACAAACCTCTCACTAATGGTTGTCGAGTTATAGCCAAGCTTAATGACGAAGTTACCTTCAAGATTTATGCCGAAGATATGGGTCGCACTTTCTTACGGCCAATCAATCCCAGCTATCCATCAATGGATATCACGGATATGGATGTTAGCTTTTGCGGCGTCATACTTGGTTCCTACACCCCAGACTAACACCTTCGCAATTAGCACAGATGTACAAAAGTCACTTTAACTTGTGACATAGCCTCCCCCAAGCCGAAATTCACCTCAATCAAAAAGCAACAAATGAAATAACTTTGTTGCTTCACATCTATCCGATTAGATATATTTCTAATTCTCTGCACTTTCACCTCAAGTGAACAAAAAAATAGAACATAGTCGATTTTGCATCTTGCACTAAGGATAGAGTCAAATGGAGCAACAGCTAATTATCGGAATATCCATAACAATTGCGACCCTTATAGCACTTTCAGTGGTAACAACAAAAATTTACCTACAGCTTAAAAAAATTAAACAGAAGTATTCAAAAATAATAAATATTGATGAAGAAGTTGAAAAAGCTAAAAAAGAGAAACAAAAAATATCCACTGAAACAGCAACCCTTATACAAAACTATAAAGAAAAAAGAGAAATACTAAACAAGCTAATCAAGAAAGCTGCCATCTATGACGAGGAAATCCAGCTTGCTGAGTTAGGATTCTACAAACCTCACTTTGACTTTGACACATCAGAGGTATACAAGCAGAAAATAGGCCATATAAAAAATGAACAAAAAGGCTTAATCTCTTCTAAAAAGGCAATATATTGCAACACCCAGTGGACTGTAGAAGGAAGCAAAGCGAAAGGCAGAACGATGACTAATCGGGCCATCAAGTTAACTGCCAGAGCTTTTAATAATGAATGCGACTCCGCAATTTCCAATACAACCTGGAATAATGTTGACAGAATGGAAAAGCGAATAGAAGCTGCCTATGACGCCATAAACAAAATGAATCAATCTAACTCTATAGTTATCTCACATGAGTACTACCTCCTAAAGCTTAAAGAGCTACGACTAGCCTATGAATACAAAGATAAGAAGCAAAAAGAAAAGGAAGAGCAGCAAGAAATTAAACGCCAAATGCGAGAAGAGTTAAAACTAGAACAAGAGATGGAAAGATCTCTCAAAGAGGAGGATAAGTATAAAAAATTATTAGACAAAGCAAAGAAAGAGGCTGAAAAAGCCACAGGAAGTAAACTTGAAAACCTTAACGCAAAAATAGCCAAGCTAAACGAAGAACTCACAGAGGCCCATAAAAAATCTGAACGCGCCAAATCTATGGCAGAACAAACTAAACAAGGGCACGTATATGTTATTTCAAATGTAGGATCATTTGGTGCGCATGTATATAAAATTGGAATGACCAGACGACTAGAACCAAATGATCGGGTCAAAGAGCTTGGTGACGCTAGTGTCCCCTTCACCTTTGATGTCCACGCCATGATCTTTTCAGACAATGCTCCGGCGCTAGAAAACAAACTTCATAAGGTATTTGATCAAAGAAGACTCAATTTAGTTAATACAAGAAAAGAGTTCTTCCGTGTATCCCTTTCGGATATTGAAAGAGTAGTTAAAAGGGAATATCCAAATGCTGAATTTATTAAAACCGCTGAAGCCAGAGATTACAGAGAATCTCGAAGTATAATTGCCCAACGTCAAAATAAGAAAGCCGCAAATAATCTAGCTGAAGAGTTTCCTGAAACTATATAACAGCTACATAAAAGAACCCTGTACATGCGCTAGTCATTGGCTGCTTGCCCAATTAAGCAGAAGCTCGCAGCCTCCATTGGCGCTAAATTCTTCATAAAGCGACAATATTCTGCTCAAGCTCAAAATTAGATAGAGCCATTATCCCTTTCTGGCAGCCACTCCTAGCGCCATTGATATTCAATAAGTTACTTGCTCCTCACGACAAACCACACCACTACAGCCCCTAGTATTAACTTACGGCTATTGACGAACACATTAACTTTCGGCTACTGTCTTCATGCAAACCAAGGACAGGGCACCCAAATGCACACCGAAACGGAGTTCCGACAACTAGCACCACGCCAAGCGGAAGCGCTAACACATCGCGCCCGAGGGCTCTCAAACCGGGAAACCGCCCAGGCTATGCAGTGCTCCGTCACCAACGTCAGCAACCTGCTCGCGGAGTGCTTCTACAAACTGCACGCCCGCAACAGCACCGACGCCGTGGCCAAGGCGGTAAAACACGGATTAATCCAGTTCACCCTGATCGCAACGATTGTCAGCGGAATTGGCGCAGGCCAAGAACAACTGCGCACCCGACTCTATCGCCGCCATACCTCACAAACCATTCGCATCCAAAACAACCTGGAGGGAATCGCATGACCGCCACCGTGTTTGTACACCCCACGGCGATGAGTAAAAACAATATCGACCGCCTTAAGCGCCGCATCGATATTGCCAACTCCGTCCACAAAATTGGCACCCGCCTAGTGCAACCAAAACCTACCACCGCAAAGCCAGTAAATAACTGGCCACCGTTTGGAGGTGATGCCGCATGAACCAGAACAACCCAGCCCGCAGCGTGGAAACCCTGCTCACCGTCGCTAATGGAAATTCTGGAGCCAGCAAAATTGCAGCACTGGTTTTGCTTTCAGCCTGGAATAGCTACGACTTTTCAGTCCCCGTAGCAGACCTTGCGTTACTGGATGGCGACAACTTCCAACACGCAATCAACGTGATGAATCTGCGCTACCACGGCAGATCACCTGAAAACGTCATTGCGGATGGTGAGAAAAAACTCCACGCCCTCTACCGCGACTGGAACCACTTGGAGATCCAGAGGAAGGAAGCCGCGTGAACCAAGCCCAGCCGCTACCGCAAATGCCCTGCCCTCACTGTGGCAAGCCAGCAGGGCCTGTATTTAATGGGCAATTGCAATTACGCGGCTGGAATTGCCAACCCTGCCGATACTGGGAACCCGCCATCGGTAGAGAAAGGAAGTTCAAAAAAACGGGGCCCGGCCATGAGTGAATTCACCCGAATCTTAGAGCTATACGAAGAACTGCTGGCCAAGGTGAAGCTGCAAGAAGTTGAAATGAAAAGTATGCGCGAACAAGTCGCGACACTTTCCGAAGCCATCCAAGGCCAAGCCCCACAACAAGAAAATCAGGAGGCAGCGTGAACAGAGAAAAACTTTTCACCATCACCCAAGCCGCCCGCCTGTTGGGAATGGGTAGAAATAAATTAATGGAACTCATGCGGAATAACGGCCTGTTGCACAGCCATGAACCCATGCGTAATTCACCCACCAAGTTTGCCACAACACAGGGCCTGCTCGTTGCACAAAACGCTCAATACAAACGCGGGCCAGTGGCAGTGCCGTATATCAATACCAAAGTTACATCTAACGGCATGGTTTGGATGCGCGACCTTATCGAAAAACAAACTGTACCCGAAGCCAGCTAATCACCCACAAATAAAAGCAAAGGATTGAAAATGGAACTACAGCAACTCGTCACTGAAAGTCTTGGTAAGTACATCGACAGCGGAAAACTGGAAAAGTCTATCGACTCAAAAGTTGAAGCCACCATTGTTGGAATTTTGGATTCAGTGCTTCGCGAATATAGTGATTTTGGTCAGTCTTTGAAAAAGGCTATTGAAGATAAAATCTCTATCTGCACAAACCAAATAACCCTGCCCGAGTACAACAAATATATTACCGACATGATCGGTGAGCTGTACATCAAAGCTCTAGATGAGCAAGCAGGTGCACATTTAAAACCACTATTAGATAAAGCTCTCCAACCCGTTCCGGCTGCAATAACATCTGAAGAGTTTTTAGAACTCATTAAAAAGGAATGGCAAGAGGAGCACCTTAGTGAAGGGCATGAAGAAATAAGACTAGAGTGGGAGCGATCCGAATATTTTACAAGAGTGAAAATCCTCCACGGTGAATATTCATTCAATAATATTGAGATTTCACTTTATAAGGACCGCGATGAAGAGCATCACTACATCTCGATTATCCGAGAGGATGGCAAAAACTTTAGAAGAGGAGTGCAGGCCCAAACACTTAATTACGGGCTTCCCGGTGAACTATTCAAGCTATATGCCCGCAGAACTTTGATTAGCAATATTGATGAAATCTACGGCGATTCTGTTTACCTCGATTCAGAATACGATTAATAACTTTCAACCGCGCCCCAGGCGCATCAGTCAGCTGTAACCGTTAGGGCTGCCGGTACGGAGCCCAATTTTAATTAATTGGAGAACTCCATGAAAAGATTCGCACTATTCACTGGCACCTACAACTTAATGATGGGTGGCATCAAAGATTTCAAACGCTCCTACGCCACTGAAGAAGAAGCCTACCAAGAGGTAGAGCGCATTGCCCAACAGGAGCTGTTCACACACTGGGCTCAGATCTTCGACAAGAAAACCGACACCGCAAAAATTTATCGTATCGACGATAAAAAAATCACCGAGGACAAACCCCAAGACTGCCCTCACCCAGAACCGAACGCCGCCTGACCCACAGCCAATAACTTTCTAAGCCCGCCCAGTGCGGGCTAAGTGGGTAGAAAACAATAGTAAGAGTATCGAGTAATGAATACGGCTGAATTCAACAATCAATACCCACCCGGAACCCCAGTAATTTTTGTTGATGACTTTGGAAATGAAATAAGCACGCACACTCGCTCAATTGCTTGGGACGTATGCGGCACGCCAGTTGTAAAAATTGAAGGGAAAGCCGGCGGCGTTGATATTGAAAGAATTAAGCCCAGCCGTTGATATCAGCTCAACAAGAATCAGGGAGCCATTGTGAAAGCACGGCAATACAAAAAACTCTGCAAGAAAGCGCGTGCGCTGTTAATTGCGCTTGGTGAACCTATTGATGCTTTCTCGCAAGAGTATGAGCACATGGGACGGCTTGAGTGTGCATACGTCTGGGGGATTAATACCGGCCCCGACTATTCCGGCGAGTACGACTGGTGGGACGCTTGGTACATATTGAGTAATCGGGTTGCTGACAAAACCGCAACATGGGAAGAGCATGAAGAGAACCCTTACCGCACAAGCATAACAGGCACTATCGGCATTTTGCGGTATGCGCGGCAAATGGTGGAGACCCCAAAAAATGCCCAAGCGTAAACCCCGCAAGCCCATGAGCCAACGCGCCCTGCACGCCCGCCGGGTAAACCGCTGGCTACCCGGTTTAATCCTCACCGCGCGCAGCAGTACCGGCCTGGATACCGATGGTGATCCTATTTTAAAGATCACCCACCGCCGCCAACGCGGTGCCGTGGGCGATATCGCCCGCGCTGATTACCAGCATGAAATATTGAACTGGCAACACCACTGGATGGTAACGGTATTTGTTGAGTGCAAAACCCCTGAAGGGGATTTCTATAAAGACTCGACCGAGTTCGAAGCCTACGGCGTCCGCCTTAATGACCTAGCCGAATTAGTGCGCCCGGAATTAGACACCATTAAAAACAAAGCCAACCCCAACCACTACAAAGACCACGGCTGGCAGGCAGAGATTCTACCGAATCGTAAACAGGAAAAAGGGAGAGCTGCATAATGAAAGAACGTCCAATTTCATTCAATGGGGATATGGTGCGGGCAATACGTGATAACCGTAAAACCCAGACGCGCAGACTAATAAAACCGCAGCCTTTCAGCGGCGCCACGAACGGGGAAATTATCGACCAAATAGGTGGCCTACTTCCCGGTCGCAGCCTTTCCAGCATGATTACCGATGCCTGGCAATGTGGGTTTGTTGATGTCGCTTGCAGGTATGGGGAGATAGGTGATCGCCTACGGGTGCAGGAGGAGCCGAGCATCGTCCGTGAGATTACTGATATTCGTATTGAGCGTATTCAGGACATCAGCGAAGAGGATGCGAAAGCCGAAGGGTGCTACTCAAATGAAGAATATGCAGATTTAGCAGGAAAGGAAAATATTTGGCCGTGTAGAGTGTGTGAGGGTTATCAAGCTCATTCAGCTATGGGAATCCATTTTGGATGGGAAGAAGTGGATTGCGTGATATGTGATACGCCCATTAAGAGATTTCGTGAGTTATGGCGATCAGTCTACGGCGAAGACAATTGGAATCAAAACCCCTGGGTATGGGTTATTGAGTTTCGTCGAGTAGAACAGCAGGCGGAGGCCGCCGCGTGAAACTCTGGCAATCCCTCACAGGTATCGCCGCCCTAATCTTCTGCGGCACCAGCCTAGCGTTTACTGTGCAGCTGTGGATATCCATGCCCGCAGGTCTCGGCGGGCAGGTGGTGGCCGGTGCTACTGCGGTGGCGCTGGAGCTGTGCAAGTTCAGCTTCGCCCCTCTCGGCCTGTGGTTGCGCAGCCAGGGCCAGGCCAGTGGCTATGCCCTGCTCTGCCTCTGGCCCCTGCTGGTAGTGATCAGCATTGTTGCAACGGTCGGATTCCTCGCCAGCCACAGCGACGAACAGCAACAACGCAGCGCCCGTAACAGCCAGGAATACCAATCGTTGCAACAGCAGTTAAACAGTTTGCAACAGCAGATCAACACCCTAAACGGCCTGATCAACACCGACGCCAACAACGGCTACCGCCAACGCGCCATTAATACCGCCGCACAGTTATCCACAATGGAAGCTGAGCGCACGCAGCTCATAGAAAAGCTATCCACAATCGAACAGACACCCAGCACGCACAGCGCCTTCAGCAGCTTAGCGGGCACCCTCAACGCAGACCCGGCAAAGGTTCAGCATATCGGCTTCCTCGCCCTAGCGATCATCACAGACATCGTGGGATTGGTTGCGTTACTCGCGTTTAACGCCGCCGCAACAGTTTCGAAACGCGCCACTGCACCGTTGCAACAGCCTGAAACGGTGGAAACACAACCGTTACACACCGCCCACTTGAACGAAGAACAACAGCAACTCGCCCAGCGAATCCGCGCCGGGGAGTTCGGCCACAAGCCCGTAATGCGCAACATCATCAACGATATGCGCCTTAGGCACGGAACCGTTAAACCCGTTTTCGACGCCCTGCAACAGGCGGGCACACTCAAACGCAACGGCCAGGGGTTTGCCCTGGTGCAGCGATAAGCAACTTGATTTCAAGAAACAACGAGAAAGGAAAATCTGATGATTAAAGGATATTGGTCAACCAAGGATTTAAGTAAGCGCTACCGCTGTTCAAGCCGCACTATTTTTAGATGGGTAAACAGAGAAACCAACCCATTCCCCAAACCACGAATCAAAGCCTCTGGTAGTCACAACCTTTGGGCCATCGATGATGTTGAGCAGTGGGAAGCCCAGATTTCAATCCCAGAAGCTGCTTAGATGCTCCTCACCTCATCCTTAGCGATGGCAGGTACTACTCGCCTTCGCTAAGGATTGACACTTCCTTTAAGCGTCGATGTTAAATCTTATCTTGTATTCCCCAGTAAACACATTCTGAACCAATACTTGACATCCTCCCCGCCCTAAAGGACGGGGATTCCTACAGCTAGACGGCGATGTCCCGCCGCAAGAATGACCCTGGCCGAGTTGATGTCTCGGTGGTGCTCAGCTCCGCACTCTGAGCAAGACCATTCTCTTATTCCAAGACCCGCTCTACCTTTCGGACTACTGTCGGGAATCGTTCCGCAGCTCGAACAAGTTTGGGTGGAGAAGGCTTCGTTGACTTCCTCAAAAACCACGCCTGCGTGAGCGCACTTATATTCCAGCATGGTTTTGAGCGAACTCCAGCCCGCATCCAAAACAGACTTGGCCATCTTGGTCTTGGTGAGGGCTTGGCTTGATACGTTGCCAACGAAGATTGCCGCATTCTCATTCACGAGCTTGCGGCTGTATTTGTGCAGGGCGTCTTGCCTGCGGTTTTTGATTTTTGCGTGTATTGCCTTAACGCGCTTTTTAATTCTGGCTCTTTGGGCGATGCCAAGCTTGGCTTCCAGCTTGCGGTATTCTCGACCTTCCACGCCCTCGCCGTTGGAGTCGGTAGCGGATTCCTTGCAGCCCAGGTCGATACCTACAGAGCCTTTACCTTCTGACTGCTCAGCCTCAACCGATACAACCACATTGAAGTACCAGCGGCCCCTAGCATCCTCATTGAAACTAGCCGAGCGGAACTTGTATTGGCTCAAGCCAAAGGAATCCCAAACAGAAAAGAAACAACCGTTGTGAAAGATCTGCCCATTCTTCCATTTGGCTGCGCCAGTATTCACTGGAATCCAGCCAAGTGATCGGCGCACACCGCCTGATTTGCGCCAGTTGAGCCGGCTCTTTTTGAACTGTTTTCTGCGGGTGACGTACTCGGAGGCCACGCACTGTAGCGTGTGACTATGCAAGCCAAGATCTTTGCCTGCGCCCTTAGTGTAGGGATGCAGGTCAAAAGCAGACAAAAACTTCCCCCGTTCTTTGATTGAGCGAGAACTGAGATCGTTGATGTAGTTCCAAACAAAATTCACAGAGCGAGCCATCTCATTGAGCCGCTTTGCATGTTTATCTTTAACTCGAACTTTCAGTGTTTTTGTTTTCTGCATTGCATCCCCATTTTAACAGGACGGTACCGTGAGAAAAGCAGTAAACCACCTGGGGAGCCTTCGGCTCCCGCGCTATCCTCCCCGCACTAAAAGTACGGGGTTTGTCGCGCAAACTGATCAAATGTCAATACTGTCATATCAATACAAAACAACTAGCGTACAAACTAATCAGCGGATCTAAGCCTGAAATCTTGAGATAGACCCACTCTAACGACCGCACATGTACACAGCCAAAAGCCCACCCTTCCTATTGGAACCACCTAATCTGACCAGTTAGTATTCATTAGTCACCACCCATGAGCAAAACCAGAGGCCAATTTGGTATAATTCGGCGTTTCGGATTCGGCCTTGGGGTATATTTCATTATGTGTACACAGGGGCGTACACAGATAAGGTTAAATCTAAGTGAATAAAGATTTTTCTCAACAATATCAACGACGTAGAACTTTCGCTATCATTTCCCACCCGGACGCCGGTAAAACAACCGTGACCGAAAAGCTTCTTTTGTTCGGGAATGCAATCCAGCAAGCGGGCTCCGTTAAGGGGAAAAAAGGTCCCCACGCACGCTCTGATTGGATGACGATGGAACAGGAACGCGGTATTTCTGTTACCTCTTCCGTTATGCAGTTCCCCTACAAAGAGAGGACTGTAAACCTACTGGATACACCGGGGCACGAAGACTTCTCTGAAGATACCTACCGGGTACTCACCGCCGTCGACTCCGCACTGATGGTGATTGACGGGGCCAAAGGTGTGGAAGACCGCACCATCAAGTTGATGAATGTGTGCCGCTTGCGAACAACGCCGATTCTCTCATTTATCAACAAACTCGACCGGGATATTCGCGACCCAATCGAGGTAATGGATGAGATTGAAGAAGTTCTGAATATCCAGGCTGCCCCTATCAATTGGCCTTTGAGTTCAGGAAAAGGTTTCAAGGGGGTCTATAACCTCTATACCGATACCATCCATGTATTCTCCCAGGGTCAGGGCCACAGAATTCCCGATGATATTCAAATTAAGGGTCTGGACTCCGCTGAGGCTGACGCACTACTTGGCGAGTACGCAGAGGATATTCGGGAAGAGATTGAATTGGTTCGTGGAGCCACTCATGAGTTTAACCAGGAAGCTTATCTTGCCGGTGAACTGACCCCGGTATTTTTCGGTACGGCCTTGGGTAACTTTGGCGTAAGGGAAATGCTCGATGGTTTCGTTGAATGGGCGCCCTCACCCCAATCCCGGGAAACCAAAGAGAGAAAAGTAGAGCCCAGCGAAGATAAATTCTCCGGCTTTGTTTTTAAGATCCAAGCGAATATGGACCCCAAACACCGCGATAGAATTGCCTTTATGCGTGTCTGCTCCGGCACCTACAATCGCGGTATGAAAATGAAGCATGTGCGCATTGGCAAGGATGTAAAAATTGCCGATGCGGTGACATTTATGGCTGGCGACCGAACCCACGTAGAAGAGGCCATTGCCGGCGATATTATTGGTTTGCACAACCACGGTACTATCCAGATCGGCGATACCTTTACCGAAGGCGAAGCACTGAAATTTACCGGCATTCCCAATTTCGCCCCGGAGCTGTTCCGTCGCATACGTTTAAAAGACCCTCTCAAATTAAAGCAATTACAAAAAGGGCTTCAGCAGCTTTCTGAAGAGGGGTCCACCCAGGTATTTTTCCCGCTGGATAACAACGACATTATCGTGGGCGCAGTTGGTGTACTACAGTTCGAAGTAGTCGCTTACCGATTAAAAGACGAATACAAAGTTGAAGCCATCTACGAAAACGTCAACGTGAACACTGCGCGCTGGGTAGATAGTGAAAGTGCCAAAGAACTAGAGAATTTCAAGCGCAAGGCCAGTACCAACCTGGCACTCGATGGCAGCGGACACCTGACCTACCTGGCACCGACGCGCGTTAATTTACAATTGGCTGAAGAGCGCTATCCGGAAGTTCGCTTTTATGCCACGCGGGAACACTAAAGCAGCAAGGCTAAGTACCTTTGTTGAAACCTTAGTGTGACAGCAGTAAGAAAGAGGCAAATAATGAGTCAGTTTGTAGAAATACCTACTGAAGTACCCAATGAAGTACCTCGGCTGGGCAATCGCATCACCAAAGCTATTGGCAAGTTGATAATCAAGGTGCTCGGCTGGCGAATGGATGGGGAAATCCCTCCAGAAAGAAAAGTCATGGTAGCTTTGGCTCCCCACACATCCAATTGGGATTTTGTGGTTGCCATGCCATTTATTATGGCATTGGGTATTAAAATTTCCTGGCTCATGAAAAAGGAAGCTTTTTTCTTCCCGTTTAAAGGACTATTTATGTGGCTTGGAGGTGTTCCTACCGATAGGCGCGCCGCAGGTAATATCGCTCTACAAGTTGCATCGAGTTACCGGGAAAATGAAAAAATGTGGGTGGGGATTACTCCCGAGGGGACCCGCAAAAAAGTAGGGCGCTGGAAGAACGGTTTTTTAAGGATTTCCTATACCGCTCAAGTTCCTATTTTGCTTGTTGCCTGGGACTTTCCCAATAAGCGTATTTGCATTGACTCCCTGTACCAGCCTATCGGTGATCTGGAACAGGATATGGCAGAGATCCAAAAGCGCTTTAGCAAGTATCAGGGGTATTACCACGATAATGAAAGTACTCTTGAAAAGGGGTAACCAGTCCACTCGTGATACAGTTAAGTAGTGAGCTTTCTACTTATACCTACCTGATACTGACAGTAATCGCCTTTACCGCAGGCTTTGTCAGTGCGATCGCCGGGGGAGGGGGAATAATCACCCTCCCCGCTTTACTCTGGGCCGGCATTCCCCCACTCGATGCTCTCGGTACCAATAAGTTTCAAAGCGTCTTTGGCACCCTATCATCCACCATTAACTTCCTGCAAAAAGGCCAGTTGAATTTACGCCCCCTCTGGCCAGGACTACTTGCTGCAATTATCGGTTCCTGCCTAGGCACCTTAACAGTCGCTTCATTTGGGGAGGCTGGTCTCAATACCTTACTTCCCATCCTGCTCATTGCTATTGCCCTCTACTTTATTCTGTCCCCCCGCATTTCCGACATTGACTCAAAACCCAGAATCAGTAACGTTACTTTTAATCTAGTTGTTGGCGGTGGGCTCGGCTTTTACGGGGGCTTCTTTGGCCCTGGGATGGGGTCTATCTCTGCAGCCGCCTTCGCAGCGCTACTCGGCTACAATATGCGTGCGGCTACGGCATCAACAAAACCTATTGTGCTCGCTACCAATGTGACCTCTATGCTAATTTTTATCGCTGGAGGCCATATTTTTCTATTGCTCGCTATCGCTATGTCTTTTGCCCAGGTTGTAGGAGCTCGTATTGGCTCCAACCTCGTGATTGCAAGAGGTGCCAGTATTATCAAACCGGTAATCATTATTGCCACCATTGCTGTGGCAATAAAACTATTAGTGGAGGATTGATATCGTGACCTGGCTGGCAACGCTTATTCTTTCTTTCATTGCCTTTGTTATTGTGGTTTGGGTTCTTATGCACCTGCGCAGACCCAGATTTCGAATGGACCGAGGCAGTTTTGTTAAGGGCCTTGAAGATGTAATCACCGGGCAAGCCAGCGATACTGAATGGCGAGCACTCCTCGCCTGCCCAATGCGACACGACCCAAAGCTTGAAGAGATGCGACAACGTTGCCTCAATATTGAAGACAGCGAATATACAGGCGAACCGCCCTACTTATTTACAGAAAAAGGCCTGCGCAAGTTACGTGAAATTCGCGAGCAACTGATCGCGGCCTCATCAAATAACGAGCCAAAAGCTTAAGACTGAAGAGTATTAACAAAGGATAGACCGATGTTGAAACCACTGCTTTCCCTTACCGGGGGACTGATCACTACCATGGCACTGGGAATAGCCCAGGCAGCCCCTCTGTCACAGGAAGATGTATCTGTGGCGGAAGTATTACGTGACCGGGCACTGGAAAGCTCCGACGCCTACAGTATTGTAGAGTCTTTGACCGTCGAGGTTGGACCACGACGGACAGGCACTGAGGGCGATGAAAGAGCCGTTGCCTGGGCACAAGACAAAATGAAGGCATTTGGCTTTGATCGCGTCTATACCGAGCAAATTGAGGTACCCCGCTGGATTCGTGGCCATGCTCACGCCGAAGTCATATCCCCTTTCCCCCAGCCACTAGTTGTCTCCTCCCTCGGCTATGGCGCCGCCACCCCTGCGGGAGGGTTAACAGCGGAAATTATCGAGTTTCCCGATGTGCAGGCCCTGTTGAAGGCCCCAGCCAGCCAAGTGAAAGGCAAAATTGCTTTTATCAATAAGCGTATGGAGAGAGCGCGCACGGGAGAAGGCTACGGCCCTGCGGCGCAAGGCCGCAAGTTGGGAATGCGCGCTGCCGCTGAAAAAGGGGCTGCTGCCATGCTGTTGCGCTCCGTAGGAACCGACTCAGACCGATTTGCCCACACCGGTATGATGTCGGTTGATGATGTGGAAAACCCAGTTCCTGCACTCGCACTTTCCGCTCCTGATGCAAACCTGCTCGAGGCTATGCTCCAACGCGGCAAGCCAGTCCAGGTAAAACTTGATGTTGAAACTGAGCGACTGAGTGACGGCCCCTCTTTTAATGTCATCGGTGAGATTACTGGCCGTGAGCAACCTGAAGAAGTCATGATTATCGGTGCGCACCTGGATTCCTGGGATGAAGGCACCGGGGCCTTGGACGACGGAGCTGGGGTTGCCATTGTTATGGAAACTGCACGTCTAATTGCTGAGCTGCCACAGCGCCCCCGTCGTACCTTGCGAGTCGTGCTGTTTGGTGCAGAGGAAATCGGATTGGTAGGTGCTAAGCAGTATGTTGAGGCACACGTAAAAGAACTGGACAATATTATTGCCGTCTCCGAATCAGACTTTGGAGCAGGGAAAGTCTGGCGTTTCGATACCCGTCTCCCTGAGAGCAAATTTGATATTGCAGATCAAATGATGCAACTCCTCGCCCCCCTGGGTATTGAGCGCGGAAATAATGAATCTTACGGTGGCCCAGATAGCAGTGTGTTTGTTGCGCGCGGTGTGCCAGCCTTTGGTCTATACCAGGACGGCACCGACTACTTCGATTATCACCACACACCCAACGATACCCTGGATAAAGTCGACCCTGAGAATCTTCGCCAGAATGTAGCGGCCTGGGTTGTAATGTCTTTCCTGACCACAGAAATGGAAGGAGACTTGGGCCGAGTTCCTACTGCCTCTGAATAAATAAAAGATACAGACGATATTTTTAAAGCCCCACCTGGTGGGGCTTTTTTTATCCCCAAATTTTTCTTCTCTCGAATACTGGCGTACCAATCAGCCGCAGTAATCCACAGATTTATCGCTCATAACACTGTTAATAACTGATGTCCGTTTTATGGCGCCTTTGTTACCAACAGAAACCATGGATAGAGTTGTGTATAACTCCGGGATATCCCCGGCCAGCCCCGTGGTTGCTTGGCTCTATTGAAGGCGGGTAAAAAAGCAGCACTTTTTGCGCGGATTTCCACAGCCAGGTGTTACTAACAGAAAGTCTGGATAGAGTTGTGTATAACTTTAATAAACAGGCTGCAGGCCCCGTGTTACAAGGGATTACTGCAGAGACTAAAAAATCACCGATATTTTTACCGGCTAAATTTAATTTTTGGCGGGAGTGGTATGGGTACTTTTCTGAGTTTTACGCGAGTTATTTTTGTTTGATTATTTTTTGAGTGAGTGTAAAGGCATTTGGAGAGAAGATCGGTAAAGACCTATTTTTATAGGCTTTTTAGGAGAGCGTCTGTTTAAGGTGCTCAGGTAGTTTTAGGTTTTTCTTTTTTTAATTACTGACTGATTTTTTAAATAGAAAGTTGAGTATTAAAGTTCTTCAGAACTATTTTATTTTTTCTATTTAATTTCGACTTAGTAATTCCTGCTTTCCCTTTCTTAGTTTTTTTATTTTTGTTTTTTGCTTCTTTAAAATATTTTTAGCCATAAAAAAAGGGCCACCCTGTTGGGTGGCCCTTTCGGATTAGAAGCCTGACGATGACCTACTCTCACATGGGGAAGCCCCACACTACCATCGGCGATGTTGCGTTTCACTTCTGAGTTCGGCAAGGGATCAGGTGGTTCCACAACTCTATTGTCGTCAGGCAAACTGGCTTGGGTTGGCGTTGGTCTTATAAGCAATGTGCTTGGCCTGCCGCGTTATCGCTGTTTGCCTCGGTCATGTTATTGACCGGCGATAACCCCAAATAAGTCGGTAAAACAATCTGTAGTAATACACCGCAAGCGATCGTATGTCTCTAACTCACAATCCGCTAGCTTAGCTAGTCGTTAGTAACCATCTCTGTTGTATGGTCAAGCCGCACGGGCAATTAGTACTGGTTAGCTCAACGCCTCACAACGCTTCCACACCCAGCCTATCAACGTGGTAGTCTTCCACGGCCCTTCAGGAGGCTCAAGGCCTCAGGGAGATCTTATCTTGAAGGAGGCTTCCCGCTTAGATGCTTTCAGCGGTTATCCCGTCCGAACATAGCTACCCGGCAATGCCACTGGCGTGACAACCGGAACACCAGAGGTTCGTTCACTCCGGTCCTCTCGTACTAGGAGCAACTCTTCTCAAATCTCCAACGCCCACGGCAGATAGGGACCGAACTGTCTCACGACGTTCTAAACCCAGCTCGCGTACCACTTTAAATGGCGAACAGCCATACCCTTGGGACCGGCTTCAGCCCCAGGATGTGATGAGCCGACATCGAGGTGCCAAACACCGCCGTCGATGTGAACTCTTGGGCGGTATCAGCCTGTTATCCCCGGAGTACCTTTTATCCGTTGAGCGATGGCCCTTCCATACAGAACCACCGGATCACTATGACCTACTTTCGTACCTGCTCGACATGTCTGTCTCGCAGTCAAGCGCACTTATACCATTATGCTCATTGCATGATTTCCGACCATGCTGAGTGCACCTTCGTACTCCTCCGTTACTCTTTGGGAGGAGACCGCCCCAGTCAAACTACCCACCATACACTGTCCTCGATCCGGATAACGGACCAGAGTTAGAACCTCAAACATACCAGGGTGGTATTTCAAGGACGGCTCCACAACAACTAGCGTCGCTGCTTCAAAGCCTCCCACCTATCCTACACAAATAGGCTCAAAGTTCAGTGCAAAGCTGTAGTAAAGGTTCACGGGGTCTTTCCGTCTAGCCGCGGGTACACTGCATCTTAACAGCGATTTCAATTTCACTGAGTCTCTGGTGGAGACAGCGTGGCCATCGTTACGCCATTCGTGCAGGTCGGAACTTACCCGACAAGGAATTTCGCTACCTTAGGACCGTTATAGTTACGGCCGCCGTTTACCGGGGCTTCGATCAAGAGCTTCGCCGAAGCTAACCCCATCAATTAACCTTCCGGCACCGGGCAGGCGTCACACCCTATACGTCCTCTTACGAGTTTGCAGAGTGCTATGTTTTTAATAAACAGTCGCAGCCACCTGGTCACTTCGACCGGCCTCAGCTTAGGGAGCAAGTCCCATCACCAAAACCGGCGTACCTTCTCCCGAAGTTACGGTACCATTTTGCCTAGTTCCTTCACCAGAGTTCTCTCAAGCGCCTTGGTATTCTCTACCTGACCACCTGTGTCGGTTTAGAGTACGATTCACTATTACCTGAAGCTTAGAAGTTTTTCCTGGAAGCAGGGCATCAACCACTTCACCCACTAAGTGGGCTTCGTCATCAGTTCTCAGCCTTAGGGACCCGGATTTGCCTAAGTCCCCAGCCTACAACCTTAAACATGGACAACCAATCGCCATGCCGGCCTAGCCTTCTCCGTCACTCCGTCGCAGTAATAGCGAGTACAGGAATATTAACCTGTTTCCCATCGACTACGGCTTTCGCCCTCGCCTTAGGGGTCGACTAACCCTGTCCCGATTAGCGTTGGACAGGAACCCTTGGTCTTCCGGCGGGGAGGTTTTTCACCTCCCTTATCGTTACTCATGTCAGCATTCGCACTTGTGATACCTCCAGCAGACCTCCCGATCCACCTTCAACGGCTTACACAACGCTCCTCTACCATGCTCCTAAGAGCATCCGCAGCTTCGGTTATCAGTTTGAGCCCCGGTATATCTTCCGCGCAGGCCGACTCGACTAGTGAGCTATTACGCTTTCTTTAAAGGATGGCTGCTTCTAAGCCAACCTCCTAGCTGTCTGGGCCTTCCCACATCGTTTCCCACTTAACTGATATTTGGGACCTTAGCTGGCGGTCTGGGTTGTTTCCCTTTCCACGACGGACGTTAGCACCCGCCGTGTGTCTCCCGCGATTGCACTCCTCGGTATTCGGAGTTTGCATGGGGTTGGTAAGTCGGGATGACCCCCTAGCCCAAACAGTGCTCTACCCCCGAGGGTGAGACGCGAGGCGCTACCTAAATAGCTTTCGAGGAGAACCAGCTATCTCCCGGCTTGATTAGCCTTTCACTCCGATCCACAGGTCATCCCCTAATTTTTCAACATTAGTGGGTTCGGTCCTCCAGTTGATGTTACTCAACCTTCAACCTGCCCATGGATAGATCGCCGGGTTTCGGGTCTATTGCCTGCAACTAAACGCCCTATTAAGACTCGATTTCTCTAC